>JANPNA010000272.1:0-22120 GCA_031427235.1 Pirellula sp.
AAAAACCCCCCCCCCCCCCCCACCACACTGCGTTTTTTTTTTGTCACATTTTATGTTTCTTTTTGGGTTTTTTTATTTTTAAAACTATCGGGCTTGTTCTTTATATAAAACAACACCCACTACGGCCAACCCGAATTCTTCGGCCAACCCTAATTCTTCGTTGTAACAAAGCGCTCATGCAAAAAGATGTGCCGATTGTATGGGTTCTTACAAACCGAACCTTCTGGCTTATCTTTTTTGTTGGCCCTAGACGATGAATCTTTTAGCACGGATTGAGAAGTCGGATCAGTCGAAAGTCTGATCGGCCGACATCAATGGTCGTGGTGTGACGATGGAGCGGCATACCACGACCTTTTTCGTAATTATTTCGATGGCAGTTGGATGGGAGGACTGTTCAACTGCTTTATATACAGCTCTGAAAATCGCACGAATTCGTCGTTCACGTTTCGCTGGGCAGTCATGGTCGCTGCCCCAACTCGAATGGCAGTATCTAACGAAACTCTTGCCCCCCCAAAGGCCTCGAACTGAGTTTGAATCGCCTTCACTTGAGGGTCATTGGTAATTCTTTGGATTGCATCTCCATTCTGCTCGCTGGCCAATTGAGTGACACTAGTCTTCCAAGCTGCAGTCCACTGGCCGGATGCAAGCTTTACCATGAAAATGGATTCGACGATGGCTGCGTTTCCCAAAGATTCCGTTCGCACGTTGGTGGCTCGAAAGTAGGCGGCATTCCGTTTTTCGGCCTGCGAGACGGCACTCTTGGTCCATTCTGCCTCCTCGCTTTTGAAGTCAGGTGGCTTCTTGGAAACGCCAGTCAACTCCTGAACCAGCGAGTTCAGTTGAGACGGCATCATCTGCCCAATCAACGAAGCGAAATCTGGTGGTCGTTCGCCTCCAACCAAAAGCATCACCTCGCCTGACCCCTGAAATTCAATTGCCTTATCAAGTCGGTAGGACACGATAGCCAGCCGAATGGTCCAAAGCTCGTCCCCTTCTGACGCGACATAAAAACGGCTTGAGAGATCCGGTGGGGCTGTTGTAGCGTCGATTTTCTTTAACTTCAACTCGTTGGCGAGACTGCTCGGTTTACGCGATTCGACATCCGACAACCGTTCGTGCCAACTCCATACCGCAATTTTTCGATTCGCATCCGTCGCAATATTCAGACTCGATACCGTTGTCGATTTGACTCTAAGAACTAAGAATTGAATTTCGTGATCGGGTGGATTTGCGATTTCCGACTCAATCCGTTCCAATTCCGATCGAACAAGGAAGCCGAATGCACCATCCCGCATTTGAGCCGGATCATTCAAGAGGATCTTGAGCCGATCCCGCAACTGCAACCTTGCCTTTGCGGACTCTTGCTTTGCAGACACTTCTGCCTTTAGGTAGGCCGCTTGGTCTTCCCTCTCGAACCAACCCTTGGAAACCGCGATCGATACGTCTTCATTGGTTTTTGCGCTAAGCACAAAGCCACGGATCTGCTTCTGGTTTTTCAAATGAACGACATCGACGGCCAGTCTTGCCGATTCTCGAATCTGGCCAAAGGCCGACATATTAGCGGTAACCACCAGCAAGCAAGCGGATGCAATCCAGACTAAGTTGCGTTTATTCATTGCGAATACCCATGACGTGACCACGCATCTCCGATCGGTTTCCCATGTTCTTGACGGTTAGTGTATCAACTTGACCACTACTAAGTTACACTTAAGGTTGCATTCAAACCGAACCAATTACGTTGGAGATTGAAAAAAGGACGCATGAATTCCAATCAGCCCTCGAAACCGACCGAAGAGACTGACCACGCCGAAATCATCGAGGGGGGCAGTTTAGGCAAAGACATCAAGAAGAAGCCCCTCATGTTTCAAGGGGACGTTTCGGATCTTTTGCCTCAGTTGCAGCTTCATGCCGCTCCGCTTGAAATCAACGATATCTCGCCCGAAGCTTGGAACAGCATCGCTGAATACTGCCTGCAAATTTGGTCGTGGAACCAAAGTATCAATCTGACACGACACACGACCCCCGAACTCTTTATCAAGCGAGATCTTCTAGACGCCTGGCATTTGGCAAAATTGCTTGAGCCGAACGAAGAGATCTTGGATATCGGCGCCGGTGGTGGTGTCCCCGGAATCTTGGTGGCAATTTTGCGCCCAGACGTTCAAGTCACCCTTTGCGATAGCGTGGCCAAGAAAATGACAGTAGTGACTCGGGTCATCGATCATCTCAAACTAAAGATTCCCGTTTATCCGCTGAGCGTTCAAAAGGTACTGGAGGAATTCCGGTACGACACATTGACTGCTAGAGCGGTTGGCCCACTATCGCGATTATGTACTTGGCTCCAAGAAGACTGGCACAAATTTCGTCGACTGCTTGCAATCAAAGGCCCAAAGTGGGTCGAGGAGCGGGGCGAAGCTCGTCACAAAGGACTGATGAAGAACATTGAACTGAGGCGTGTCGCAGGCTATACGATGCCTGATACCGAATCGGAAAGCACGATTCTGCAATTACTTCGACCGCGTAGCTGAAATCAGCCGTAGGGCGTTAGAGAATCGCAAGCTGGAAGCTTACGCCACTTTATGACTTTGCCGGTTCTACCGGCTTTTTCGATGCGCGTGGGTGGGCCTTCGTATACGCTTGCTTAAGTGCGGCAGTACTCACATGCGTGTAGATCTGCGTCGTAACGAGACTCTTGTGTCCTAGCATCTCTTGGACACTGCGAATGTCTGCACCGCGATCCAGCAGATGCGTTGCAAAACTATGGCGAAGGGTGTGAGGGGTGGTTCGTGAATCCAATCCGCTTTCCTTAATGTACTTTTCCAACATGCGAGCAATACTCCGCGTTGTAAGCCGTTGACCGAACTTGTTGGTGAAGGTGGGCAGATCTTTCGAATCACCATGGTCGGCCCGTTTGCGAACGGAATAGTAAACATTCAACGCTTTGGCGGCATGCGTTCCAATCGAACCGATGCGTTCCTTTTTGCCTTTCCCCCGAATGCGCACGGTCCCCTCGTCAAAGTCCAAGTCGCGATCATTCATGCCAACGACCTCACTCACTCGCAAACCGGCGCTGTAGATCACCTCGAGAATAGCAATATCTCGCAACCCCATTGGATCGTTGGAGTCCGGCGAACCAAGAAGCGTTTTGACTTCGTCGGCAGTCAAGAAGTGGGGAAGTTTGCGTTGGCCACGAGGGTTTCGAAGCGGCTTGGCTGGATTGGTATCCGCCATACCCTGCCGCTGCGCAAAACGATAAAAGCTCCGGAGGGAAGCCAGCTTTCTAGCGATGCTGGTGCGAGCGTAGCCTGCATCATGCAAAGCGGAGACATAACCCCGCAGATGCAATGCGTCGACTTCGCGAGGAACCACTTTCTTTTGGCCTTCATCGGTCAAAAAGTCCGCTAAATCCATCAAGTCCTCGCGATACGACTTGATCGTCAGATCCGAAGCGTTGCGCTCGACATCCAAATAACGTAAGAACTGAGAGATCTCCGCGTGCATCCTTCATCCTTTCGATTTGGGCAACTTTTGACTTGTCTAGTCTACACTCTAAAATGTGACCACCAAGAACGGTTTTTCCAGACGTGCTGATTCGGGCGTCACCACGGCTATTTCGTAACCATCATCGGTACCCGCGCTCCCCCATCGCCCTTGCTTGTCGATCGCTAAAAAGTTGATGTGCAGTTCAGCAGCCTTTTTCTTTTCCGTTTTGGCGATGCGTTCGATGGCTGCTCGACAAGCGGCGGTCGGATCCATGCCGGAACGCATGAGTTCAACGATGAGAAACGAACCGCAATGGCGCATGACGTTTTCGCCAATGCCCGTAGCGCCGGCTGCTCCCACTTCACCGTCAACGTAAAGCCCACTACCAAGGATTGGGCTGTCCCCTACCCGACCTGGCAATTTGTAGGCCAAACCGCTGGTAGAACAACCACCCGCAATATGCCCATTCGCATCCATCCCTACTAAAGCGATCGTGTCGTGGTTGGGGGGAGTCGCATTCCCTCCTTTTGTTCCATGGGATTTGGCTTGTTGGGCTTTCCAGTCTTGCCATTTCCTTTTCTGCGTCTCTGTTAGCAAGTCTTTGGTTTCAAACCCTTGCTCCGTAGCGAATTCTGCGGCTCCGGCTCCCACCAAAAGCACATGCTTGGTCTTTTCCATCACTCGCCGTGCAACCGAAATTGGGTGCGGGAAATTCTCAAGCGCTGCCACCGAACCGGCCTTGTGCGATTCGCCATCCATAATGCACGCATCCAATTGGACGATTCCGCTTGCATTCGGGGCTCCTCCAACCCCAACAGAATCGACGTTCGTGTCCGCTTCCGCAACACGAATCCCCATTTCAATCGCATCCAAAATGGACTTCGTTTTGTTCAACGTTGCCAACGACTGTTGGCAAGCTGGCAAGCCGAACTTCCAAGTGGCCACAAACAAGGGTTGTTGGCTCGTCACGTTGGCGTGACCTCGGCTCGAGAGACCGGCCAATGCAGCCATCGAACTCAAGTAACCTGCGAACTGCCGACGATCGATTTGCATGGGTATCTTTTCCTTCAAGTGACGGTCTTCGGCCCAAAGGACCAGTCGTTTTCTTAGTGCTCTGGCAATTCTTAAAAGTGGGGTAGGCATCCTGCCTGCCAATCAGTACGTCACGCAATATCCGCAAGCGGAAAACTTACGCAAAATCCGCAAGCTGGAAGCTTACGCCACATTTGCAAGCTGGAAGCTTACGCCACTTTTGCAAGCTGGAAGCTTACCAAAATCCGCAAGCTGGAAGCTTACGCCACTTTTGCCAACGCCAAAATTAAGGCTTGAAGACGCACTAGCCTAGGCCTTCGGCCTGGGTAAAGAAACAGTATAACCAATCGCGGTCAACTCGCCGCAACCGGGATCACTTCGAAGAAGGTCTCGCAGATCGCATCGCCAGCCAGATTCAGCTTGACTTGGAAATTGTCGATGAATTCATGCAGTCCAAGATCCATGACATCATCAATGTGCAGAAAATCGAATTCTGCCCTGAGACGCCCCAAGTACTGCTCCGGCTTGTTGGAGAAATGACCCGTCGTTCCACCTGTAATGGCCAGCAGCGATTGTTCGGCCCTCGAAACGCAAAACCGAATGGCTCGCGGAAAATCCCGATCCAACAACATGAACTCTGCAACTTGCTTAGGGGATAATCGTCCATGACGTCTCCGATACATTTCCAAAGCGCTCGTGCTTTTGAGCAACATACCCCATTGGCTAATGTCGATCGGAGTTCCAACATCGCTTACATCAGGCAATAGCAAGTAATACTTGACATCCAGAATGCGGGATGTCTTGTCGGCTCGTTCGAGCAGCGCGCCGAGTCGTCCAAAGTTCCATGCTTCGCCATGCGACATCGTGCTGTAAGTCACCCCTTCGAGCAGATAACCAGCTTGGCGAATGCGCCCGAAGAACTCAAAAGGAGAATCGACAGCCGCGGAATCATGGCGATTGTCCCGCACGAAAAGATAAAATTTGTTCAGCTCTTCCCACATTTGGCTGCTGAGCATCTCACGACTCACACGAGCATTCTCCCTAGCCATTTTCAGGCAGGACAAAATGGAATTCGGATTCCGTTCGTCAAATGTCAAGAAACGAATCACGTTCGCTTGATTCACGATATCGTAATGTTTGTGAAACAAATCGTTGTCACCGGTGGTGTAAATCAACGGTTCCCACTGCTGGTAGTGGTCAACACCGATACCAAGGGTCAGGTTGAGCGTCACATCGATGAATCGGGCAACATTCTCAGCCCGTTCAATGTACCGCCGCATCCAAAAAATCGAATCCGCTACGCGAGATAACATTCAACTGTCCAATCGTCTTTCAAACACCATTTGATTCGTTTCTCAATACCCATGTGTCTTTGCTCCCACCCCCCTGAGATGAGTTTACGATGAGGGAATCTTTAACGAGGGCCACCCGGGTCAGCCCACCTGGCACGATGTAGATGTCTTCCCCAAACAAGATATAGGGTCGTAAGTCGACATGCCGGCCTTCTAACGAATCTCCACACAACGTGGGAACCGTGGACAAGTCCAGCATCGGTTGAGCGACATAGTTTCTAGGGTTGTTCAAAATCAGTTCTTTGTACGTTGCTAACTGCTCTTTGGTCGCCTTCGGGCCGAGCAAGATTCCGTAGCCGCCGGATTCGTTGGCTGGTTTGATGACCAGTTTGTGTATGTTCTCGAGCACGTACTTGCGCTCCGATTCGTCAGCGCACATGTAGGTTGGAACATTGGGAAGAATCATGTCTTCGTTCAAGTAGTATTTGATCATCTTTGGTACATAAGCGTAAATCGCTTTGTCGTCAGCGACTCCCGTTCCCGGTGCATTCACCAATGCAACTTTGCCAGCCCGATATACCTGCATCAAACCCTTGACGCCTAACGTGGAATCCGGACGAAGGCACTCGGGATCGAGGAAATCGTCGTCGATTCTTCGATAGATGACGTCCACTCGCTTGAGGCCTCGCGTGGTCCGCATAAAAACGAAACCGTCCTTGACGAGCAAGTCAGATCCTTGAACTAGCTCAACGCCCATCTGCTGCGCCAGAAAGCAATGCTCAAAGTACGCCGAGTTGTGGATGCCAGGTGTGAGCACCACCACCGTCGGTTCGTTCGAAGACGATGGAGAGACGTATTGCAGCATCTTGAGCAGTTGTTCAGGATACGTCTCCACCGGCAGTATATTTCGACCTTCGAAAAGCTGCGGAAACGTCCGCTTCATGACCTCGCGATTCTCAATCACGTACGAGACGCCCGATGGGCAACGCAAGTTGTCCTCCAATACGTAAATCTGCCCGTCTCCCGCGCGAACCAAATCGGTTCCGGTGATGTGGCACCAAATCCCTCGTGGCGGCTTCATCCCCTGTATCTGTTTCAAAAAGCCTTTGCTCGACTGGATCATGTACTCAGGCAAGATTCCATCGCGAATGATCTTTTGGTCGTGATAGATGTCGTCGATAAACATGTTCAACGCACGAATCCGCTGCTTCAGACCCCGTTCGACGTAGAGCCATTCCTCCTCTTGAATCACGCGCGGAATGAGATCAAACGGCCATACTTTTTCCGTTCCTGCGGAGTGACCATAGACATTGAAAGTGATTCCCATGTTGAGAAGCTCGTGGTCAGCCGAACGCTGCCGACGCTGAAGTTCGCCGGGTGGCAAGGCCATTAGTTTTTCGACCAGAAATTCCACTCCCGGTCGAGCAACGCCTGCCTCATTAAACATTTCGTCAAAAAAGCCGCGCGTATCGTACTTCGAAATCTTGAGTGGATCGTTGGAAGGGAAGCTGGTATTAACTTGTTCCATAGTCGTCCGATCAAATTGGCTCTGCTGATTCATCAAGGGTTAAATCGATCTCTTTAGAATCGATCTCATTAGAATTCTACAAACTCGGACCGTTCACAGCAGCGCTACTTGATCAAAAAGCCATCTGTCGCGTGACAAACCTGCCCAAATCACTAGCAGTTCACACGCCGAGATCGGGCGCAGAGCAAGAATTCATTGGGGTTTTAGGCAAACATGTCGAACCCAAAGCCCTCGTAGCAAATTGGAAGCCATGGAACGAGCTATAATGCAGAAAGCTCTAGATAGCTTGGAAGAAACAAAGCGCGAGACCTCGAAAGCCGCTCACAATGCAACGACAGGAAAGCCCAGCGAAACTCAAAGGGTGGGGGGCTTGGAGTTTCTCGAAAGGGTTCCTCCCGTTGATTCTCTGTCTTTTCAGTTTTTCTGATTCGCTGCTCTTGGCCCAGTCGCCCGATTCGGCTCTGGCCGAACCTAAGCAACCATTTCTACGGTTCGAACTGTCCGTGCCATCGATGGGATCGCATGTCGACTTTGTGGTATATGCTCGTTCTGAGTCGCAAGCAAAACTCGTTATGGACGCAGGTTTGAGTGAGATCGCAAGTCTGTCAGCCCTGCTTAGCAACTACGATTCTAACAGCGAGATTTCGAGGCTCTGCTCTGCTCCGACGAACCATTGGACTCCGGTTAGTCGCGATCTTTCAACGGTGCTGATGCATAGTCACCGTTGGTTCCAACTGAGCGATGGCAAATTTGATATCACGGTCGGACCCTTGACGGAACTGTGGCGAACGGGGCGGCAACGCCAGCGTATTCCAACTCAAGAGGAAATCGTCGACGCGAAACAACGTTGCGGTTGGGCATTCGTCGAGTTGGATTCAGGCTTGATCGGTGCTGAATCGAATCAACCCATCGCCGTCTCGTTGCTCAAGCCGAAGATGAAGTTGGATTTGTCTGGGCTGGCGGTCGGCTACATTGTCGATAGGGCCTTTGAGAAAATGACGGCCAGCGGTTCGCGGTCCATACTGGTGAACGCAGGTGGCGACATTCGGGTTGGTGACCCTCCGCCTGGGATGGACGGTTGGCGAATCACGATCGCTGGATTAGGCAAAGTGTCGCCACCACTGGCGATGCTTCGGGTGAAGAACTGCGCGGTTACGACCTCGGGTGACCTCAATCAATTCGTGGAGTTCGACGGCCACCGATACAGCCACTTTATTGATCCTGAATCCGGCGATCCGATCGAGCGCCGGCAGAGCGTAACTGCGATCGCGGCGACGACTTTGGACGCAGATGCTGGGGCGACTGCATTAGCCGTCCTAGGAATGAATCGAGCATCCTCGCTATTTGAAAACTTGCCGCTTTCCGAAGCGATTTTCGTCGAAGCGGGGCCAGACGACTCGATTCCAATGCGAACGCGATGGTTGACGAAAGACTAACGCAGCGCGGCGTTCTCCGCCGTGATTTATTATTGTCGCCTTTCGCTCCGCGAAAGTGCGCTGCGTCAACGCACTTTTGCGGATCAAAAGGCGACATTTGTGGCTTCAAGGCGTTTTGGGCTTTGCCACATCCACTTTATTGAGCAACAAGATTGTCGGTGAATCGACACGCTCTTCTAAGGGCTGAACGAAGGATTCCGTTTGACGGCGTGTGGAAACGTCCATTGTCTGAGCGTTGGGCTTGGCGGAAAGAATCAGGACCTGCTGCTGGTCGTTCGATTTGTCGGGAATGGTTTTATTCTCTCCCTTTCCTGACGCCGAAAGGCTGCTTCGTTGAGCGACCGAATTGGTCGTTGCAATGAACTGATCGCGAATGCTTGGATCAATCTTCGTTAGTCGCTTGGCAAGCTGTTGGATGCCATAGGGATTGTTTTCTGCGGTCTGCGAGATTTGCGAGAAGAAGGAAGCGCACTCGGTGAAGTTGTAATCTGCGGTCTTACCCATGAGAGGTCCGAGCGTTTTGACCACCAGATCAGCGCCGAGATTGTCCAGTTTCATGAAGACATCCATCGACGCAACGATACCTTGTTTCCCATTCGGGAGCGGCCCTGGACGATTGTGCAGAATGACGACGCACTTCCCGTTGAGTTCTCTTGCCCAAAGACTTCCTTGGTACGAGCCATTCGCAAAGTAGATATGCATGGATTCATTGCCGAACACCAGATCCATCTTGCTCGATGTCCCCGCTCCGTCACTTCCCTGTAGCTGGTACAAACCACTGCGTTGAAGCGAAACTTTCGTCACTTCCATCACTTCCCAGATATTCACGATGACTTCCGGATGCCGGACCAAGAACGAGAACATCTCAGGGTCGCAATCGACCGTTTCGGACGGCATGCTTCGGAAATAACTTGAGCTTGTAACCACGGTTTTTAGTCTCGCACCTGCTTCCGGGGTCAATTGCTGGAATGGAATGCGTTGAATGGCGGCGTCGCGGGCTTCGCGTGTCGAAGTCCCCTCGTTCCTGCCTGCCCCACGGCGAACCAGGAGTTGCTCGCCAACCGCAGACTGTTGGGCAATTGCATTGGATGCTAGTGAAGGTCCCGATCCGATCAAAACGGCAGCCAGGAGTACGAGGCGCCCGCGGTTTTTGCGAAGCCTGGTAAATTTGGTTGCGGTGTTTCGCATGGGCAGATTGACCTGTGAGGAAACGGATTCGGCTCATCTGTTCTGTCGGCTAACTCGCATGAAAAAGAACAGCTGAACAGTTCGAAATTGTTCTGCTGGCGTTCGCATGGTACCGTTAATCCCAAATTTGACTCCTCTTTAGTTTTTTTTAAGCTTCCTCAGAAAAAATGGAACAAACTTCCTAAAATACGTTTGGGTGAGCGAACTTTGAACTATCCCAACCCGACGCGTGAGCGAGGGACACCGGCGCATGTCCTTCACGTACGTGTCCGTTTCGCCGGATGACTTTTTTTGACCCTTCCTTGCATAAGGATTCAAGACCCATCGAAACACACCCAGCGAATTCCGACCCGTCGGATGAATTCGAACAGGACAGCTACTCAATGGATACCGAATTCGACCCGCTGTCGCTGGCGGATCCGATCGTCACTATCGACCGAAAACGAGCTGTGCGTGGATCGTTCTTAGCGATCACTGTGTTGGGATTCGTTGTCTTGGCAGGCTCGGTTACTTTGTTTGGAGACAGAGCTGGTCGGGATGTAGATGGCCTGATGTTGTTGCTTTTCGGCGTCACGATTGCATGCATTTGTGCCATTGTTGCGATTTGGATTCGCGCGCGATGGATTTGCGTCGCGGTCTTGGATGAGACCGGGGTGATCGCGAGCACGTTGGAGCGCAAATACGATTTGCCATGGGGGGAACTCGTAGGGGCCAGAACCTATACCAAGGTACTCAAAGACGCAAAGTCGGTCCAAGTCCGTGTACTGCTCTTGCTCGAGGCTGGTCGCTGTCTAGAAGGCCCGGTTGGACAGGTTGAAATGAACCAGTTGTTTCGACTGATGGTCTCAGCAAAATTTAGACCCGACAGTGACGGCCAGCGATTGGGCTCGTTAAAGGGCTTCACCTTGATCGTTCTTGGAATCGTTGCGGTAATCCTGGGAATATGGTGGGCTGGGCACGTCGTAGGTCAATTTAACAATGCGGTACTTTTTCAAGGCAACGTTCGAGCTGTGGTTCTCAAGCTGGCGGCTGCGATTGCCGGCCCAGTTGGCGGATTGTGCTCGATTGCCTGGGGCCTTTACCACATCATCGCTCGACCGATTCTGTACACGCCGGGGTATCTGAGTGGGAGCTCATGAGGCGAGAAACTGCGCTCGGTTTCCACTTCGCGTTGAATCTGCTTGTGCAGTGTCCTCAACTTCTGAGCGACCTCCTCACTCAACCCGAGGTCTGCGACCACCTGTTTGAGAGGGGGGCTTCGAACCACCGTCAGGTAACCACCGGCAAGCGCTCACCCCGCCTTCGGCACTCCTCTCCCGCGCGCGCGCAACGCTGTGAAGTATTTTCGCCAACAATTCACTCAAGTTGAGCGGGAGCTTGCCTCCCCTCAACTTTGTTTTGGCGTTCTACGTAATGCAAGTTAACTTCTGCACTCCGCTCCTGCCTCGACCGCCTTCGGCGGTCGAGGCAGGAGGGGAGTGCGGTGATTTAAGGTCTGACATTTTGGTCGCCAAAACGGAGTCCGTCGGTGGCAAGCTCCGATCGGACGAAAATGCTTCACAGCGTTGCCGCGCGCGGGAGAGGGGAAGGGGGTGAGGGCGCGACGCACTGCGCTTGCAATGAAGAAACATGGTTTCGGAGACAGTGCACGCAGAGATGGTGACCACGCAGAGATGGTGACCACGCCTAGCGGTCGCAATCTCGGTGCGTGAAGTACTCGGTCCCACGGTCTTTGGTTAGCGAGCATTGGAACATTCATCTCAAACACGAACCGCTTCAGGCTAGTCTTCTGCGGCGACCCTAATAGAGCCCATTCGTCTGGCAGACGGTCGACTGTGTAGAGCGAAAGATCGACGCCATTAATAGGCGTGTATTGAATGATGGCGATCCCCAAGCGACAGCAGTAGTCTGGCCATAGGTCGAAGCCATTCGTGCCATTGCGGAATGCCATTCGCCAGTTGGCCATCTAAGTGAAGCCTCAAATGCATAACTTGTTTTTATACCGGTTCGGGACTGTTATCCGAGAAGTCTAGGGAGTTATCCCTGATTTGTCACTTTAATTACACCTGATTCCGTCCAATTATCCCGGTTTCCTCGTTCATCCCAAAATTCGCGGACTGCGAGCCCATGTTGACGGTAGCGTTCCGTGCGACCTATCAATCGTTTCCGAAGGAACTCCGTTCTTAGTGGTTTTGAGTGATATCCGAACAAAGCTACAATCGCCGTCGATGCATTCGTGTGAATTCAGTTCACCCATGAATTCTCACGAATTCAACTGCGAGTAACGGGTCAGCACGGGAACATTTGAGGACAAATGTTCTACAATGACGGACTCGCTGCCGCCTGACCAATTTTCACGCACCAGGAAACACCTTGAACGATAGCCTAGATCGAGCCGCTATTCAACGTTGTAATCGGAACGAGCTTGAGCGATATCAGCTCGGGAAACTGAACTCTCTTTTGGCCAAAGTCATGCCCAGCAATCGATACTACCAAGATCGATTGGGCTGCTCCGAATTGAGCGTCCGATCGCTTGAGGAATGGTCGCGGTTGCCGACCTCCAAAAAGTCCGACTGGTTGAATGATGATCCAAGCGGATTAGCGTTGCATCATACTTTCCCGCAGGCCATGTATCGGCGATACCATCGCACCAGCGGAACGCGAGGAAAACCCATGGTGATCCTGGATACCGCCGAAGACTGGCAGTGGTGGATTGCGACTTGGCAGTATGTCCTCGACGCTTGTGGTATTCAGTCCGATGATCGAATCATGATGGCTTTCTCGTTCGGGCCATTCATCGGATTCTGGAGCGCGCATGATGCTTGCCTGAACCGAGGGTGCATGGTGATTCCCTGCGGAGGCATGTCGACGGCCGCTCGCATCGATTTGATTCAATCGGCACAGCCGTCCGTCCTTTTCAGCACCCCGAGCTATGCGATGCATATGGCAGACGATGCGGTGCAGCGCGGCATCGATTTGGTAGACTCGTCCATTCGCCAAGTGTTTGTGGCAGGCGAGCCAGGTGGTAGTGTGCCAGCCATTCGGGCCAGGATCGAATCGGCTTTCGGTGCCAAAGTCATGGACCACGCAGGTGCAACCGAAGTCGGTCCGTGGGGATTCGGCTCCAGCGATGGCCAAGCCATTCATGTTATCGAGAGCGAATTCATTGCCGAATTCTTGCCTTGGGAACCGGACCAAACAGACATGAACGTCCAATCCGAATTCGAAACAGGGCACGGTTTGTTCGAATTGGTTCTCACCTCGTTGGGGCGCGTCGGGGCACCGGTCTTACGGTACCGAACCGGAGATCTTGTGCGTCCAAGTTTTTCCGCAGAAAGCCAAAGCTGTTTCGTTCGGCTTGAATCAGGTGTATTGGGCAGGACCGATGATATGATTGTCGTTCGCGGCGTAAATATTTTCCCATCGAGCATTGACGCCATCGTCCGATCGTTTCCGGCCATCACTGAGTACAGACTGACTATTTTAAAAAAGGGGGCTATGGATTCCCTTTTGCTGGAATATGAGTCAGGTCTCAACGCCGACGAAAAGACTGACCAATGGCTGGCAGAAAAGCTTTCGATTCAACTCAATCTGAGATTTGAAGTGATGCGCGTACCCCATGGTGACTTGCCACGTTCCGAGGGCAAAGCCAAACGACTATTCGATCGTCGAGCAAGCCCTTAGGTGAGCGGTGGATATGCTTTTACCGGGAGGGCGAGGCCACCTGTGTGAATATGTCTTCATCGACTTTGTCCAACCAATTCATTACTCGGGAGGGTGAGGCTCCTGCCGAACCATGGCGTCGCCAGCTCGGCAGGAGCCTCACCCTGGCCTGATGAAATCGCAGCCAATAGTTGAACTAACGGCGTCACAACAAGCCCGACGCGCAAGCGAGGGATGATTCCGACCCCTCGCTTACGCGTCGGGCTTGTATTTTCATCAGCCCAGCCTCGCCCTCCCACTTCCCACTTCCCTACATGGCCAGATAATGCCATAGTCGGCTGCTCGCTCGAATGCCGCGATAGTAGTCCTCCAAGCAGAATTTTTCATTCGGGCTATGCGCGCCATCGTCATCTAAACCCCATCCGAGAAGCAGAACGTCCGCATGGGTGGCCTCAACCATTTGCGCTACAATTGGGATCGAGCCCCCTTCACGGATCATGACAGGCTTGGCGTCAAAGCCTTCTTGCACTGCCTGCATGGCTCCCTTCATGAACCTTGAGTTGGGATTTGCCATCACACCGCGGCCACCGTGCAAGTCGATGATTTCTACGCGCACGCCGGGCGGAGTGTGGTTGCGGATGAATTCTTGCAACTGAAGGCTGACGGTTTTTGGATCTTGATTTGGCACCAAACGAAAACTGATTTTGGCTGCGGCCCACGATGGGATGATCGTCTTACCCCCTTCTCCTTGGTAGCCTCCCAACAAACCGTGGACATCAAAAGTGGGCCGCGCCCAGCGCCTTTCTAAAGTCGTATAACCTGCTTCGCCGGTAAGAGCTTCGACACCCAGTTGTTCCGCGAACGCATCGTCCGAGAAATTCATGTTGGCCCACATTTCGCGCTCGCTCGCTTCAAGTTCAACCACGGAATCATAGAATCCTGGCAATTGAATCCTACCATCAGAAGTCTTCATTTCGGTGAGGATACGAGCTAACGCCAAGGCTGGATTGGTGACGGTACCACCAAACGAACCGGAATGCAAATCGGCTTTCGGGCCATGGACTCGTAGTTCATAGTAAGCGATACCGCGAAGACCATAAGTGATAGCTGGTTGCCCTTTGGCGTACTGGGAGGAATCGGAAATAACGATTACGTCGCACGCGATTTGGTCGGCGATTTCGGCAAGTTTTGCTTCAAGCACCGCGCTACCATTCTCCTCTTGGCCCTCAATGAGGAATTTCACTTGGAGCGGCAGTTGTTGATTGCATTGCCGCCAAGCCAAGACGCTCTGGACGTGGGTTAGCATTTGCCCCTTGTCGTCAGTCGAACCACGGGCATAGATATTGCCGTCTTTCAGGACGGGTTCGAAAGGTGGCGAATCCCATAGATCCAGGGGATCGACGGGTTGAACATCGTAGTGGCCGTACACCAAAACGACCGGCTTGCCCGGAACGGGCTCGGATTCGGCGTACACCAGGGGCGGTCCTTCACCAAGGATTTGCTTGGTTTTTAGCCCGCCTGAGGCAAGTTTCGCTTCGACCCAATTGGCTGCCTGCGTCATTTCAGCGCCCTTGGAACTGTCAGCACTAATGCTTGCAATTCGGAGCAGTTCGAAGAGCTGATCCAGGTGACTTTGACGATTATTCAGTAGGAAGCGATCGAGTGTCGGAAAATCTGTCATAACGGATTGTAAGTTTCGTACGATTTGTTCTTGCAAAGACCACCAGGGTTACGTTTACAATATAACGGAGTTGTAGCGGATTTGTTTTGTGTGCCTGTTGTATCGAATTTCGGCACACACCGTTCCAACGTGACCGAACCCTACACCCGGCATTGCGAACTGAAACCAACACGCAAGGCGATCGAAAATGTCTCAATCCAACGCTGCAGTCGCAGAGCCCATCGCTCGTCCTAAGAACACTCCGCCAAAGGCCAAGAAGCAACCTCGGTACCATGTGATACTCTGGGACGATCCGGAACATACCTGGGAGTATGTTATCGAGATGATGCAGAACTTGTTCTATCTATCACCGACCCAAGGTCGAAAGATCGCAGACGAAGTCGACCGTACGGGTCGAGCCGTCTGCATGACCACCACGCTTGAACATGCGGAACTCAAGCGAGACCAAATTAGAGCATTCGGAGTTGACCCCAACAGCATGAAATCCAAAGGTAGCATGTCGGCTTCGATCGAACCCGAGTTTTAGTTGACTTTTTGTTGGCGAAATTGAAAACTTCTAGGGATTCCTATCCCGGAGAATCGAGGTTGCTGATACAGTCATCGCCGAAGGGTCTTTCATGAATCGTTGGGTTACGTACTTACTTCTGGTTGCAATCGTCCGACTGCAGTTTGTTTGCTGCTGCGGTTCGATCGTCCATTTGGAATTAGGGCACGAAGCATTGGCGGTTGAGGAACACTCGCATTGTGTTTCGGGTGCGAGCAGCGATGGCTCGGCTTGTTGCTCGCGTCAACCTAAACCGCAAAGTGCACCTGAGCGTTGCACAGAGCCGTGCCACAATGGCTCTGGTTGCGATCACGGGAACGACAAACCGCATCACCATCATTTGCATGTTCTGTACGCTGCAATGATGTCGACTTCACCACAGCAGGCCATGGTGAAGGTCGTATTGTCGTCATTGGACCCATTGGTCGAGACGACTTTCGGGGTAGTGTCCAAGCCATTGCCCGTATTCTCAATGGCCTCTTGGCATCTGCAGTCCCAAAGCAACGTCAGTATTCTCACTCGGTTCGGGCAGCTTCGTATTTGATTCGGAATCGTTCGCATTCTTTCATTTTTGCAAACGAATTGTTTTTGTTTCGAATCCTATTGGAGATTGAATTATGTTGCGTTCTCGTGTCGTATCGTTTGTTGCTGGAGTCATTCTGTTGCATGCGTCGGTTTTCGGACAGCAAGCTGTTCCGGGAGTTGCTGCGCCAGTCAAGGCGCATGATCATGCTGCATTCGGCCCTCACCACGGCGATGTGGTTGAAATCGGTAAAGAAGAATATCACGCGGAAATAGTGCTGAACGAAGAAAAAAAGCAGATGTTCGTTTATCTACTGGATAAGGAAGTCAAAGGGTATGTCGCAATTGATACAGCGTTTGTTTCCGTGAATCTTTTGATAAACGCTAAGCCTGTACAGATCAAATTGAAAGCGGCACCGCAACCCGTCGATCCGAAGGGGTTCTCGTCTTGCTTTGGTGCTGTCAGTCCTGAACTGATAGATGCCCTTCATCATCCGAAATCCGAACCAAAGCTGGCGTTGAAGATTCGCAATAAGTCGTACAGCGTCAAAATAGCTCATAACCATGATCATGCTGGCCATGATCACGCCGCCCCGGTAAAAAAGAAGTAGATAAGTGCTTCGACCGGGATATTATCGGTCAGCGATGCGTACCGCTGACCCTTTGTTCTGTAAGCGTTGCTGCGAATTCTTAGTATTGAATCGAGCTATCTCATGAAAAGCGATCTTAGCCGCATTTGGCCTTATTTGATTATTACCGGTGCCTCACTCTATGCAGGCGGTTGGTTTCACAGTCAGTATGTCGGTCGCGTTTGGCCGTTTGCTGCGGTCTCATCGGGCGGCGGGGATGCAGATACGAACAAGTCCAACGATGAACCCGCCAAAATGGAACACGCTGCCCACGATCACGCAGGACATTCCGACACAAACTCGC
The DNA here is from genome assembly GCA_031427235.1 of Pirellula sp. Taxonomy (GTDB): domain Bacteria; phylum Planctomycetota; class Planctomycetia; order Pirellulales; family Pirellulaceae; genus JBKCUI01. The sequence goes on from JANPNA010000272.1 coordinate 17,300, forward strand.
TGGGGTTGTCGGAGTCCGCGAAGAAGAATCTTGGACTAACGGAGGAGTACCTGCAGGCGATCGAACTTAAGAACTACCAACAGATCATTACCGTTCCTGCAATCATTGTCGACAAACCCGGTCGAACGCGAACCTCCATTAGCGCCGCCATGACTGGAATCGTTACGCATGTTCACGTGGCAACGGGTGCAGCGGTCGAAGCGGGAGACCTCATCCTCGAAATGCGATTGACTCACGAGGATTTGGTCACGGCACAAAAAGACTATCTGCAATCGCTTGGTGATCGCGACATCGAGCTGAAAGAAATTGCCAGGATTGAGGGAGTGGTTAATTTGGGCGCTATTTCCTCCAAGCAACTGCTAGATCGCCAATATAGCCGGGACAAACTAGAATCGCTCATTCGATCCCAGCGGGAGTCGCTCCGGTTGCATGGATTGACCGAAGCTCAAACCGCGATCATCGATAGCCAGCGCCGATTGCTTGCTGAAATTCGCGTTTACGCTCCTACCCATGACGGGCACCCAGAAGACGAGCTTCGGCAAACCCGCCACTTGCTGGTATTGCAAGACCTTCAAGTCCAAAAAGGACAGTCTGTAAATGCTGGAGAGTCTCTCTGCGTCCTAGGTGACTACGCTGAGCTACTGGCAGAAGGGCAGGCATTCGAAACGGAGGTCACTCAGGTTGCGACCGCCAAGCAACAGGGGAGGTCCGTCTCAGCTTTCGTGAACTCAGATGGAAAAATGGAGAAGATTGAGAATTTGCAAATGAGCTGGATCAACAACGAGATCGATCCGGCCACACGTACCCTCAAGTTTTATGTAGCACTGAAGAACGAACTGATGGAAGACAAACTCAGTGCAGATGGGAATCGCTACATTTCATGGAAGTACCGAGTTGGCCAACGCATGGAGCTAGGAATACCCATCGCTGAGTGGACAGAACAGATCGTATTGCCGGTCGATGCCGTTGTTCGCGAAGGCATCGATAGTTTTGTTTTTCAGCAAAATGGCGATCATTTCGACCGCGTTCCAGTTCACGAAAAACACCGCGATCAAACCCATGTCGTCGTCGAGAATGATGGCGCACTCTTTCCCGGTGACGTAGTTGCACTTCGGGGTGCCCATCAAATGCAAATGGCCCTCAAAAGTAAATCCGGCGGCAGCATAGATCCTCACGCAGGACATAGTCACTAATGCTCAACGCCATCCTTCAATTTTCGCTTCGACAGCGTCTGCTGGTTATTGCTGTCGCGATAGCGTTGTCAGGATATGGGCTTTGGACCGCGCTGCGGCTACCGATAGATGTGTTCCCCGATCTTGACCGTCCTCGTGTCGTGATCATGACCGAGTCCCCCGGCATGGCACCCGAGGAGACCGAGACGCGCGTTACGTTTCTGATCGAGACGGCTATGAACGGCGGCAACGGAGTTCAAGCGGTACGTAGCACCTCGTCCGTGGGGCTATCCGTGGTTTATGTCGAGTTTGGATTTGGTACGAACGTCTACACGGCGCGCCAAATCGTAACGGAGCGACTGGCCATGATTGCGGACCGACTACCAAAAACGGCCAATCCACAATTGGCACCAATCTCATCGATCATGGGGCAGATCTTGGTTCTGGGTATGTGGAGCGAAGACGGAACAATCAATCCGATTGAACTGCGAACCCAGGCGGATTGGATTGTTCGACCGCGATTGCTTTCGATTCCGGGGGTAGCCCAGGTCTTTACGATGGGTGGTGGTCGGAAACAATTCCAAGTGCTAGTCGATCAGGATGCGTTGATCAAATTTGGTGTCACCATCGAGGATGTGAAACGCTCCGTCGAAAGGAGCAATGAGAATGCGACAGGTGGTTATTTGGATCAACGCGGGCCGAACGAATGGCTAGTCCGCGCGATCGGACGGATCCAATCGATCGAGGATTTGAATCGCATCGCGGTAACGGTTCGCAACGGCAGACCTGTTTCGCTCGCCATGGTAGCCAAAGTAGTCGAGGCACCTCAATTAAAACGAGGGGACGCGGCGGCGTATGTCCGAGAAAGCAACGACCAATTCAGCGGTGGCCCTGCGGTCGTATTGACAGTCAGCAAACAACCGGGCGCAGACACTCGCGGTATCACCAAGCAAATCGAAAGTGCCATCCAAGAAATCAGTTCGTCTCTTTCCAATGGGATTCGAATTGAGTCATTGTATGCCCAAAAGCACTTCATAGACCGTGCCATCGAGAACGTGATGGAGGCGCTGCGCGACGGCGGTATTCTCGTCGTGATCATCCTGTTCTTGTTTCTCATGAATTTCCGAACAACGTTTATCTCGCTAACGGCCATCCCGCTTTCATTGCTGATGACAGTCCTTGTTTTTTACTGGTTTGGTCTCTCCATCAACACAATGACACTCGGAGGGCTCGCGGTCGCGATCGGCGAACTCGTGGACGACGCCATAGTCGATGTGGAAAACATATTTCGAAGGCTTAAGGAAAATGCAGCCCTAGAAAAGCCACGTAAACCTCTGGTTGTTGTCTATTCGGCGAGTCTTGAAGTGCGAAGTTCGATCGTGTTTAGTACGATCATCGTTTGCTTGGTGTTCCTCCCCCTATTTGGATTGTCTGGTATGGAGGGGAGACTGTTTGCCCCATTAGGCGTAGCCTATGTCGTCTCAATCCTTGCTTCGTTAGTGGTTTCGTTGACAGTGACACCGGTACTTTCCTATTGGCTTTTGCCAACCTCCAGAGCTGTATCGCACGCGGCGGATGGCTTCATTCTTAGATTCTTGAAATGGATCGTCGCCTATGTTGTTCGGTTCAGTTTGCAATTTCCCGTTTTGAACATTGTCGTCGTACTCTTGATGGTGGCTGTGGCGGCATGGTCGGTGAGCCGATTGGACCGCGATTTTCTTCCGCCGTTCAACGAAGGTGCCATTCAGCTCAACATCTTATTACCGCCAGGCACATCACTGGCCACCACCCTTGCGATCAATAAAAACGTCGAAGACGCATTGACTCGCAATAGCGACGTCGTGAATTTTGTGCGTCGCACGGGACGGGCTGAATTAGATGAGCACGCGGAACCAGTCAGCGCCAGCGAGTATATCGTGGACTTGGATCCGAAATCTACGAGGACGCGCGAACAACAGCTTGAAATCATCCGCAAGGAGCTCGACGAGATTCCTGGCATCGTGTTCGCTGTCGAACAGCCCATCTCGCACTTGATCTCCCACATGCTTTCGGGAGTCAAAGCGCAGATTGGTGTCAAGTTGTACGGTGACGATCTCGATCTGCTTCGTCGCAAGGCCGAAGAGGTAAAAGCGGAGATGCAGGAAGTTCGAGGCGTGCGCGATTTAATGGTGGAGCAGCAGACACTGATTCCGCAGCTCAAAATCGAATACAACCGAGACAAGCTCCTCGCTGCGGGACTGACTGTGGAGGATTTGAATCAATTTATCGAGACTGCTATGAATGGCCAAATAGTCTCAGAAGTGTTGCAAGGCCAACGCACATTTGATTTAGTGGTTCGACTCAAGGAGGATGCGCGTGAGAATCTTGACGTGTTGCGCCGATTGACCATCGAATTGCCGGGTGGTGGAAAAATACCTCTCGAAGCAGTTGCCAACATATACGACTCGCTCGGCCCGAACTCAATCCAACGTGAAAAAATCCGTCGACGCATTGTCATTCAATGCAATACCGCCGACCGTGGTTTGGTGGAGGTAGTTGAGGAGATTCAATCGCGTCTCAAAGCTGTCAGAGCGACTCTACCGCAAGGATACGACTTTGAGTTTAGTGGCCAATTCGAAAGCCAACAGAGTGCATCGAAGGCCATTAGTTGGTTGTTCGGGTTCGCATTGATTGGCGTTTTTTTAACTCTGTATACCATGTTCCGTAGTGTGAATTTGTCGTTGCAGGTGATGGCCGCGATTCCAATGGCTTTCATTGGTTCCGTGGCAGCTATCGTATTGACCGGACAGAATCTGACGATTGCCAGTATGGTTGGCTTCATTTCGCTGGGTGGCATTGCTTCGCGAAATGGGATTCTGTTGCTCCAGCACTATTTGCATCTAGTCAAGCATGAGGGAGAGAACTGGAATCACGAAATGATCATCCGGGCTGGGCAGGAGCGACTTGCACCGGTCCTCATGACAGCCCTCACTGCGGGAATCGGACTCGTTCCTCTGGTGCTTGCGGCTGGACAACCCGGAAAAGAGATTCTCTATCCGGTTGCCACGGTAATCCTTGGCGGTGTGATCAGTTCGACGCTGCTCGATTTCTTCGTACATCCGGCACTCTTTTGGCTATTTGGGCTTCGTTCTGCTCAGCGTGTAATTTCGCATCAGTCAGACGATAACTTCGATGACGCGTAAAAGTACTCTTGACACCTTACGCTGTAAAGCATTTCCACCAACAACTCCTCCGGTTGAGCGGGAGCTTTTTCCCCCTTAACCTTGTTTTGGCGTACTATCAGCGGCACGCTAGTTAACGTTTGTAACGCATTAAATTCTCCCGTGGGCCGACTTGATCTGTCCAGCTTGGCAAGGGAATACCGGATGTGGATTCAAATTGGTAAGTGTCCATCAAGGCCTCGGCGCCTGTCGCAGGAATGCGAGTCATCTTTGCGGTGCGCGAAACATCCCTTTCGATTGTGGAATCGGCTTCTGAGGTACGTAGTTTAAGCCATTGCTCAAGGCTCGAAATCACACACCAAGACGCGAATAAAGCAGTATCATAAACTCGGGATCGACGTCGACAAAATCAAGTCTTGCATCACCTGACGCCGGATTCACAAAAAACCAATGTTTTACCTATCCGAACGCCGAAAATGGCGCTGTCC
>JANPNA010000273.1:0-2166 GCA_031427235.1 Pirellula sp.
GGATCCTTGGGCAGAAGCCGAGTGGCTCGCTGGGTTTCGAAAGCTCGCCAAATCGAAAACCGTGTTGATCATTACGCATCGCTTTTCCACCGCAATGCATGCCGACGAGATTCACGTCATGGAAGGCGGCCAGATCATTGAGTCGGGAACACACGATTCGTTAGTTCATTCGGCAGGCCGATATGCGGCTGGGTACCGCGCTCAATCGCTGGTGAAGCCATGATGGATGCCGAGGGTTGATGCCGATCGCGAAACGGCGAGGGGAATTGAAACCTTCCGTGTCCGCCCGCCATGGCGGTCCACTCAGATCCTGAGGCGGTCAGTTCACGATCCGACACGACCCACACCCACTAGGCGACGGTAGATCAGTCGCAATGGGCGAAAGATGAAATACAGCGGGTGCAAAAAAACAGGTAGCGGAACGAGATTCCACTCCAATGGCGTGGGACGGAGAAAGGACCGGTAGAGATGGGTTATCCGGTCCGAAGCGCACTCGTAGGCGAGGAAATGTGGGTCTCGATGCGGCCACGAAGCGGTGTGGCTCAGATTTCGTTCCCAACCCTCGATCACTCTTCGTACAAGCCGTACGGCCTTATTATCGGATTTGAATAGCCGGTAAATGTCATCAGGGATCGCTGTGCTGTCGAGATTCGAAACCAGACCAATGGTTATCAATAGTCTTCGCTGGGCATGTCTAGCCTCAGGCCTGCGGAACAAAAGATCCCAGTCAGCGGGGCACTGTCGAATGTGTTCCGCAATGTCGACGAGCCACCCGATACGATTCCAACAATGCTTGGACGCATGCACGCACGCAAAAAACAGCCAATCGTCGTCACCCAGCGTTGGTGTTTCATGTCCATTGACACTAAGCATCTTGTGATTTTTCCAGATTTTTTCTGCCGCGATCGAAAAACTGTAGCCGGGTGGAAGCAGTTCCCAGTGAACATCGACAATGATCGCGGGCTCCCCTCGGCAAAACCAAATTTCGGAATCCTCATTGCTATAAATCCGGCGTTGCAACGGCGATAGTTCGAATTGGGGTGTGTAGCCAAGTCTGGTTAGCAATTCGTAGGTTTTTTCGATGTCGCAACGCAAGACGCACAGGTCCAGGTCCAGAAATGGACGAAGTGAAAGGTCGTGGTAGGATTCCCACGCCGTGATTGGTCCCTTGAACCAGAGAACAGGGATATGCGACATCGAAAGCTGGCGAGAGAGTTCATGAAGTTCACCAACTAGGCGCATGTTCGTCGCGAGAATGGCCATTGCTGCGGAGCGTAGAGACGCTTTCGCCGCGTTGTTTACCGAAGCCCCGAACCGGCCCAAGTGCAAATTCAACAGCGGAATTAAGCGATGAAATTCCGCCGCTTGATAGACACGATCCCAATCGAGTTCGCCCTCGAGGAGTTCTTGGATACGTCGGCAATGCACTTCTTCGAGCTGCAACCGCGCGCACTGCACGAGTAATTCAAGCTCCCGGCTAAGTGGGAATGGAACTGGCTCGTCAACGAAATTCTGCACAATACGGGAGTAACCTAAACGGGGAAGATAGTCAACGTCGATGTTCTCTTTGTTTAGATCCACGCAACGCCTAGCTATAACTATACTTCGGACATGCGAGTGAGAGACTCTAAGGGAAGCAAAACTTCTTGCAATGCAAGCAAATGTACGATATCCTTTCGGTCATTTTTTCCGTTCTGTTCTTTTCATGGCTCATACGGTGTTTCGGGGAGGTCAAGCGAGTAGTCGCTCGACGAGTGATTGGAGGAGTGCTTTTCCTCGTTTCCGGGTGTTGTGGACGAATTGAAAAAACGCGAGGTAGTTCGGTAGCTTTTCTTGCGAGATACCACGGTGTGGCCGGAGCCACGATCGCAGCAGCGACCAAAATCCTTCCATCGTATTAACGTGAACTTCGCAAAATCCATCACCGTCATCGTCACGTGCGTATTCCTTTTTGCTATGGTTCACAGTGTGGTGTTCGAAGCCCCATTGAGTCACACGAGAGTAGATGTCGTATTCGTCGGTGTAGACGATTGTCCCGATAGCAATCGAGGCGCGCATCAGTGGCTCGATCGTTACCTGCTGGACGTTTGCCAGCATTTGAATAACCACTTCGCCGGACCGCTGAATCATCCCAAAGACGGGAGGCTTCTCTTTCTCCAATGTGCC
>JANPNA010000274.1:0-6726 GCA_031427235.1 Pirellula sp.
TCGACGAGCGACTGGGGCGTTACCGCCTAGCTCAGCCTAAGCTTGAGCAGCAGATGCTCAAGTCGCTTCGAGACTATGGCCAGTTATCACCGGTTGTCGTCTGTCAACTTGATGGACAGACGGTACTCGTCGATGGCTTTAGCCGTACAATACCGCCATCTTCTCTTGCTGACCTTGTGCGGAGAGCTGGCTGCGTCCGATCTCGATAAGTCCTTGCCGAAGAGCTGATGCCAGAGCGGCCACACACGCCCAACTGCAAACCCAGACGCCGTCGATGAACATGAAATGTCGCACTTCGTCCGGCAGCGCTTCGCTTACAATTACACCGCACTGCGCCCGGCTGGACCGCATGTCGTCCTTTAACTTCGTAAGCCAGCTGTTGCTCCAGTTCTTGGTTCGCTTTGACTCCCAGAGTATCTGCCCGCATTTTGATCCTCGTTGGTCCATGACAGTCTGGACGACATCGCCGCCCGAAACTCCTTTTGCAACTTCGGCGATTGCGTCGATTGGGAATGTACGACGCAAAAGCGATTCAACCTCAATCTCGAGCACCTCACCTTGCAATTGTTGCGAACCCTGTTCGAGCCGACGCTCCATGTCCGCCATGTTTCGCTTGAGGTCGCTGATCATCTTGTCCTTCTCAGCATCTCTCAACAGATGCTTCTCCTCGAACTGCTTCAAAGCTTCATCGCGCAGCTTACCTGACCAAGTTTTACAATGCGGCTGGGACGGCAACTGCGACAATTGATGGAACAGTCGGTACCATCACCGCAGCAAAATACTACCTTGGATCAGTTGATTATTTCGATTGCGTGTCTGGTGGAACTAGTCGATGGTCAACTCCATATGCTGGACGTTTTATCTTTACCCAGGGGCAAAGTGCACAGTCCATGCAGTTGGCCTTGCAGACAGCAGAAGGAAAGTATGGCAGCATAACTCACTACGATGTTAATAATGCGAAGGGCCGGTTGCTGGAAATCGGTGCGGATCCATCGGTCGCGATATCCATCGCACCGTACAACGATGAACTAGCTCGGTTCACATCTTGGAATGCGATACGTCAGATTGAGCTAAAGGCACCAGTCATCGTCACTGGCAACCTCACCGCCACTGGAGCAATTGAATCGGCAACAGCGTTAGGAATTACTTCCCCGGGATTGGGTACTGGAAACTGGTGGCGATTGAGAGCGGACAATGGGACCGCACGCATCATCTACTCCAACAATTCCGGTAAAGGGATGTCCATCGACGCCAATTCGGGTCTCGTGACCGTTGAAAGTCTAACCTCATTGGGCAACATCAACGCAAGCGGTGATTTGATACTCAGTTCTGGAAGCTCTGGCAATGCCACCAAATACGTGAAAGCGGCTGAACCGACAACCTCGGGCTATGGTAATCATCTCGTGATTCAGGCTTCTTCCGCCAACACGTCTGGACAGGGCGGTAGTGTGTATCTGGTTCCTGGTGCCGGTGCTGGCGGTCCTAGTGCCGGTACGATCTACCTGGGAACAGCCAATTCTTGGGTAGGCGCGTCGGTATCTGGACCGCTTACGGTTACAAATCAAGGTCCAAATACCGGAACTGCTTTAAATATCATAGCTGGAAGCGCGACTGGCCTAGCAATCTATTGGGATAATCTAACTCCGTACACGCAATACTCTTTAGCAGAGGGGCGGCAATCACGATTCGTTAACTCAAGTTCCTATACGTTTGATTCATCGATTCAAGCTGCTGCCAGTTCAACGAAGGGCGGGTTGATTGCAACCGACGGAACGACAACGATTCAGATGCGAGTAGGTTGGGGTGGCAATTACGAAGACTCTGGACAAATCTGGCACAACGGGACACCGCGACAAATCTTTTCCAGCGATGGAGTTGCCACGGTCGGAAATCTCATGATCGTCGGTGACTTTCTGGTACGACCAATCGATCACGGAAACTCGTACATGCGATTCACTGGCACTGGTCGCAGAATCACAGAGATAGTCGGTTGGGATGAAATCCGGTTGGGGATCAATGGCGCAACCAACAATGTGAACATCACTGCCACCGGCACAACGATCGCGGGCAGCATCACCGCAACGGGTCACGTCACATCCGTGATTCAAATGCTTTCAACCGACCCAACGGGCTCGGATTTAAGCTCGGGCCAGACCAGAACTATTAAGAACACATCCACCGGAACAACCAAGGTCTGGTTGAATGACGGTGGGACATTCAAGTCGCTTACCTTTGTTTAGGAATGATTATGCCTGAAATTCGATTCGTCAAACCCTTCTTTTCTTCCATCAAGCTTGTCCTGTTTCCAGGAGTAACGCAAGTTGCCGTACAAGACCGCGAAGGTCGGCAAGGAACTCAGCTCGTTGCAGAAGCACCACAAATTAAGACTACGATCACTGGCTGGATCAACAATCAAGTTGTCCGCCAAGATGTGTTTGTATTTAACGAAGAGTCGACTGATTCTCCAAGCATGTCTGATGTGCTTGATAAAGCTCTTGAATTAGGAGTGGATGTATCGGCGTCGTGGAACTCCGCGTTCGACAAGGTCGCTGAGCTATTCCCAGCGACCACGGATCAAGATAAGGGGTCGGAATCCAACGGACCGGCCGTTTACCTGCGCCCCGATGCTTTCGAAGCCAACTTGCATCCAACGCAGAAAAAGAGCATTACAATCAAAGTAGGTGTCTACTCTGACGGTACCTATACGAAACTGCAAACTTACATCAACTTGATGTTCGAGGACGGCGAGACCAAACGGGAACGGGAAGCGAACCTTGCTCAATTGGCCAAGGCCAAGTCTGAGATCACAGTCAACTTGAACGCGACCCAAGCGTTATTGGCCGCTCGCACCGCCGGTACTGCAGTTCCCAAGATCGATGACTTCACCTTCAACGAGTTCGCACTCAAGCAAACGGTCGAGGAACTGACAGCAACCGCTAAACAGCAAGAAACGGAACTCGGCCTCCGAGTCAAGCAAATCGCTGAATTGAACCAAGTGCTGAACGGCGAGCTATCTCTTTTGCTCGGTTCGAAAACGGAGTTGCATCAATCGGTAATGGCCTCTGTCGGAGCACTATGTACTGCAATCCTGGTAACGCTCAAGGAAACGAATCCGGATTATATGGAAATCGATGTAGCGAAGATCATGTCTGAATTCGCTATCCCAGACATTTCGTAAGTTGGCAATAAGAAACTAGAAACCCAATATGCAATCCGTCAGCACAACTCGAACCACCGGCCAAACGCTTTACGCGTTTCCAGAGGGAAGTTCGTTGGCTGACTGGGCGACTAAACGGATCCAGTTAGTAGAGCAATCAGCCCCCAACACGGGTTACTACACTGCGGATCTGGACGAATCCATTGCATCTCTGTGGCGATTGTTTGTCGGAGCAAGTCAGCCAAGCTCCTGGTCTCAGTCGATCGAGTATTTTCAAATTGATACTGGCCCACTTCATTCGGGGTTTGGCGCGTTCGTGGTCACAATTAGCGTGACGTCGGACAGTGTCCCCGTTCGCGGAGCCATCATCACAGTTAAGCTCAGCGGCGTAGTCGTCGCTCATGTCATCACCAATACTGTGGGAGTTGCGGCCGTTGCGCTGAACGCAGGCGATTATACATTGACAATTGTCGCCACCGGATTCACATCCATTGTGAATTCTGCTATTGCCGTTAGTGCCGATGCAACGTTCAGCAGAAGCCTAACACTCGTTCCGTTGGTTCCGCCATCGACTCCAGATACATGCCGAGTACGACTCCAAGCATCGCGGGGTGCGATCAGCGAACAAGTCCGCGTCGTAATTACCACCAGTTCCGTGGGGCGCGATCAAGACCTAGCCTTTCTCAACGTCAGCTTCGACGGCCAGACGGACGAAGATGGTCTGCTATTGGTTGAACTTCCATGGTCGAGCAGCGCTGGCGTCGGTCAATACCGTTTCCGCTTGATCGATCTAGTCACTGGAAAAACGCTGCATGATCGAACATGCATTGTTCCAGACGAGGAAAACGCCAACTATGAGGACCTCGTATGACCGCCCCCTTGATCCTTCGTCTCTGCGACAAGATAGTCGAACTGCTCAATACAGGCTCGCAGAACGGCGACTATGAAATGCGGTTTGCGGCCGTACGCTACTTCCAACCAAAATTCACGCTGCCTGAACTGGAAGAAGGTCTAAAAGTATGCGTGGTGCCAGCTGAAGTCGAACGCAGTAACTTGACCCGATCCGTCAATCAGCAGAATTCGACCATCCAAATCGGCGTGCTTTGTAGGGTGGAGTCGACCCTTGCTGGCATCGATCCCTTTGTGGAACTGGTCGATTCGATGGCTTTGAACCTTGACGGTGCACAATTGGACAACGTCTCCTGTGTCGTCGAAGCAAGGATTGCACCCATCTTCGACCAGCAGTTGCTGCGGGATAACAAGCAATTCACTTCGATCATCTCGATCACAGTGAGGTCGTTCCTATGATCACCATGAAACCCGCCAAGGCCAAGAATTTCTTCTTCGACCGAGTACTTGTGACTCAGTACATGGATCGAAAGACTGCCTCGGCTCTTGCCAAAGGTGGTGGGCTTGTTCGCCGCATTGCTCAAAACAGCATGCGATCGCGAAAGAAGGCATCCGCACCCGGTACGCCTCCGTCTAGGCACAAGCCACGCGGCCAAGGTCTTACTTACATCCTGTACATTTTCGACCCGCGAACGAAATCGGTTGTCATCGGTCCAGTCTTATTCCCTAACACTGTGAACGCAGACGGAACAACGGCACCGGAAGTCAACGAATTCGGCGGCCGCGTTAGACGTCGAGCCAAGCGGGCACAAGGCCATGTGTTTTCAATTGGAGAACGTGGTCCCATTCGAGAGATAAGCCAACCTTCACCCAGATCGAAGCGCTTCGCAAGACCCATTCTGGTTTCCGCCAATCAAGTTGAGCGAGCTCAACGAATCCACGACGAGTATGTGCTATTTCGAATCGCAGCAACGGGCGGCGTTGCCAACTATCCCAAGCGAGCCTTCATGGGACCGGCTCTCGAAGTTGCCAAGCCGAAACTACCTGAACTGTGGGCTTCTGCCGTTCAAACCTGACCTCTGAACACGAAATGGATTTTAAATCATGGTAAGACTCGGACTCAAAGCCAAGCTATATCGCAACACGGGAAGTTACGGATCGCCAGTATGGAACGAGATTAAGAATGTCAAAGATGTAACGTTATCGCTGGAGAAGGGAGAGGCCGATGTTAGCACCCGAGGGAACGATGGCTGGCGAGCGCTAATCGGCACGCTCAAGTCCGCTTCGATCGAATTTCAAATGGTCTGGGATACGGCCGATGATGATCACACTGCCTTGCACACTGCGTTCTTTGCTGATAGTTCCGTCGAGTTTGCAATCATGGATGGCAAGATGGTAGCGGATTCGGGCGGTGAGGCCAGTCAAGGACTCCGTGCCACCTGCAGCATCTTCAACTTCAGCCGAAACGAAGAACTCGAAAACGCAATCATGACCGACGTTTCCATCAAACCCACCTACGCAATCAACGCCCCATCCTGGATCACCGGAACGGTAGGAGTCTAAAACCCATCATGCCAAATTTTACTGATTCGTTGGGCCGTGCGTGGCCACTGAACATATCCTACGCCACCTGCAAAAGGATTCAATCGCAATGCGATATCAACATACTCGACGTCGCGCAGATCGATCAAACCATCGGTCGCATGCGTCTCGACAATCTCCTTGTGGGAGATATCGTGCTCTGTTTGTGCAGTGCCGAGTGTACCGCCAGAGGAATCAGTCTCGATAATTTCCAGGACGCGCTCGATGGGGAAGCGCTCGACGGCGCGAGTAGTGCTTTGCTGGAGGGGCTAGCTAATTTTTTCCGGAGAGGTCAGAAGGGAAAGCTTCTGACCGAAATGATCAGCAAGCTAAAGCAGATGGAACAGACCGCAACCAACCAGGCCCTGGCAGACATCGAGCGCGAGACGAGTGGGAAGTCTGGCGATTTGGTTACGGTCTTGCAGGAATCCTCCACCTAGATCCTGGCCCCTTCACACTGCGTGAATTGGTTTGGATGGTTGAGGAACAGCAAGATAACTGGTGGGACCATACGGCTTCCATCATGGCGATCATTGCCGAGGTCAATCGTGACAAGAAAAAGAATCCAACCCCATTTACGGCCGCTAGGTTTCATCCCCGCAGGGCGAAACCAAAGCCGCCACCCATTGAACAAGTTGACCTGAAAATACTAAAGGCAATCTTTGTGGATAGAAAGCCACTCCAATAGCAATGTCCGTAAGCAACGTCAGAGCTGGCCGAGCGTATGTGGAGATCGCCGCTGATTCTTCGCGGCTGGGTCGTGATCTGCGCGCGGCACAAACGCAGATTCGTGGCTTCGGGGATTCGGTTCGAAACATTGGCTTGCAACTGGGAACGTTGTTCTCGGGGGTGGCGCTGAGTAGTGGGATCCTGAATTCGGCCAAGTTCTTTGCAGATGCTGGCTCGGCACTCGACGATCTTTCACAACGTTCGGGCGCTTCGGTGGAATCGTTGGGTGCATTGTCGTTGGCTGCCAAGCTGTCCGACACGAGCATGGAAACCCTTGGCAAGGGGTTTTCCAAGATGCAACTTCTTATTGTGAAGGCTTCTAAGGGAAATGACGAGGCTGTCGATACCATCAAATCGCTGGGTCTCAATCTGCGAAGCCTCGCACGCATGTCTCCCGACAAGCAATTTGA
>JANPNA010000275.1:0-9866 GCA_031427235.1 Pirellula sp.
CGTCGGTTCGCTTGAGAATGCTGCCACAGTGATATCTCGACTGCATCGCGGTGAAAAGCGACTGGTGTTCCTCGATAGCCGTGCCGGTACCGAAGAGCTCGGCTTGATGCTGAAGTCGTATGGGGTCAACGCATTCGTCACCCACAGCTCGTTGAGCCAGGAAGAACGACACCGAACAGAGAAAGCATTCACGCAGGAGAGCGATTGTGTGATCGTTGCGACCAGCGTTTTAGAGCTCGGCATTGATGTCGGTGACCTGGATCGCGTTATTCAGATAGACGCACCATTAACGGTTGCCAGCTTCCTACAACGCATGGGACGTACAGGACGCCGGCAGGGAAGTGTTCGCAACTGCTTGATGCTGGCAACCAAGCCAGAGCGATTGCTTCAGGCGGCAGCGCTCACCGAACTGTGGGAGAGCGGATTCGTCGAGCCGATCATTCCTCCGCCTGAACCGTATCACATTCTGTCGCAGCAACTGATGGCGTTGGCACTGCAAGAAAGTGGCATAGGTCGACTGGACTGGTTCAAGTGGATTGATGGTGTGTATGGATTCAGCCAATTACCCAAAGAATCGATCGATGAGCTCGTCCGCTGGATGATCGATACCGAGATTCTTTCCGACGATTCAGGACTGCTATGGTTGGGAGCCAAGGGAGAGCAGACTTTTGGTCGGCAGAACTTCATGGAACTTTTCTCCGTTTTCATGACGCCGCCCATCTTCCGAGTTTTGCATGGTCGGCAAGAGATCGGCCAAGTAGACGAATCGGCTTTGCTGGCGAAGCAGGATGGCCCACGCGTTCTGTCGCTGGGTGGCAATGCCTGGAAAGTAAACTACATCGATTGGCAGAGAAAGATTGCTTTCGTGGAACCAACCGATGTGCTTGGCCGAACTCGCTGGCCAGGGTCTGGGCTAGGGCTCTCGTACAAAATTTGTAAGACCATGCAGTCGATCCTGTGTCGATCCGATGATTCGGACCGATGGTCGAAACGATGCAAAGCAGAGATCGAACGTTTGCGAAAAGATTTTAGTTGGCTTCATGCCGACTCAACGTCGTTGCTGCTGGAATCTAGCGATCGCTGGTCTTGGTGGACGTTTGCCGGCGCAAAGGCAAACGCCACGCTCGCTTATTACTTGGCACAGAATCTAAAATCGACAGTATCCAGCGATGGTTTCAGCTTGAAGTTTTCCGAGGACGTCAACTGCGATCAGATTCAAGCAGCGCAGCTGCAATTGGAGGAGCTTGGTGCCGAAAACTTGCGACCTGTTGCTCACGAGAAGGCGATTCGAGGACTTAAGTTTTCCGAGTGTTTGTCGCCTCGACTGGCCGATCAAGTCACATCCATGCGATTGCGTGATGATGCGGCGGTTGCACGCGTACTGAGTGAAGATGTTCGTGTGACGATTCCCTCGCCAGACGAAAACTTCAAGCCCTCAATTGGTACACGTAGGTCAAGTCACGCCACGCCGAACCGACCTGAAGCAACTAGAACCATTCCAGTTGGTGACTGCGATGTCGAGTTAGGCGATGCGATTACTGCAGATAAATCGCTCCGAGCCTTGAGTGTTCGTCAGCCGTGGGCGGAGTTAATCATGCTCGGTGACAAGACAATAGAGTACCGCAAATACCCAACCGACGTGCGAGGTGTCGTTTACATCTATGCGAGTGCTACTTGCTACGAAGCTGATAGCGAGAGAGAGATTCAAGCCGAAATCGAAATTGATCTCGACAACCTTCCTCGTGGAGTAATTGTTGGAACTGTTGATGTCTACGAATGCCAACAAGGCACTGACGGCGGCTACGAATGGATGCTTCGATCACCCACACGTTTACCAAAACCATTAAAACCAAAACGCAAACCCGAACCAGCTTGGTTCTTTCCATTTTGAGGTAGCCAATGGACGCTAAAGAAAAACCGATAGAGGAGATACTTCACTCTGGGCATCAGTTCCTCGTGCCATTCTTCCAACGCAGGTCACTCTCAATGGCGGCAAACGCTCGGTCACGCAAGTATATTGCTCGGCGCTCCCGGTAGTGTTGGCTACAATTAGGACAGAAATAGTTTCACTGGCCTTACCGCGGCTTTACCACCAGCGTGTTTTCTTGAAGGTTCACCACTTCCACTTCGGTATCTTCGTCGATCCAAGAGCCTTGGCTAACGACGCTAAAAATGCGATCGCCAATCGATGCCTTTCCCGAAGGATTGCAGCGTGAAAGAGTCGTACCATGCCAACCGATAAACGTCTTCAATTCTTCGGTAACATGCTCCATTTCCACCAAGTCTTTGTCCGTCTTGGGTGGTTGCAATGCAAACCAACGGACCATAGGCAAATTGGCAAGCTGCTTGCGAAAGAGGATCGCCGCCCCAAACAACGAGATCACGATCAATCCAAGCTGACCCATCCCTTGGGATGTCCTCTGCCATTGATAATCATTGGATGGAATGACAAACGTTTGGCCAGCAAGTAGCAAGCCTGTGGCCAAAAGAATCAATCCGGTTACGCCGAAAACACCAAAACCCGGCAGGATGAACATCTCTGCTGCCAAGCACACGACTCCTGCTAAAATCAGCAGAATCTCCAGCCATTCTACCGTGCCTTGAAAAAGGTGAATCCAAAAGAACAACAAGAAGCAAATCGCAGACAGAATTCCGGCAATTCCCATGCCTGGTGTACTTAACTCCGCACTCAACGAAATGATCCCTACCACGAACAACAGCATGGATAGCCAACCCTGCCCCCCAAGCCATTCAACGAATTG
The DNA here is from genome assembly GCA_031427235.1 of Pirellula sp. Taxonomy (GTDB): domain Bacteria; phylum Planctomycetota; class Planctomycetia; order Pirellulales; family Pirellulaceae; genus JBKCUI01. The sequence goes on from JANPNA010000275.1 coordinate 2,763, forward strand.
CTCGGTCGCGTTGGTTCTCGTTTCGGCCGGGAGCTTGTCGATGCCGAATTTGTTCCCCACGGATTCCAACGAGACAGGATTGTCCGACGCTAGCCCTAGTGCGGAGGCTTGGTCAAACGACAATCCGCCATGGAAGCTCACGGCGGCACCTTTTTTCCACATGGGTGCTACGGGATCGTCAACTAACCACTTTGGCGTATTCAATTGCTTTTGGCCATCGAAGGAGTTGTATTCGAAAATCTCTAAGTCAGGGCAAATACAACCGAGCAGTTCGCCATCGGATCGCCCTGCGGATTTTGCTAAGGCCTGAAGTTCGAGCTTCTGTTCGTTGCAGAGAGTCGGCGAAATCGAGGCTTCACCGGGGCCACCCAATTTTGCATCTGGATGCATGAGGATCAAGTCGCTGCTCAAAGGGATCAAAGCCGCATCGCCTCTCGCTGCACCTGTAACGTAACTAACTACTTCCGCTTTGTCGGTTGGAATGTCGGCCAAGAACTGGGCTAATCGCAAACTCTCGATCAAATTGCCACCGGGCGAATCCACTTCTACTAAGATAAGATTCGTTTCTGGCTTGTTAAGCCCCTCTTCGATCGCTCGAATGCATCGGGTGACCTGCCGATTTGAAATAATCCCCTTCAGATGAACTCGCGTCATCGTTCGCGGACCTGAAAAAACGGGTTTTTCCGAAAGTGGCTTGGTCAGTTTCAGGACTCTGGCCAACTGATCGCGATCGCTGGCTTCGTAGGCCACCCATCGCCATTCGGTTCTAAGCTCACGACCGGAATAGGCGGCCATTTGATTGGCCGGTACCAACTGTTTTTCGTCCAAAACGTCGGCAGATCTTTTCTTTAAAGCGAGCTGTGGTGCCGTTGTGAATTCAATTGCGTGCCCAACCATTTCGATTCGAATCAGCGATTCCAATGGGTCAATGAGCGATAGCACGGCAGCCGGCGGAAATCGACCTCGTCGAGCCGCCACGTCCAGATAGGCTTGGCGAACCGTCGTGTCGAGAACGGGTTCATCGATTCCAGCGTTCGCGATTTTCGCCAAACTGGCGATTGCAATCTCTTCGCAGCCCAAGGCGACGAGCACCGCATGACCACAGATCGAGTTCGGAATATAGGCCACACTGCGAATGCGATTACCCTTTGGTCCGCTCAGCCATCTGGCCAATCCCAAGGCTCGTACGAACTCGGTTCCTCGACCAATCGTTGTGCCCTCGACATCGGTCGTCGAATCCTGCGTCCCGATAAACTCCAAGACGACGACTGGGCGATCAGCCCCCGTGACGCGATTGGCCACTCGGTCCAACGCATCGATCAACTTTGTCTCGTTGCCTGCCGATAATGGAAATTCCACTGGAATCAGCGTAGCGACCGCATCCTCATCGGGCCTTTGCAAACCCCCGTTCGCTTGGAATCCGAACGTGTTGGGAGTCGCGACCGTCAATGCCAACATTGTAACAACGAGTATTTGGTGGATTCGCACGGAAATGCACATGGTTTGACTTTTTAGGGAACTCTGGGGAGCCAGATGCGATTGGAGCCTAGCTTCATTCGTTGCTCGCCGCCAAATATTGATTTTAACAATATTCTAGCAGGCAGTACAAATAATCCAGAGGGATGGGTAAACGAGCCCCACCTGAAGCCCAGAAATCTAAAGTGGCGTAAGCTTCCAGCTTGCGATTTTCTAAGGTGGCGTAAGCTTCCAGCTTGCGATTTTCTAAGGTCGATTCGACGGCAGGCAGGATGCCTACCCCACTTCTTAGAATGGACAATGCATTAGCCCAGGCGGAATAGGTCCGCGTACTTGGGCTCGAGCGACAACAACTGTGCCGCACGCTCGGACATCGCTGAAATGGTCAAAAAAGGATTGCAGGCGATTGCCGTTGGAAAAATCGCGCCATCGCAAACATAGAGGCCTTCATGGACACGAAATTCACCTGTCGCTTCATCGAAATCGCCGCCACTGACGGTATCGTACACTTGACCTTTGTGATTGATCACGCCGCTTCGTGGATCGTCGCTCATCCCGCATCCTCCCAAGGGATGCACCGAGATCATCCTGTCGCCAAAGACTCTCAAGTATTTGTATTTGCCGCCATGTCCATGCGCGAGGCGAGATAACTCCGCTCTTATTAGCCTTCGATAGTCGCTGTCCAATAGGCCAGGCCACGAAATCAACGCATTCCCATTATCTTCTAGAAACAGTTTGCCCTCTTGCCGATCGTGCCCCATCCCCAACATGACTTGCGTTTGATCAAGATCCAAGTCCTGCATTAAAAAGCTCAAGGCGTTTGCATAAGACCGTGCCGCTACCCCTTCTTGGATCAGAACACGGTCAAACAGATTAGGCCGGTCTGGATAAGTCACGTTGGTTTGAATGGTCGGCCCGATTCGTCGGCCTTGTGGATCTTGTGCGCTGAAGCCAGCGATATTCGTTGGGAAATCCGTTTTGCGCACAAAGCCAAGCGCGTCTCCATTGCCTGTCCAGTTGCAGCCTAATTGACGAGAGAAGTCGAGATGCTGACGTTGCGAACGCATCAGGATTTCTGAACTGCCGATGCTGCCAGCACCGAGGACAACAACGCGAGCCGTCGTTGAGCCCTCTTGCTCCGTGTGACGACCTTGTTCATCGCGGTGAAAATAAATGAAATTCACTTTCCAAGAGTCACCACACTTTTCAATATCGCGCACCTCGGTTTGGGTGAACATCATCGTCCCATTTCGCCGAGCCATTGGGAGATAGTTCATGGCCAAGGTGTTCTTTGCCCCAACATTGCAGCCTGTCAGGCAGTCTCCACAATCGATGCATTCACGTTGGATCATCCCCTGGCGGTTCAAAACCGGCAACGCGTGCCCTTGGAACGAACGCGTGATCGTTAGCGCCGCGGCTTCAAAGTGGCAGCCATAATCTCGCAAGTTCTCGGCAGCCAGCCGCTGCGCCTTCATTTTGCAAGTCCAATCGATAGGCTCGCTCCGTACCCCCAACTCGTATTCGGCTTGATCGTAGTAGGGGGACAAGTAGTCGATTTCGCGTAAAGCCTGAGGCCACTGAGTTTGCAAAAAAACTTCGCGATCCGCACGAAGCGCAACGCTGGCATTGATTAGAGAAGATCCGCCGAGCCCGCTGCCACTGAGCACGGATATCTCGTCGCACTGGACAACGTTGAATAACCCCGTCGGATTATTGAGGTCACGTTTATTGCGTCCGAACAGCTTTAGACGGGAGTTGTCCGTCACATCTTTGAGCACATCGGGAAAGGTTCCAGGAACCCATTCGCGCCCCCGTTCGAGGATGGCGATTCGCGAGCCTGGATGCATTTTCTCGCTCAGCCGTGCCGCAGTGATGGACGCCCCATAACCAGAACCAACCACCAGCACATCGAATTGCCACGGCTTGCCGTTGGGAGGCATACCGAACAAGCACCGTGGGTCCGAAGCCATCGTCCCCCCAAATGGTCTCATGTTTCGTGCGTAGTCGGCTTGGGCGGTTTCTTTGTAAATGGATGGCGATGACGAGCGACGTGCAAAAACGTCAGGCAACGAACCGAGCGAGAGGTCTGCCTTGGCCGATGGAGCCGATAAAGCCAAGCCTGCGGCCGCGATCGTCACATCCTGAAGTAACTGTCGACGGCTTAGTTTTTGGACAGGTTTCTTTGGGTTCATCCCGAATTCCAACGTTGTATTGGGGCGCATCCAAAAACGGCGACGGTTTCGCGGTTCTCACATCGACTTATCGGCCCATACAATCGCTATCAGTTGCAAAACGGAATCGACGGTAGCGGTCGACGCAGGTCCCCCAGTTTGCCATTACGCTGCCAGTTGCGAGCTGCAAACTGAAATCTACCCGCCATGGCAAAGCTGAGAAGCATTCTTTGTCCGCTCGGAGCTTGCCTCCGACGGACTCCGTTTTGGCGTACTATGCTTAGGACGCCAAAACAAGGTTGAGGGGAGACAAGCTCCCACTCAACCTGATCACCCTCTTACCCTGCCGGGCAAACAATACTGCCGTGCGCCTGGTCACAGATCAAACAGGAAAACCAAAATGCTTGGTTCCATCCCACGAGCTACCATCCCAATCGATCACGCCCTTTAGCCATTGCTCAACGTCGTTCGAAAAGGCAGTCAACAAGACCTCTCCCTTTTCTTTGCTAGCCAAATGTGGCCAGCCGATATGGCCGATGCTACTGCGATCTTTGGTTGTCCAAGCCCGACTGGCCGGCCGGAAAGCGTTTCCTGGCTCGATGATAGGAGCATTTCCGAAGTCGCCAACCAAATCGGGGCGAAGTGCCAATACCATCGAAGTTTCCCATTCGCATGCGTGTCCCATGTCTCGCTGCTCGATCGACGGCTCCACTTTCCATGGTTCCGTTCCAAGCCCCCAATACGTAGCCAGCAAAAGCAATAGGTCCTTGCGGATGCGATTGCGTTGACGAACTTCAAACAGTGCCTGTTTGGCGGGGACGTCATTCCCGCCGTGCCCATTGAGCAGCACAATTCTCTTGAATCCATAGGAAAGTAGGTTTTCCACCAAGTCGTTGAGCACATCCAAGTAGGTACGGCTCGATGCCGAAAGGGTCCCAAAAAAATCCAGATGGTGATCCGAGTTCCCTAACCATAGCAACGGAGCCACTAGAATTTGCTTGTTTAGCGATTTTTCCACACGTTCAACGATTTCGCCGAGCAAAAGGCTATCTGTCCAGACCGGCAAGTGATCGCCATGTTGCTCGATGGCGGCTATAGGGATTACGACCGGCGTTGATCTAGAAATGGCACCGATTTTCGGAGAGCTAAGTTCTACAAGTTTCATGTTTGAGTTCGACTTTGGATTTTTTAGGATTCCAGCAGAGAGAAACCGCATTCTACGTTGTGTCTACGGGTTACGGGTAGTGGATTTGACTTTCCGGGTTGCCTTGTACTAAGGCGAGCGGCAGAGTGGAGTATCCCAACCCGAAGTGTAAGCAAGGGACAATTTCGCAGGTCCCTCACTTACGTATCGGGTTATGGTTGGTAGTTTTCACATCGCCGCTCGCCTAACGACGGTGGATTGGCCGGATATTGTCAGTGTCGTACCTTGATACGAGTCGAGTCGTTAGAATAAGAGTCCCGCACGTTGACACAATTCCTACCAACCCACGCTATCCTCCGAGGTGACCATGTCCATTTTGACCGGTGTTTCAAGGCGTCGATTTCTTCAGCTTACCGCCGGTGGTTCCGTCGCCTGTACGCTGGTCGGTTCGTCGGTTCGAGCGAGAGCTCAAAACGACAAGGTCAACGTTGCGTTCGTCGGCGTGGGTGGACGTGGAGGCAGCAACTTGAGTACGCTTTACGATACCGGTTCCGTCAATGTAGTTGGTATTTGCGACGTGAACAGCCAACACTTGGACAGGACTGCCGAGCGACACAAACGAGCACGGCGTTATACCGATTTTCGTCGGCTGATGGATGAGCTGAACGACGTGGACGCGGTGGTTGTTAGCACGACCGAACATACGCATGCTTTTGCAACCCTACCGGCCTTGCAACTTAAGAAACATGTTTACTGCGAAAAACCCCTGACACACAACATTGGCGAATCGCGACGAATCATGCAAGCGGCTGCGGAAGCCAAAGTGGCGACCCAAATGGGAACTCAGATTCATGGGATGCCAAACTATCGACGTGTGGTCGAGCTGATCCAATCCAAAGCGATCGGGAATGTCCACGAAGCCCACGTGTGGACATCGCGAGCATGGGGACTGCAAAGCAAAGAAGATTCGGACGCGAATAAGGACATCGTCTTTGTTACAGACCGGCCCGCTGAGGCTATGACGCCGCCTGCTCATTTGGACTGGGACATGTGGATTGGTCCCGCCCCGCTGCGACCTTATCACGAAGTCTATTTCCCCGGTCCAAAATGGTATCGATGGTGGGACTTTGGGAGCGGAACCATGTCCGACCTGGGCAGTCACATGAATGATTTGCCGTTCTGGGCGCTGAAGCTCGAGTCACCCAAAACGGTCGAAGCCATCGGGGACAAACCGCATCGCGAGATCGCGCCCGCTTCGATGACAGCCATCTACGAATACGCTGCCCGTGGCGATTTGTCCCCTTGCAAAGTGTCCTGGTACCAAGGGACACACAAGCCTCAAATATGGAAGGACAAAGGTATTCCGCAATGGAACTCAGGCATTCTATTCATCGGCGACAAGGGGATGGTTCTTTCCGACTATGACAAACATGTGTTGTTACCTGAGGAACAGTTCAAGGACTTTGTTCGCCCAGAACAGTTCATAGCGAATTCGCCGGGGCAGCATGCGGAATGGCTGAATGCGATCCAAAACGGTACGCCGACGGGGAGTCCTTTTAGCTATGCAGGACTGTTGACGATTGCCAATCATCTTGGCAATGTCGCGTTTCGATCGAACCAGAAGCTGGAGTGGGATGCAAGCAAGCTTCGAGCAACCAATTGCCCGCAAGCCGATGAGTTCATATCAAGAACCCCGCGCGCTGGTTGGTCGTTGGGGTGACAAATCGAAAGCTAATATGCAGTTCTTGGCAGCCTATTAACCATGCGTCCAGTGCGTCGTTTTTTTCAAAACCGGCATGTCGGAATGCTCGAAGGAAAAAACCGAGTAAAGGCACTCAATTTAGAGGCAAGTATTTTTTGAAATAGTCTTGCCACGCCATTGCATTCAGAACTTCCACGGCGTCTATTGGAATCCTCACTCTTGTTTTGCATCTCGCTTTGCGTCTGGAATTGTCCTAGCACGGTGTCCTTCAAACCATCACGTGTCCTGTTCGTTCGGCCCTCCTCCAGTGTAGAACAATTGTCCCAATTGTTCCCGCTCTGCAGCCTTTCAATAAGGATTTGTTGATCATGGTTCGATTCTTGCCTCTCTCTCTCTCTCTCTCTCTTACGCAGTAGCCTAACTCGCATGGTTGCCCTAGCCAGTCGGGAACGCAATCGCCAAGCATTTCGCCATGCGCTAAGCGAAATCTCCGACTCGCACTGCCAAAGCAGTCGATGCAGAACTCACCATCGAACATTGCTGGAATCGTTGGAACCACGCCATCTCATGGCCGCAGTCCCGATCGCGAACAACGATGCTGCGTTCTATAC
>JANPNA010000276.1:0-35327 GCA_031427235.1 Pirellula sp.
CTCTAGGATCAGATCCCAACCGATGATCCAGGCCATCAACTCACCCATGGTTGCATACGCGTAGTTGTATGCGGATCCAGCCACCGGAGCCATGGAAGCGAACTCTGCGTAACAAAGCGCTGCGAATACGCAAGCGAGCCCCGCAACTACGAACGAAAGAATGATCGCCGGTCCAGCTTGATTTGCCGCAGCCTTGCCTACGAGCACAAAGATCCCTGTTCCGATAATGGCTCCGACACCCATGGCCGTTAGAGAGATTGGCCCTAGGGATCGTTTCAAGCTATGGCCTTCTTCCATGTCACCTACGATGGCGGTAAGTGACTTGGTTTGTATTAGTTGTTTCCAAGACATCGAAATGGTACTCTCAAGGTAGAAATTGCCTGAATTGAGGAAGCCAGATTCTAAATCCTGAAGACCATCATTCAATGACACAAACAGTCACAATTTCAAAGAATTTAGGGTAAGGCGAGTTTTGAATGGAAATTCGTGCCGTTGGCTCACTTCGGAAGTTATCGCTAAAGTAGACTAAATGCGCGGTCACAGGGGCAATCTTTCGATTTTGACCACTCCACCCCCATAACCTGTAGCCAGAAATCCAACCCAACAAAGTGACTTGAACCAGCAAGGCTAAACATTGAACAACGCCATATCGAATGTACCGGTTGCGAAATTAGTCCTTTTGGTACTTTTGTCGCTCATCGCCATCGTTTTTTCGGTCGCGTGGATTGCCTCTTTGATAAAGAAATCTGCGGAAGGAGTGCGTCCCAGTCTCTTTCAGCTCATGATTGGATTTGTGACTGATTTTTTCGATACGTTGGGTGTTGGTTCGTTTGCAACAACCACGTCTCTTTTTCGGCTTGGCAAGGTCGTGGATGACGACAAAATTCCTGGAACACTGAATGTCGGACATACGTTGCCGACGATTCTACAAGCACTCATTTCCATAAGCTCGATCGAAATTGATTTATGGACGCTTTGGTTATTGATCATTGCGTCGGTGGTGGGTTCGTATTTGGGGGCCTCGTTCGTAAGCCGTTTGCCGAAGAAGTCGGTTCAAATTGGGATGGGTATCTCATTGATGATCGCGGTTGCATTGATTTTGGCGAAGCTTTTCAAGTGGATTCCGTCCGGAGGTGACTCGTTAGGGCTCACCGGCGTGAATCTGGCCTTGGGTCTCGTTGGCAATTTCATTTTCGGCGCGCTGATGACGATTGGCGTGGGTGCTTATGCACCGATCATGATTATGGTCAGTCTGTTGGGAATGAATCAAAAGTCCGCGTTTCCATTGATGATGGGATCCTGCGCGTTTCTGATGCCAGTAGCGAGTTACCGATTTGTGATTTCTGGGAAATATGATCCTCGGGCCGCGCTCGGTCTGACACTGCTTGGACTTCCTGGGGTCGCAATCGCGGTTTGGGTTGTCAAATCACTACGATTGGAATACGTCAATTGGCTCGTTGTTATCGTCGTGATTTACACTGCTGTATCGATGCTCTATGCAGCCTCAAAAATCGAAAAACCGATATCCGACGGTCACGCGGGAGCCTGAAAGCGACTCGCGTTTTCAATTCGAGGGTGGTTGGGCATCGCGTGAATTTCGCAACGGAATCACCGCAATCAGCGCGGCCGAGAGGATGCTGGTGAAGCTCAAGAAGTACAATCCATACACGTAAGATCCAAGATTCTTATCCACCCAACCCATGACCGTTGGGCCAAGGAATCCCCCCAAGTTTCCGATCGAGTTGATCATTCCCACGCTGCCCGCCGCAGCTGAAGATGTCAGGAAAAGGCTAGGAAGTGACCAAAAGGCCGGCATGTAGGATTTCATGCCGGCCGCCGCAATCGAGAAACAAATCATGGTCCAGTAGATGTTGCCTTGAGTAAACGGGGACAGTACCAATAAAGTCGCTCCGAGTACGACGGGCAAAACAGAGTGCCAACGACGCTCGTGGAATCGGTCGGAACTCCAGCCGATGAAAAGCTGGCCCGGTATGACTAGCAACGAAGGAATCATCACCAGCATCGCAACGCTAGATGGCTCGAGCGAGTACCACTGTGTCAATATGCTTGGCAAAAAGAACTCAATACCGTAATTGGCCGTTACAATTCCAAAATAGGCCAACGAAAGCAATAGAACCTTGGGGCTGGTTAGTGCCGCCATTACAGAGTGGTTCTGGACATGCTCGCTCAAGGCCTTCTCGCGAGCCAATTCGGACTCCAACGCGTCCCGTTCTTCGACCGTAAGCCACTTGGCATGCTTGGGTCGATCCGTCAAGTAAAACAGCACCACAACTCCAGCTAGGATGGCTGGAATCCCCCAGAAGATATAGATCCATTGCCATCCCTTCAGCCCCAATAGCAAAGAATTGGTGACGACTACTCCATCCACCACATGCGTTCGTCCGATATCAATAAACAGCCCAGAAATGGCTGGTCCAATGATCATAGCCAGCGGGGAAGCCACCAAGAAATAGGAAATCGCTCGAGCGCGATCCCTAGATGCAAACCAATGCGTCAAATAGACGATAACTCCAGGAAAGAAACCAGCTTCAGCCACTCCCAACAGGAATCGAACGATATAAAACTGAATCGGAGTCGTCACGAAGGCGGTGGCCGCGGCCATTATTCCCCACGTAATCATGATCCTGCAAATCCATTTTCTCGCGCTCCAGCGTTCTACGATCAACGAACCTGGGATTTCAAGCAGAAAGTATCCTAGGAAGAAAATCCCACCGCCAAAACCGAAAACCCAGCTATCAAATAAGGGCAAGTCCTCACCCATGGTCAATTTAGCAATAGCCACGTTCGTGCGATCCACATATGCAATGATGTAGCACACAAATAAAAGAGGGAGCAACCTCGCAAACGCTTTAAGTCTTGCGGATTCCAACGGACTGCGTACCCGTTTGCTCAAAGCGGGCAATGACGTTTCATTCGTACTTGCGTTGTGGATTATGATAGTGGACTTTCAAGGAAAACGGGCAGAGGATGAAATACCTAGAGTTTCGTACGATACGGATGGAAGGATGCGCACTTGCTTGGCCACTGAAATGGACAGTCCACTGAAATGGACAGTCCTCTGGAATGGACAGTCCTCTGGCGGTAAAGACCCCATTGTAATCCATTGCGTTAGGTTAAGGTTTGCCCGACCCAGCATAGTCGAACTTTGGTTCAGCAAGCACCACTGATGAAAAGTAATTCCCACCTCACTCGACGAATTTGGAGGTATCAGCGATTGGATTGTTCGTGATGATAGCTAAGACCGGCAGCTCCATTTTGGGGGATCTTGTTTTGCTCCCTGCTCGGATGCTGAGCCCGCTCGGATTATGCTTAATGCTGCTCATCCGCAAAAAATAATCATTTACTTCCTATCGCAAAATACCCTCCAAGGATTACCAAAACGACTACAAAATCACTGCAACCGCCAGCACGACGAGAGTTTCCAGGGAAAACGACTAAGTACTTGATTTCTTTCGTAGCCATTGTGGTTGCTACTTGGATACGAATGCTGGTAGATCCGATAGTCGGTGATCGTCACCCGTTCGTAACTTACGTACTGGCGATCCTCTTTACGTCGTGGTATTGTGGCTTGTGGCCTGCGGTACTTGCATTGGTTTTTGGATTTCTCGCCGCTGCATTTTTCTTTGCAACTCCGCGCGGTTCGATTGCCATTTCTGGACTTGATACGCAAGTTGGATTGGTGCTTTACATCGTCGTAGGGTTTTCAAGCATTTTGATTAGCGAATTGATGCAAATGGCAAATCGCCGCGCAGAGTCCATCGCAAACCAGCTCAAAAACAAGCAAATAGATCTAGAATTGGAAATTCAAAGGAGGCGCACTGCGGAGGACGAACAGATTACCCTGTTGCGGCGGTTTGTAAGCCTCCAAGAGGAAGAAAGACGCCATATTTCCAGGGAGCTGCACGATCATTGCGGGCAAGAAATCATCGCATTGCAGCTCGGAATGAAACGAGCAGTCGATATTGTCAAAATGGAAGACCAACGAGAGGCCAATGCATGCTTTGCGGAAGTAAACGAGATCCTCGATAGATTGTCAGGAGAAATTCACGATTTAGCGTTCGACTTGCGACCGCCTTCTCTCGATGAACTTGGACTTCATACGGCGATTGGAAGTTTTTTGGAAGTTTGGAGTCAGCGCGTTAGGATTTCAGTTGATTTTGAATGCCGAAACTGGGAGGAAAATAAAATCTCTTCGGAAACTTCCCTTGCACTCTACCGAGTACTGCAAGAGGCGCTAACCAACGTAGCTAAGCACTCTGGAAGTAGACAAGTTAGTGTAGTACTAGAACTGCAAAGAGATTTCGCTGTCGAAATTGTGGAGGATCATGGGATTGGATTTGAAGTCGATGCAACAGCCGACAGCTCAATGATTCGCCAGCCACTCGGACTTCTTGGAATGAAGGAACGACTTGCATCGGTGGGCGGAAGTTTGGAAATCGAATCCGCGGCTGGCAAGGGTACCACACTATTTGCAAAAGTCCCAATACGTAAGGAATAGTCCTGTGGAGCCCATTCTAATACTGCTGGTTGAGGACCACCAAATTGTTCGGCAAGGATTGAAATTGCTCATCGATGCACAGCCCGATATGAAGGTCATTGGCGAAGCCTCCAATGGCAAGGATGCGATCATTGCGATTCTGGAAAGCAGTCCACATGTCGTCGTATTCGACATCAGCATGCCTGAAATGAATGGCATTGAAATGGTAAAGGAACTGCGTCGTGTGGGAAGTGGATGTAGACTTCTAGCGCTCACAGCAAATTCCGACCGAGCCTATCTCTATGCCTTGGTTCAGTTGGGAATTTCAGGATATCTATTGAAACGGTCCGCAGCCACGGACTTGATCGAAGCGATACGCAAGGTCGCTAGTGACGGAAACTTTCTCGACCTGGGGATTGTCCGCGATTTTGCCGATGGCGTTTTTTATTCTAAGCGATTGTCAGAGACGACTGCCGGTGGTGTGATCAGCGAACGTGAGGAGGAAGTCATACGATGGATCGCGTGCGGATTTAGCAACAAGGAGGTCGCTGCAAAATTGCAGATCAGCGTAAAAACGATCGAAACTCACAAAGCGCGAGCCATGGCAAAATTGCAGTTGAATAGTCGTTCCGAACTTTTGCGTTTTGCGGTAGCCAATCGCTGGTTAGAGTTCGATCGATAGGCCGCTGCATTCAATCAAAACTCTCGACGGCTAACAATTGAAAGTCTACGAATCCAGCTTCTCTTGCGGCATCCATACATCCGACCGTCGCCCCATGAAAACTGTCCACATGGGCCTGAATCACGATGCGTGGCAATTGATCCCCGGCCTGAACTCGAAAATCCCTAAGTATCGTAATTAGCTCTTGCTTGCTGGAAGCGTCATTGGTTAACCCATCGTCAGAAACAACCGTGTAGGCATTGAACTCGTCAACTTGAACGATTAGTTTTTCGATCCTATCGTCCATTTGTTGTTGTACTGAATTCTTGCTGGGTTGGTCTGTTTGCGGAACGGAAGTGCGAATGACCTTTTGAATGCTGAAGGACGCCGTCAGCATGAAGAAAATCAACAAAAGAAAGGCGACATCGACCATTGGGGTGATGTCCCATTCCAAGTCTTGTCCATCGTCGCCATGTTCCTTTTGAATGGATCGAGGCTGACGTTTCTTAGGCAAGTTAAACGGAATCTCCGTTTCCGCATTGCCACTCGTTTCTCCCTCTGCAGATGTAGGCGACTGCAACGATGTGGCGTCCATGGCATCTGTCGTCGACGAAATGCCATCGGCCTCCACGAATGGTTCCTCTAGTGCAGGTGGCGTTCGTTTCTCATCGCCTAATTTCTGTTTTTTGGGAACGACGATCTCGAAGCCACATGCCGGGCAACGAACATTCTTACGCTCAAATCGATCATGAACGACCAAGTTTTTCTTGCAACCAACGCAATCGAAACGAATACTCATGGCCGCTGTCTAATGCTCCACCGCTATCATGATGTCTTGACCAGGGTTCAGAACACTCCCGACGGCTTGTTGCACTCGCATCATTTCGGAGGTCAACACTCGGGGCTCACCTTGAATCAGTACATATTTCTTTTTGACATCGTGGAAGGCGTTTTCAACATACTCCGCGATTTCCGCTGACTGAACTTCTTGGTCGGTAGAGAATTTCCGCCCGGTTGGAGTGCTCACGAATGCTACATCGGACGAACCAGGTTTTACGACGAGCACAATTGCGTCATGCATCGCAGCCATATCGCCATTCTTTGCACTTGGGAGCTTTACGACGTTTTGCGGTGCCATTTTGGCAGATACCATAAAGAAAATCAGCAAGAGCAGTACGACGTCGATCATCGGAGTGATGTCGAACTCACCATCAAAGCCTTTTTTCTTGTGTTTTTTTGTACGGAGCATTTTTTTCGTTTTGCGGTTTCTTGGAGCGTGGCTGAATGAAGTTTAGCGTGCGCGAAACTTGCGTAGCTGGTGGGATTCCCTAAGCGCATCGAAAAACCGATTCATTCCAAAAACAGCGAGCTCCTCCAATTGTCGAATCCGATTGTTGATGAAGGCCATGCCGGTCAATAGAGTGACTGTGATCAACAAACCGTACAACGTGTGTTCCAACGCCATCCGGATGTCCGCGAGTAACTTCTTGGTTGGTTCCTCCGCTGTGGCGAGCTCCAGCGTTTCAAACGCCCCCATCATGCCTGCCACCGTTCCAATGAGTCCAAGCATCGGAGAAGCTTTGATCAGCGTAGAAATCCAAGTAATTCTTGATTCGATATCCGACAAAACATCGAATTGAAATCGATCCATCACCCAACTCTCGAGCTTGTCTGGGTCGAGATTGCGATTCTTCACAGCTAGGGAAACCATCATAGGAACTGCACGCGAGTCACCGTCGCAGACGGATTGAACCGATTCGAAGTCCCCCTGGCGAAGATGCTGTTCAACGATATCCAAAAACTGATCTTGATCTGCTTCGCTCCGAAAGCGCTTTTGAGCCACACGAGTCCAAACCAAGATCATGCAGTAGATCCCCCAAAACGCCGCAGCACCCAGAACATAGTAATCCGCTTGGCCGACAAAGTTATAAATACTCCCCATTCTTCCTAACCAACTTTCGCCGCGATCGCTTTGTGAGTCATTTTGCAAAGATTGTAAGCTTGGATGATAAAAGCAAACGCCACAAAGTCAATAAGAACGCCGTGAGGACTGGATAAACGACTGTCAGGTTTTTCCTGATTGCTCGCGAAATTTAAGGCGATACACTTGAAGGCTTAAGATTTCGACAAGTTCATTGGCAATTTAGCCTAAGTGTGGAACCGAATTAAATTCCGCAGATTCAATTGATCAGGGTTTAGCATGCGATTCGACGGCCATTCAGATTTCGCCAAAAGTGCAAGTCGGTTTTTATGCAATAGAGTCGCGCGCGCAACGTTGCTCCTCGTCTTCATATTCGTTTGGTCGACCCTTTGCTTGACCGATCCTTGCTGGGCACAGCAAGCGAATGTGGACACGAAGCCGAAGGAAATTAGTTTTCTTTATTGGCTGTTGAAAGTTTCGGGCCCCATTGGAATTTTTATCTTCGCCCTGTCGGTCTATTTTGTTGCAGTCACTTTCAAGCAGGCCTTCGAACTTCGCTTGTCAGTTGCGGCTCCGCCTGAGGTCATCGATCTGGCGAACAAGTTGATTGAAGAAAAAAAGCCGAAAGAGTTAATGGCCCTAGTAAATGACGACGACTCGTACTTTAGTCGAGTGTTGGTTGCCGGAATCTCCGAGTTGCGATTTGGAATTGATGAAGCTCGGGAGAAACTGGATCGCAAAGCGGAGGCATTGACCGTTCAGATGGAACGGTCAATCAGTATTCTCGCAGTTATCGGGACTCTTGGGCCAATGATCGGTTTGTTAGGGACGCTTAAGGGGATGATTAGCAGTTTTGCCGTGATTGCGATGTCGGGGGTGGCCCTCGACGCTGCGAGAGTCGCTGAGGGTATTTCCGAAGCCTTGGTCATTACGTTCGAAGGGGTTTTGTTATCCGTACCTGCTATTTTCTTGTACTCCGTATTTAGAAATCGAATCTCGCAAATTTCCGTTGAAACAACAATGCTGGCTGACGACTGTTTGAGATCCGTCTACCGCTTGCTTAAGTCCAAGCCAGTCGCTCCGGAAACATCTGCTTAGCATGTCTACATCCCATAGCGCAGAACAATGCGAGCCAAATCTCGTGCCGATTCTGGATATGGTTTTCCAGCTCATTACCTTTTTCATGCTGGTGATCAATTTCAAAGCGGTGGACGTCGACAAAGACTTGGTCCTGCCCGTTGTGGGGGCAGCCGATCCAGTCGCGCAAGGGGACCAAGGCGACTTGCTCGTACTCAATATCCGTAGCGACGGAACAGTCCAAGTGCGAGGGAAAATCCAACCTAGTATCGATCTTTTTCTGCGAGGAGAGTCACGGGTGGTAGCTGCCCTGCAGGATGTCAAACCCGATCAACCGCTTCCAGTAACGGCCGTTTTGCGGGTGGACAAAAAAGTGGCGTTTGAAACGCTCATGAAAGTCGTGGATACCTGCAAGGCAAATCGTTTCAGTAAAATTGACTTCGTGGTCGTTCGAAAAAAAGACGAATTCACCCCTTAAGCGTGGAAGAGTAACTGCAATGATACGGAGGTCCCGTCGCCGAAAAAGAAAGCATGCGGAAGCGGAGGTTAAACTGAATATGGCAGCCATGTTAGATATGGCTTTTCAGTTGCTGGCCTTTTTTATCCTAACTTTTCGAGCATCTCCAATCGAAGCGCAGATCGCGTTGAGACTTCCAGATAGTCCCCAAGCTACCAAAAGTACGAGCGTACAAATCGATTCCAGTCCTCCGGACATCATGGACGATCTGAATTTCCCCTTACCGATTGAACTTCATGCTCAACCAAACGGGGAGCTAGAGAAAATTGTGATCGGTTCGCGAGTAATGAAGTCGAATGATCCAGCCGAAACGATACAATTGTATCGACAAGAAATGGTTAGCTTATTCCAGGAACCCACTTTTGATTCCGTCGTGATTCGAGTTGGAAAAGAGTTGCATTACGAACCACTCATGCAAGTTGTTGATTTATGTACAAGGCAAAAAGCGAAAGATGGATCGCCGATGACAAAAATCTCCATCGTTCCCCTCAAATAGCGATTTTGACAAACAACGCAAACTCATGGCAAGCCCTCGTTTTCGATCCACTTGGAACGGACATTCAGCGATTCCACGACTCGGCTTTTTGCTCTTTATCCTTGCGTTAGCAATTGTAGGCTGGCCAAAATTGCGGCTCGCCCGCGAAGGTGCGGAGCCGAGGATTCCTGAAACGAAAGGGACTTCACAACTTAATTCCACCGAAGATGGATTGTCGACACTCGTTACTGCGGATGAAATTCCGGAAGGGCTCGACGCTGAAAAGCACCTTGATTTAGAAAAAACCGCTAGCATGCCAGAGGAGCATCTCGCCATTGATGCGCAGACCAGAGACTTGCTGTCGCTCGTGACGGACAACTCACTCCGAATGGCCAAACGTGAAATGCCAGCCTACTGGGAGTTGGTTCGGAAGACCGCAAACTCCTCGTTCAACGAACTACGCGAGGAAGCTAACTCAAGGACCAAGTTCAATGATTTCTACCGCGAACCAGCGAAGCATCGAGGCGAATTGGTTTCTCTCGATATTGTCGTTCGTCGCGTAACTCGATTGGACGCGGAATCTGGAAACTCTGCGGGAGTCAATAGCGTTTACGAAATATGGGGATCAACCGAACAGTCGCATGCTTGGTTGTATGTTTTCATCACGAATACACTTCCCAAAGGCTTCGACGAGGAAACCCTTTTAAGAAGAAAAACGACGTTCGCTGGCTACTTTCTGAAGTTGCTTGCCTACCACCCTGGGAGCGCTCCACCTAATGCGAAACCACTGCTTGCGCCTTTGTTGATCGGTCGGTTTGATGACATTCAACAAACAACGCAATCTTCGAAGAGCAACATGCCTGAGTGGGCTTCATGGGGAATGATCGTCGTTGTAGTCCTAGCCACAATGTTTTTTACCGTTCGCGTTTTCTTGAATGCAGAGCAAAAAAAACGAGGCAAGCGCGACCATCGTAATGACCTAAAAGACGTTGATCCTACGTGGTTCGAATCGGATCGGGTATGACCGACTGTGGAACTACATGCTTCGACCATTAGAGGCTTATTCTGGTACTCGTTTTACTGGAGGAATGCCGCAGAATGTTCAAAACCTCATCGAGCGTCGTCTTCGCATCGCCAAAGAGCATCCTATTGTTCGCTTTATAGAATAATGGGTTGTCCACCCCCGCGTAGCCAGATGCCATGCTCCTTTTCAATACGATCGATGTCTCGGCTTTCCAGACTTCCAAGACCGGCATACCTGCAATTTGACTATTCGGGTCGTCTTGAGCGGCGGGATTGACAATATCATTTGCTCCGATCACCAACGCTACGTCCGCATTGGAAAAACGCTCGTTGACTTCATCCATTTCGAAAACGATGTCGTACGGAACTTTGGCTTCGGCAAGCAAAACATTCATGTGCCCTGGCATTCTGCCAGCAACGGGATGGATTGCAAATTGTACTTCGACGCCACGTTCTCGCAGCAAGTTAGTGATCTCGCATACCACATGTTGTGCGCGAGCCACTGCCAATCCATAGCCCGGTACGATGATGACACGCTTTGCATCGCTCATGATAATTGCTGCCTCGTGAGACGAGATGGATACCACTTCGCCATGCATTTCGGATTTAGTCATGCTCGCTGTGGAACCGGCATCCGATCCGAATCCGCCCGCGATGACTGAAAGAAACCGCCTATTCATGGCTTCGCACATGATGTAGGAAAGAATGGCACCGCTCGATCCGACGAGTGCCCCAGTGACGATCAATAAGTCGTTCGAAAGCATAAAACCTGTCGCGGATGCGGTCCAACCCGAATAACTATTCAGCATCGAAACAACGACAGGCATATCGGCACCACCAATAGCAATCACAAGATGAATTCCAAATGCCAGTGAAGTTGCTAGCATGAAGAGCATCGGAATCGATCCGACCGATTTCGATTCGGAGGCCACAAAGAAATAGCCGAGAGCAATAACCAAAATCAAACCGCTTAGGTTGAGCCAGTGCCTGCCGGGAATCAGACAAGGTTTTCCGCTAATTTTTCCCGATAGCTTGCCAAACGCGACCAAGGATCCAGACAAAGTAACGGCACCAATCAAAATGCCTAGGTAGATCTCAATCAGATGAATAGCTTCTTCAGTTCTAATTGCCTTCGCGGTCGAAGCGTAGTAGCTGATCAAGCCGATGAGGACGGCCGCAAGACCGACCAAGCTGTGCATCAGCCCTACCAGCTCAGGCATTTGCGTCATCTCAATCTTCTTTGCGGCGATAAATCCTATCGGTCCGCCGATGGCTAGTGCCACAACCAAACAAACCAGCCCCGAAACCGTCCAATTGGACCAGAGAATGGTGGTCATCATTGCCAGCGACATTCCCGCGATGCCGAACATATTGCCTCGAAGCGCGGTTTCTTGTTTGCTAAAGCCGCCAAGGCTCAGAATGAAAAGGACAACAGCCCCCAGATATGCCGCCAACATCGGTGATTCACTATTCATTCCAAGGTCTCAATTTCTCTACGTCTAAATCATCGCGCTAATCGGAAAAACGCTATCGGCGAAACATCGCGAGCATTCGTTGAGTGACCGCGAAGCCACCGAACATGTTGACCGCCGCCAAAGTCAACGCGACACCCGCAAGCAATTGGATGGCAATGCTTGAATCTGTCAATTGCATGACAGCACCTATCCCAATGATGCTGCTGATCGCATTGGTGACGCTCATGAGCGGAGTGTGAAGAGCTGGAGTGACATTCCAAACGACCATATAACCGACAAAGCAAGCCAAGACAAAAACGGTGAAGTGCGCTATGAACGCAGTTGGCGCAAAGCTGCCAACCAGCATCAAAAGCAGGATTCCAATCGTTACCAAAATAAACGGCTGTCGAGTGCGCGGCGATTTCTTCACAACGATTCTGTTTCCGTTGGCTTTCGGAACAACGACGGGACTCGTGGCTCCAGAAGGCAATGCAGGCTTCGGAATAGGTGGCGGCCAAACAATCTCTCCTCCTAGCACTACGGTTGTGCCTCGAGATAAATCGTCTTGCATATCGATTGCAAGTTTACCATCCCTTTTCGGACACAGATATTCAATCAATCGCAAGATGTTGGTTGCGTATAGATTGCTCGATTGCTTAGCAAGTCGACTCGGCATATCGGTGTATCCAATAATGGTGACTCCATTTCTCACCACTACGGTACCTGGTTCCGTTAATTCGCAATTGCCCCCTTGCTCAGCCGCCAAGTCTACAATAACGCTTCCAGGCTTCATCGACTCAACCATCCCTGCCGTGATCAGCTTGGGAGCTGGTTTTCCTGGCACTTGTGCAGTCGTGATGATGATGTCAACGTCGATAGCTTGTCGAGCATAGGTGTCGCGTTGAGCTTTTTGATAACCTTCGCTCATTGTCCTCGCATATCCTCCTTCGCCCGTCCCCTGCTCCTCAAAAAGAACGGGTACAAATTCGGCTCCCATCGACCGAATTTGATCTGCCACTTCTGGGCGAGTATCGTTGGCTCTCACAATCGCACCGAGCCCGTTTGCCACGCCAATTGCGGACAATCCGGCGACTCCCGCCCCCACGACAAAAACTTTTGCTGGCGGAACCTTTCCTGCGGCTGTCACTTGACCAGTGAAAAATCGACCAAAATGGTGGGCCGCTTCAATCACGGCGCGATAACCAGCGATATTAGCCATGGAGGTCAATGCGTCCATTCTCTGCGCTCGCGAGATGCGAGGTACACAATCCATTGCGAGAACGGTTGATCGCTGGGAGGCAAACTGCTTCATCAACTCGGGCTGCTGTGCTGGCCAAATGAAACTAATCAACCATGAGCCCGAACGCATTCGTTCCACTTCGCTGGCAACCGGAGAACGCACCTTGAGAATCAAATCGGAAGTAGACCAAAGGACTTCGGCGTTTTGGAGCACGGCTCCTGCTTCTAGATACGCATCGTCCGCGTAATCCGAACCGACTCCGGCCCCAGGTTCCATTGCCACAGTAAAACCGAGGGCAATCAATTTCTCTGCGATTTCTGGAGTTATTGCAACTCGCTTTTCGCCTGTAAAGGATTCCCGAGGGATGCCAATCTTCATGGAAGTCAATTCAATTAATGCTGTGAAGCTGTTTCGAAGAACTTCTTCGAATGCGAAACCATCCAACGGCGTTGATTACGCATTGTTTGGTGCCGCAACTAGACCTCCATATTGTACAGCACACCGATGAGACCTGACTGTCGTAGGAAGGATTTTTTGCGATTCCAGCCCTCGATTCCAGCCATAGGAGCCACGCTCGATTCCAGCCTGCGGCTCCGGACTAGCCGTCGGACTATTCTGGGGCTCGCCAATCCACTAGAAGTACCGCTTCATACTCAAGAAGCGATTCTCGAATTGATGGAACGAAACATACGCGACAACGCATGTCAAAGCCACCATAGTGACCAGATACAACAGACTTATCAGTATCGGATTCATAGCCTCCAATCCCAAGGCACTAATCATGGTCGAGATTGGAAGTAGAGTCACCAGAGGCAGCTGGACGACGTACATTCCATAACTATATTTACCGAACCAACGCAGGCACGGACTCCTGAGCTGCTGACTTAGGCTATCTGATTTCTTTCCAGTCACGATGATCGCAAGCAGTACTACCATTAGGACCGGGATTACCGTGTGCGGCAAGGTCATCCATCGTTTGCCCGTAACAACGAACACCAACGATACGATTGCAATGAAAGGTAGGCAGCGCTTGACAAACCACATCATCCGATCTACGTGGTCTCGCTGAACCATCGTGACGGCTAAAATGGCACCCATGCATAACGCATCGCAACGGAAAAAAGTGAGGACATCCACGGCAACGGTCCATTCTGGCCACAAGGATGCAATGGTACGAATGACTCCCACCCCAAGTACAATGCCGACAGAGACTCTCAGCAAAGCGTTGAGCGAAAGGAAATATACCGCGAATGGCCACAGCAAGTAGAAATGCTCTTCGACCGCAAGTGACCAAAAGTGGTCTAACGGCCCAAAGCACCAAGAATTCTCCCAAGCCATGTAGAAATTGGGGGTGTATGTCCAAAGATACCATTGATTGCTTCGAGGCAAATCGAAGACCGTGGTTGCAAGCAAAGAAGGGATAACGAACATGCAGACGAGCAGTGTCGCGAAGTAGAGTGGAAATATTCGGAGGGCTCGTCGGGCTATGAAGTTTCGAAAATAACCGCTTTTGGATTTTGTATTCAGCAGTATTCCAGTAATGAGGAAGCCGGACAATACGAAGAAAAGATCGACTCCTCGTTCGCCTACGGAAAAAAAGTTCCTGGCGGTTGCCAACGCAGGGCTGGTTGCTGGGTCCAACTCTTTGCTAAAGCGATATAGAGTTACTCCGACGATAGCAATGCCGCGAACACCGTCCAGTTCCAGGCAATGCTGTCCAGGTTCCCAAACTCCGTTTGAGGGGATTTGAACCGCATCCGGTTCCGGCGAAGTAGGCTCCCATGCGGTCTGGCATGACAACTCCATTTCTTCCATGGGATTTGGACATGTTGCTATTCCCATTTCGACAAATCAAACTCCAGGTACTGTTACGCGAAACTCCACAAAACCACTGGGCTTGGAACTGCAATTCGACGTTGTGGATTGTTTGGAAGCCTACTTTGGCCTCGGCAACAAGACGATAGCACTTGCTGCAATGAGCGAGAATTCCCTCGGCCGACGATCGATTGTGGTGACTGAATCGATTGTTTGCATTGTTATCTCAAAGGAGATTCCTGAGGTGGACCTAGCGACTCTCTAGCGAAGCCGCTTCCATTAGTTCCTTTGTTCGTGACCGTTGAAGTTCCTTGTGTCCTTGCGTTGACTTGGCTGAATGCTAATTAGCATCAAGCCCAAAAAAGTAAAAAGGGCGTTGACGATCAACGTCTCAAAGCCCATTTGGTATCCACCGAAAAGGGATTTACTCTCCATTCGCAACCAAAATGAGGCAATGGCTGAAAAAACACAAACGAAAGGAACCAACCATTCCCGAGGCGAGAGCCTTGTCATTATGCCAAACGAAAACAGACCCAACAAAGGCCCATAGGTGATAGCCGCTAGATCGAGAACGGTATTGATAATCGATTCATCTTGACGCCAGTAGAACCACATCACCAATGCATGAAAAAGTATAGCGATCCCTAGATGGACCGACTGTCGCACTCTCTTCTGTTTCAATTCATCCCAATTGCGATTTCGAATCCCAATCAAATCGATACAGGTACTAGCGGTAAGAGCAGTCAAGGCGCCATCGGCACTCGGAAACAGTGCGCTGATCAATCCGACAATGAACAGCAAACCAAGCCAATGTGGAAAATGCTTCAAAGCCAAAAGCGGAAATAGGTCATCGCTTTTTTCCGTTATCGGCAAACCAAGCTGTTGAAGCTTCAAAAACAATAGAGCTCCAAGGAATAAAAAAAGTACATTCGTGAACAGCAGAACAACGCTGAATACTCGCATATTCTTTTGGGCATCCGCGAGTGTTCGTACGCTCAAGTTCTTTTGCATCATTTCTTGATCCAGGCCTGTCATTGCGATCGTGATGAAGACTCCACTCAGAATCTGTTTTGCAAAATACCTGTCGCTGAGCCAATCCGTATTGATGATGGTCAGCATGCCGCTCTCCCACGCACGGAGTTGCCAACCAGCCATGGCTGAGTCTGTAACAATAAATAAGACGGTTCCAACAAGCGATGCCAACATAAATAGCGTCTGCAAAGTATCCGTCCAGACGATCGTCTTAACACCACCTTGAAGCGTGTACAAAAAAATCATCAGCAAGACTACTCCACTGGTTAGCCAAAATGGAATTCCAGCTGCCTCAAGCAAGTATCGATGGATTACGTATAGTACGATATAGATTCGGGCCGTCGCGCCAAGAAGTCGGCTAACGATAAATAGCCCACTTCCAGTCTTGTAACTTACTTCGCCAAACCTTTGAAGCAGGTACGAATAGATGCTGGTCAAATGAAGTCGATAATACAATGGTAACAATACCCAAGCCACGATCCAATAGCCGACTACGTAGCCGAGTACCACCTGCAAATAGTTCCAGCTCACTTTGTATACGGATCCCGGCACACTGATAAACGTAACACCACTTAACGATGTTCCGACCATGCCGAATGCCACAATCCACCACAAACTCTTGCGTTCACCAGAATAGAATGCATGTTCGCTTGCGCCTCGGGACGTATACCATGCAATCGCTAGTAAGACTGCGAAGTAACCAAATACCACAACAAGCAGGACAAATGAATTCAAGGTGTCACTCAATTCGCTTTTCTTTCGAGCCGCCTATTCGAACCAATGCGAATAGCATAGCCGCCCTCGCTTCCCATTCCCAGTTGGGAATGGCAATTGATATTATTGTCGCCCAGATCAAGCGAGCCCTCAGGCGTTGGAGTAGACTCTTCCATTCCATTCCATTCCAATGCAATGCAATGCAATGCGTATTGGTCTCCTCTTTTGGGTCGTCGCGGCCAAGCGATATTCGGCATTGTCACATTTCTCACGATGGCCGCAGCTAAGATCTCGAACCTGAGGGCTGTCAACCTAAAGACAATCGGATTGTCAGGTTATTCCTGATTACTCTAGGAATTCCGCTCATTACACTACGCAATTAAGCTATTTCAGCACAAGGACGTCTCCTAATGCCGTCCCTCGCACGAAAAAAAATCGATCGACCACAGTGTTTATTCAGCCTTATGCTCATCGGCATCGGGTCGACAAAAATGCTTAACGGATTTCGGTGATGGATCGTGGCAAAAACAGATTGGTAGGACAACCAGATGATATCATTTTTATTTCGAAAAAAACGGGGCAGTGGATCGAGTGCGTTCCTGATCGGAATGGGGGTAAGTGGAATTTATTACCTGTTCGTACACCTGCCGTTCATGCGGGACTCGATCCTTCACGCTTACACGACCCATCACGCCACAGAATACGCCATTGTTTTGCTCTTCTTCTGGGCAAGCGCAGAACACTTGCTGTGTTATTTAAAGGGGACACGCGAGAAAGCAGCCATCGGTCGCGTCTCGCTCCCTGTATGTCAAGGGCTCGAAAACGCAGACCGAGCTGTAGATCTCCTGGATCACTTGCGGCTTAATCACCTCAAAGACGCTGATTCCATGATGTACCAGAGAATTCAATCAGCCCTAAGGTTTGTCCACGAACGTCAATCTGCCGACGGTTTTCGCGAGTACCTTGAAACGCTTGCGACTCGCAACAGCGACCAAGTATTCGACCGGTATGGATTCTCGCGTTTTGTCACTACCATTCTTCCAATTCTCGGACTAATCGGGACGGTAGTGCACTTCGGCGCTGCTCTCACGGGCTTGTCGATGGAAGGCCTAACAGACAAGCTACCCAAGATGTTAAGCAGCATGGGAACCGCTTTCAACACTACCTTTACCGCAATGACCTGCATGGTGATAGCTTTCCTCATTCGATTCCTAGTCGAACGACGCGACAACGAACAGTTGCAAAAAATCGACTCTTACATGGAAGATGAACTCCTGCACCGATTCCAAAGCATGGATGGAGCGATCAAGCCGTTTACGGATGTACTGATCGCAACCAATTCGACCCTCTTGTCGTCATTGGCAACTTTCGAAAAAGCACTCATTGATCAATGGGATAGCCGGCTCGAGGCAACGCAAAGCAGGTGGGACGAACTCAATCAACGCCAAGAGCTAAACCTAGTTCACTTTTTAGGGATGGTGGAAAAACAACAAACAGCTCATGTTACTGAAGTAAAGCAATGGAACAATGAATTGGTGGTCGCCCAAAAGATGACAAATGAGATTGCCAGCAGCCTTTTGGCAGACGGTCAATTATTACAGTTGCAGGATCGATTGGCGGAGAATCTCTCTCTTCTAAGACAATCCCAACGGATGGAAGATGCGATGCATGAGTTGACTGCTGCTATTCACCTCTTCACCGCTCGACAAAACACAGTACTGCCTAAACGCTTGTCCGCGTAAATGGAACTTTCCTTGGCTGGTTGCCCTCGATTGCGGTCGAATATTGGCTCGAATGAAGATTCGCGCTCTCCCGCAAGCTTGAAATAACAGAAGGGGTAATCGGCAAATCTTGCAACGCTTGCCTGGCGGCTTCGATACGTATCAAGCAGTTCGGGATCTTGGCAGAGATGGTAAATCGGGGACGAAAGGTTATAGGCATCACGCGATTTGAAAATGGCGACTTCCGTTATTATGCCTGTATAGCGACAACTGTTTTTCCCCACCAAGCGGCAACTACAAATCCCCAGTAGAAAACGCAGATGACTAGATCATTTCGGCGGATGCTTGCCAACGGTAACCCAAAGAGATCGGACTTCAACAAGATGTGGCCGATTCATTCGCAACAAGTTGATCGTCGCCGTTCCTACATCAGTGAGTCCAACAATAACAATTCCGCTGATAGACCAATCGAAGTGATCAAGCCAGCGATCGCGTTGCGGATGAAACAAGCGGGATTCCAAGCCCTCGTCAGTGATTCCGACTACCCGACGGACCCGTCTCCTGAGCTCGGCTGGAATATAGTCGCTCAACTCTACTCCTCAGTTCTGATCTGGTGCAGAGCAACGGCTGCACGCGCTTTCACAAGATTGAGTTCATCGATCTTTTTCAACAGCAGGTCGAGTTCCTGCGATTCTTCCACAGAGAGCTTTCCATCGGCATTTCGCAACAAGAGATCGTCCAACTTGGATTGGTTCTTGGGAGCCAATGCCATGTCGGCCAATGCAGTCAATCCTTCAGCACTCACCATAAGACTTACTTCATTAGGCATCTGATGTTCCTTTGATTTCGAGTGTCACCAACTTAGGATACAAAGTAAATGCAAGCGTTTCCATACGAGAATCTGACTGCAACGGCAACTATTCCGAGCCCGGCGGCAAGTCAATAGATGCCTGGCACCTACCGAAGGCTGATCATCAATGAGCCTTTCGGAATCATTTTGCCCGATGAGTTCTCGACACCGAGCGGTGAAACATGGTCGATGGCGTCCTCCATGTAAGGTCGCTTCATGTCCTTCGGACTGACCCAAGGAATTTTACCGTCCCAAAACTCGGCGCGGTCCTTGGACGGTGTTCCGCCGCCAAGAAAGCCGCCAAGCTCGCCGAACCGAATCCATTCCCAGCCATCCGGCAATGAGTATGGCAAAGCACCGTCCGGCCATTCAGTGTCGGTTGCAAACGCCGTGAATTCTCCACTCTCAATCAGACGTTTGCGTTTCGTATGAATCTTTGATTGCAGCACGCTCGCCGGTTCGTCGCGGGGGTCTTGGGGGACGAGTTGGCCTTGGACGGCGAGTTGGAGGATGGCTTGGCGGAGTTGGGGGATCGTGGTGGGGGTGTCGAAGAGGCGGTCGAAGTGGTCGCGGAGGCGATTACTATCCATGTCTTTGCTCCCTTCTCCACCGGCTACGGGGGAGAAGGGCTGGGAATGAGGGGGCCGACGTTTCAAGCGATTCACCCCCTCACCCCCCGCCCCCCTCTCCCCAGATGACTGGGGCGAGGGGGAGGAAGAGTTTGGTTGGCGCCGTGGCGAGACCAATCGGTCGAGCGTCGCCCTAACCAACGCCGAACGCGCCTCGCGCCGCGCCGCCTGACGCGCGGCCAACTCGTCACACAGCCCCAGCAGTTGGTCCACCTTCCCCACAATCCGCCGCTGCTCGGCCAGCGGGGGCAACGGAATGACTATGTTCTTGCACTTGGTAACTGAGATGTTGTCCTGACCCGCAGTGCCGATTAAGTCGATGTTTTTGAGAAACAGTCCTGCGCGGAAATATGCGTGGATGTACTCCGGCAGCACATCGCTAATGAATCGAAAGAACGCAATCGCTTGGTTGCAATTCCATTCGGGAAAAGTCTCTGGAACAACGGCGGTCTTACCCAGTGGCGGGCCGACGATATTCAAGAGGACCATACCCGGCACCAGGATCGACCTCTTCATCTTGCTGGCGTGGTGTGCTTGAGCGATGAATTGCAGGCAGTAATCGAAGTCGATCTTTTGGTCGCGAATGTTGTAGACCTTCAGGTACGGGACTCCGCCCTCCGCTGAAGATTGAAAGATGGATTTTTCGGGGGTCGAGCCTGAAGAGATTGGATAACTGACATCTGCGGCGCGGACCCATTTCCAAGTGCTTGGAATTGAGAAAAGGAGTTCCAGCATTCAGTTGTGGAAGCTCAGCATGGGCATCATCCCAACCTTCTAGTACGGCAGGACGCGGCTCTACGTTAATTCCCGCGTATCGCAAATTGGACACGCGAAGCGATACGACATAGTAACCATGTTTGCTCTTTCCTTGTGCGACTTCTTCCAGAGAACGGAACCGTTTTCGATAAACCGAAATCCCAGAATATTCGTCGGGTCTGGGTTCGAATGCTTCGCCGCTCAGTAAGCCGTCGGCGTACCAGCCCATCGACACTGGAATACGCCGAAAAAGTATTTCGTCGTCGTCGATCGGTATGGGCTGGTTCTCCATGCCGACCTCATTCAATTCAACTTGCGACGATCAACCACTTTGTGATTTAACATCTCAATGTACTCGACCGTACCGTCACCCCAGAAATGGATGTTTTGCGAGCCAGAGCCATTCCGCCTTTCGAATACGATTCCGCCGTTTGCATCCGGAACGACGCTGTCCGGTGGAAATGCTCCACCGGCGCAATATGCGGTGGCTAACTCAATGGCCCTCGCGATCACAACAGGACTTGGTGGATCACAGTCTTCGTCATCAAAAACATCCGGATTGCGACCCCATTCAATCAGACGATGATCGATGATCGATTGCCATCCCAATTTCCGACTTCTGTCGTCGTCCATGGATGCTGGATCAGCGCTCGTCGTAACGACTTGGCGTTCTCCTGCCGACAAGAAAGGACTGGCATCAACGGTTGATTGCATGTTGGAATCCCCAATAGTGATTTGCTTCGTCGCTCATGAGTCGGCTAAAGGAGTTGACAATCGTCCCATGTCCTAGATCTAGTCCCTGTCGAACGGTAGAAAGTATGTCATCCGATTTCTCTATAGCGCCTCTAGCCGTAAATGTCAGTCGGATGAATTGTTGAGCGTCGTCAGTAGCGGGGAACTTATGTGCATGCTTCCAATCAATATGCAAACGACCGCGTTGACCAGGAATTACAAAGTGCCATTCTCCTGCAAAACTTTCGGCGTCAATGACATCATCGATCGTTGGGACATCACGCAACAGGGAAAAAAAACCCCAATCCGATGGCGAGTTCCACACAGAACCCTTCTCGATGTGATTGACGTAAGTCATCTCCCATTGGTTTGGAACCATTCGACCCAATTTGTGATTAGATGCGAACGCAATGAACGATCGAAGAGACTTTTCGAATTCATCGCGTACGGCTTCGTATCTCGGATAATCTCCACCTTCTTCACCAAGCCAATTATGGTGCATCCGACCATTTTGAATCTGCAACATGCGACTGCCGTCGTGATTCTTAAGCTGCAGTCGACTCGATGGATCTTGAGTTAACTGAAGGTTAAAGCCACCGCCCCATTTCGATGAATCGTGAAATCGCTCGAACTGCGAAGTCAATGGGGACGCGTCGAGGGTTGTAGGCCAATTATCAACCCCAATGTAGTGCCAAAACGCACCAAGATGGGCGTTTGTAAAATGACTCAATCTATCGAACTGCACGCCGACGACGGTTTCAACGACAGGTGGACGCTCGTAGTTGAACTTGATTGTTGGCGGCAAATTGATTGGCATTGTTGCTTGCGGTAGCGGAATATTAATTGGCCCTGAGTTGATGAGACTAATGTATTTCAGAACACACAGCAATTCAAGGCACCAGATTGAAACCAAAAGCAGTCTTTGAAGACGGCAATTTTGGCGTTCAGTCATATTGTACGGTTTATTGCCAAGAATAGTTCGTCCTTCAACCGGTCGCGGGTTTGTTGCAGTTCGGTCATGAGACGTTGGTAATCGGCGAGCAACTCGTCGGGGTCGGTGTGCGCGACGCTGGTGTCGTGCGGGTTCTTGATGTCGAGGTTGTAGCCGTTGGCTTGGACTTGCTCGACCGGCACCTTCCAGGCTTGAGACGTCTCGACTCGGTGGGCGAAAGACGGCTCGGCAGGAGCCTCGCCCTCCCGTTTGGCTTTGCCCTTCTTCTTCGGTTGCTCACCGAACCACCACTTCTTTTCGATGTCGAACTCTTCGATGCAGATCGGCTTCGTCTTGTTGTAGGACTTGGCTCCCGGCGGATAAGGGTGCTCGTAGAACCAAATCTCTTTGGTCGGCTCCCCCTTGGTGAAGAACAGCAAGTTCGTCTTGATGCCCGTGTACGGACTGAAGACGCCGTTCGGTAGCCTTAGAATCGTGTGCAGATTGCACTCGGTCAGGAGCTTCTCCTTGATGGTCGTTTTGACCCCTTCGCCGAACAGCGTGCCGTCGGGGAGCACGATCGCGCCCCGTCCGCCGTCCTTAAGCAGCGTGAGGATCAGCACCAGAAACAAGTCGGCGGTTTCTCGCGTGCGGAACTTCTGCGGAAAATTGGTTTCGATGCCGTCCTCTTCCATGCCGCCGAATGGCGGATTGGTGATGATCGCATCGACGCGATCCTTGGGGACGTAGCTGGCCAGCGGTTTGGACAACGTGTTGTCGTGCCGGATGTTCGTCGGCACGTCGATGCCGTGCAGCAGCATGTTCGTCACGCACAGCAGATGCGGCAGCGGCTTCTTCTCAATCCCCAGCACCGAGCGTTGCAACAGCTCTTCGTCGTCGGGCGTTTTGACCTGTTTCCGCAGATGTTTTATTGCACACGTCAGAAAGCCGCCTGTGCCGCATGCTGGATCGAGCACCTTTTCGCCAAGCTGCGGGTTGACCATGTCGACCATAAACTGCGTGACGGCTCGCGGTGTGTAGTATTCGCCTGCGTTGCCAGCACTCTGGAGGTCCTTGAGGATCTGCTCGTAGAGGTCGCCGAAGACGTGCCGGTCCACGGAACGATTGAAATCGAGACTCTCATTCAGCCGGTTGATGACCTGCCGCAGCAGCGTCCCGTTCTTCATGTACTGATAGGCGTCCTCGAAGACATCGTGGATGACTCGATGACGAGGACTGGCTTCGGGTGAAAGACCCTTGAGCGACGGGAACAGCTTGTTGTTGATGAAGTCGAGTAGGCCGTCGCCGGTGAGGCCTTCGGTGTTTGCTGCCCAGTTACGCCAGCGAAATGCTTCTGGGATGGGTGACCGATACTTCTTGATCGTCAGTTCCCACTCCTGCTCGCGATCATCAAATATCTTGAGGAATAACAACCAAGTGAGTTGGCCGAGTCGCTGGGCATCGCCATCGACACCGGCGTCCTTGCGCATGACGTCTTGTATGGACTTGATCGTTGCGGAGTTGAGCATGGGAAGAATTGGTATGTCAGCGGTCAGATATCATCGGTCTTAGCTGGCAGTAGCATAGAGTGCGGACTCTAGATCGCGAAGGGCCTGATCGTATTGTGCCTTGCCACCAAACAACCGGACAATCTCCACCGGGGTACCAAAACTGCTGAGTGGTTGGACATTGAGAACATTTACGGTCTCAATGGTTTGAATACCTTCGTCTGCATACTTTTCCAGCAATGCCTCTAATACCAGTCGAGCTTTGTCCGCATATTTTGCAAAGTAGTTTCGCTTCTTTACGCTGTCGGCTCGTTCACGACGCGTAAGCGGTGGTTGATCGAACGCAACGTGGCAAACCAGATCGAACGGATCAAAGTCCTTACCAACCTGCTCTGCGAGTTCTTCAAAAAAGACTCCCTGTTGTTCCAGTTCTAACAACACAGCTTGCTTTTGCTCGGCCGATGTCCACCTCTGTAGGAATAAATCCAGCGAAGCGAATTCATCAAGCACCGTTTTTCGAGTGTAGTCCTTGAGGGATTCGGTGATCAGCTTTCCATCCGTACCGTAGTATTGGACTCGCTCAGCCACGATTTGGACTGCGACATCGTCTACATAGTACTTTTTGCGGCGGGGCGGTGTAGGAAGTGGAGGATCGATCAAACTGCCGCCATTGCCCGTATCGGTGCCGTCGTCAGATCCTCCTTCTGGATTTTTGACTTCCCCATTGATGTCGCCACCTTCGAAAGTACCTTCGTTGCTTTCGTCGTCTGGCGGATCTTCGGGTGGTACAGGTGGATCCTCTGGTCCGGGCTCATAGATTTGAACCGGCTCGCCGTCGAAGTTCTTGTCGGCGAATAGCTCGGTCGCCTTTTTGAAGTCCATGATGGTGAAAAACAGTTTGCCGAAGTCTTCATTGATTCGAGTGCCACGTCCGATGATCTGTTTGAACTTGGTCATCGATTGGATAGTCTTGTCGAGAACGATCAACTTGCACGTCTGAGCATCGACTCCCGTGGTCATCAATTCGGAAGTTGTGACGATAACCGGGTACTTCTCCTCTGGGTGGATGAACTGATCGAGTTCGGCCTTTCCCTCGGCGTTGTCGCCAGTGATACGCATCACGTACTTGTGATTCTTGGCAATGAGATCTGCGTTCTGGTTGGCCAACGCTTGACGCATTCGCTCGGCATGATCGATGTCGTCGCAAAAAACGATGGTCTTGTCGAATCGGTTGGTAGCTTTTAGGAATTCGGTGACCTTCTTGGCAACCAAATTGGTTCGCTGTTCCAATACGAGCGTTCGGTCGAAGTCCTTTTGGTTGTAGATACGATCCTCAATGACCATGCCGTGTTTATCGGCCTTGCCGGCTTCTGGACGCCAACCGGTATCTCGGTCAATATCGATGCGAATCACTTTGTAGGGGGCCAGGAACCCATCCTCAATACCCTGCTTCAGTGAGTAGGTATAGATTGGCGCTCCGAAGTAGTCGATGTTGGATACTTCCTTGGTCTCTTTTGGAGTAGCGGTTAACCCTACATGAGTGGCCGTCGTGAAGTAGGTAAGGATCTCGCGCCAGGATGAATCTTCGGCGGCGCTGCCCCGGTGGCATTCGTCGATCACGATCAGATCGAAGAAGTCAGGCGAGAACTGCTTGTAGATGTTCCGCTCTTCATCGGTTCCCGTCACGGCCTGATAGAGTGACATGTAGATTTCGTAGGACTTGTCAATTTTGCGGTCTTGTTGAATCGCAGAAGTCACATCTGATGTTTTGCCGCTTTTCAATTCGATGGTCTTGCTCTTGGGGCTGAGTTTCGCCATCGCACCTTTGAAGTGCTTGAAGTCGTTGACCATGGTCTGGTCGATGAGGATGTTGCGATCGGCCAGAAACAAGATTCGCTTGGCCGCGCCTGACTTCCAGAGTCGCCAGATGATTTGAAACGCGGTAAATGTTTTGCCGGTACCAGTCGCCATGACTAGCAACACCCGCTTCTGTCCATTCGCGATAGCTTCGACAGTGCGGTTGATGGCGATTTCTTGGAAGTAACGTGGAGTTCGACCACCTCCGTCGGAGAAGTACGACTGAGTGATGACAGGTAGAGTTGCTTGCGTAATGTTCTTTGCCTGGCAATACTTGTCCCATAGTTCGCTTGGCGACGGGAACTTTTCGAGCGGCAGCTCCTGCTCGACAGCACCAGACGTTGCGAGACGATCGTGGAATAGAAATCCGTCTCCGTTGGTGCTGAAGACAAATGGAACGTCAAGAGTCTCCGCGTAGGCAAGGGCCTGTTGCATCCCCGCGCCGACGCTGTGGGTGTTGTCCTTGGCTTCAACGACTGCGAGTTTGAAATTGGAGCGATGGAACAGGATCAAGTCCGCAAATTTCCGCTTCCCGCGTTTGACGGTTTTGCCTTCTACTAATACTGGGCCGTCAGTGAAGTAGACTTGTTCACGAACTTGTTGTTGGATATCCCAGCCAGCGGACTCCAAAGCCGGTACGACAAACTTGGTACAGATGTCACGTTCGGTTAGCTCGCGTTTCTCTAACGGTGTCAATCGAACATCCTGTGGGCCAAGGGCGGTTTTTGTCGACTTCCGATCCATGGTGGCTGATTTTTACAAATCGCGAGCAGAGTCGCTTTGGCTTAAATTCGGTAAGTACGAACTCCCAGTTTTTCTTTTCTACGTCGCCTCCCAATACCAAATTGAATTTCCTGCATTCAATTAGGAGCCCAACCGAAATTCGATTGTGTGGAAGTTCAAATGATTCTCCGATTGGAGTGCCGGATTCCGTGCTTTTTGGGAGTGCAGCCTCGTATGCATCAATCTCTGCATCGCATGGAGAAAGACCTGTAATTTTGAAGGAAGGAGTCTTCGGCAGTTTTGATGGATAGACGTGAAGATTTGCAAGTACTCTCTCCTGTGACTTGCCCTTTGAAATCTCTTTCCATTTCGCGTCAATCGCGAGAAGCTCTCTTAGCGCACGCTGTCTACCAGTGTCTCCGTGTTGAAGGGCATGAAATTTTTCGGTCAAGAGGATGCTCTGCAACCTAAGTGGGGTCATGGCAGCGGAACGAAAAAACTGGTCCGCTGGAGTGGTTGCCAAAATCTGGCTCAGTCCAAAGTAATGATCGTCGTGGGGGTGAGTTAAGCAAATGAATGCCAAGCGTTTGACATTTCGCTTTTCCAGATAGGCCACCATTGGATTGCCAGCAACATCACTGATGTCGCCACGAAAGCAGCAATCAACCACTGCAAATCGCGAGTCAGGCAATTTAAGGATTAGCCCCTCACCCTTTGAGGAAGAACCGAATACATGCACCTCCAGCCAACTCATTTGTCTGGACTTGACCCACCATAAACACGCCTCAACTCCGCCTTCAAATTTGCCATTTCTCGTTCGGAAACGCCGTACAATACTGGAGGACCGATCACAGCCTTGACCTTTCCGTTTGTCTGCACCGTCTTGCAGGAAAAGTAGCTTCCATTGCATACGGAGAGTCCATTAAAGGCAGACAATGGGTGAGTTCCAACATATTCAGTTCCATCCTCGGCGACCAATTGTACTCTTGCGATTTCGCCTTCGATTCCAATGACCCTACCGGTAAAAGTGTCGAGGACAATTTCCTCCGAATGAAGGTACGCGGGTGCACTCGCATTGGCCTGCGATTCGCTTCTTTCATTCGAGTTAATCGAACGCTGCGAAATTGACTTTGCCTTTTCTAACAGGGATTCTTGGTCTGCAAGTATGTCACCCTGGATAGTCTTGCTGAGGAATTCCTCAGAACATCCAGTTGACCGCGGCCGATCATCGTATGCAACGCGGTTTTTATTCGAATAATCTATTACGTCCTCGGCGATGCGCAGCGATCCTGTCGCGTCCTCATCGAATTTCTGTGAATATCCTGTCGCATCTCTGTTTGAAGTCATTGGAGAAATCATTTGAATTTATCGATCTGTTTTAGATGTCATTGACTATTTGCAAAGGAATGTCTTTTTGCCGGTCTGAAACGAACTTCCCCCACTCAGCGAGCTTCTCAACCGAAAAATAAGCCAATTCTTCGAGAATGGCAAAACGCAAATCGACATCAACGAATACGAAGTCATTTGGAAGACTTGCAACTATCGCGTCGATTGCGGGTTGGTCAATATGACCGCCAGCGGAAAGGGAGTAACCTACATGTTTGGTCCATTGCTTTTTGGACATTGCACCCAAAATCAATCGACCTCTTTTCTGGGGCTCTGACTTGTCTTCTAACTCCAGTGTGATTGCAAAATCTTTGACCTACATTGACGAAATCTCAGCCAGTTCCTGTAGGCTTTCATTGAAGTATATCTTCAAAAGCTTGCCAATAAGCTTCGCTTCTGTTGCCGCTCCTCGATCGATTGCGAACCATTGTCTTATTCCAACTGCAATTAGATTCTCAACACCCAGCCCGGAAAAACACGTTTTGAGCCAAACGACTCCCCGATCAATCGCGTCTTTTTGCCTGTCGATTGGTGAATCGAATTCTGCAATTACGCGTTCAACATGCAACTGAACACGTTCGTGATTTTTCCGGTCTTGAATCTCAACCGAAAAAGGCGTTTTTTGCCAGTCGGAAACTTCCATAAGCCCAAGCAATGTCGTCCCAACACTGTCCAATTTTTGAAAGTAGTCGAGTTGTGGTCTAAAGCGAGCCTCAACTACTGTTTTCCGTGGAAGAATCACATGCATGGATTGTCGAATCGATTACGCTTGTTTCCAGCGATTGAAACGCACTCACCTTCAATAATGGATAGAACCTGCCTGCTAAATCTAGTTCATTGATCGGCTTTTTGCATTGCGTTGTTGCGATTTTCTCGCAACTAACCTTGCGCAAACCTGCAACACATATCCCACTAAATCTGCACGAATTCCGAACGCAACCCATTTGGTAGTATATAGTTATGTTTCTTTTCGCCGGAAGAGGAACTTAGTTTTTTGATCCCTCCAAAAGGTGGGCGGAATCTGAAAAAAACGATTTGTAGAGGCAAAACTATCACGGTTCAGCGATAAGCCTACTGGCCTGGCAGCGTAACCAGCTGCCGGACAGCCTCAAGGCTCGTTCGTTTCGCCTTCGAAAATCCGTAGACATTGTGGGTCGATCAACTCGCTGGCAATGGTCCATAAGGCAAATAAGAGTTTGCTGTTGGTCATCCCAATTGCCTCGCCACTTGCCGCGTACTCCGTGATGAGACGGTTGTACTTTTCCTAGCTCAATTTGGAGCCATAGGCTCCAAGCATATAGTCCTTGCCCGCAATGCTGACACGTGCTTGTCCGGAAGAATGCCGCCGATAAGACGGTAGATTCATAGTCTGTCACCCAGCGTAGAGTCGGGAAGCTTCCCAAAACCTACTAGGCCGTAACGATGAAAACTTTAGTCAACAAACTCAAGAAATAACCTTGAAATTCGTTGTTGGACACCAAAAAGCGAGTGATGAGATTCGAACTCACGACATACAGCTTGGGAAGCTATCACTCTACCAACTGAGTTACACCCGCACGTACCTCAATGTAGCCTCGCAGTCCGGGAAAAGCAAATCCTGGCGGTTTTCACCTCTGGGCTGCTGCGGTTTTTAGTAGCCATCCCAATACTGCAATCAACGGAAACGATGCCAATCTCCCAATCGCATTGTGCCGTGATATCTTAAAGCTGGGATGAATCCCAGCACTCCAAAATTCCGATCCATCGAGCTACACTGTAGGACGAAAGCGTTTCCCAAAAAATAGAGGCTACTCCGATGACCAACCAAATCCGACATCTTTCTATCCCCACTTTGTTGCTAGGCCTTTTTAGTTCGCTCATGGCACTTGGAGCGGATGCTCCTCAGGAGAAAACAGCTTCCCGCCGCCCCAATATCCTGTTCATCCTCGTCGATGATCAATCTCCATTCGACTTCAAATTCTATAATCCGAAATCTGCCCTTCAGTCGCCAAACATCGACAAGCTCGCCGAACAAGGCATGGTTTTTGACGCGGCACATCATATGGGGGCTTTTGTCGGCGCAGTTTGCACTCCGTCTCGCCACATGATCATGAGCGGACGCACCGTGTGGCATTTGCCAATTGCTCCAGAAGCAGAAAAACACTGCCCGCCGAACTTGGAACAAAACACCTTGGCTGCGGTTTTCAATCGGGCTGGCTATGACACCATGCGCACTTGCAAACAAGGCAACTCCTACGAAGCAGCTAACCAACAATTCACCGTCCGCCATGATGCCAGCAAACGTGGTCCTACGGATGAAACCGGGAGCCCCTGGCATGGCGACCAGGTCATGAACTACCTCCATGAGCGCCAAGCCACAAAGGACGCCGACCCCTTCCTGATCTATTTCGGCTTTTCCCACCCGCATGACACTCGCGACGGCCGCCCGGAACTGTTGGAAAAATATGGTGCCGTAAATCATACGGACATGACGAACTTGCCTCCCGCTAACCCAAAGCAACCCGAACTGCCCATAAACTATCTGCCAGCACATCCATTTGCACATGGTCACCCTGGCTTGCGCGATGAAACCACCGTCAGCGGCGTGTGGGAAAAACGAGATGAACGCACCATCCGTAACGAACTGGGGCGAGAGTTCGCCTGCAGTGAGGCTATCGACATTCAAGTTGGACGGGTGCTCGCAAAGCTAAAAGCCATGGGGGAACTGGAGAACACCTTCGTCTTCTACACCGCCGATCACGGCATCGCCATTGGCCGACACGGTTTGCAGGGCAAGCAAAACCTCTACGAACACACCTGGCGCGTTCCCTTCGTTGTGAAAGGACCGGGTATCAAGCCCGGGAGTCGTGTCCCTGGCAATATTTACTTGTTAGATACCGTTGCCACCCTTTGTGACCTTGCAGGCATCCCTGCTCCTCCAAGCAACGAAGGAATTAGCTTCAAGCCGGTACTGGAGAGCAAACAAACGACGGTTCGCGATGTCCTGTATGGCGTCTACAGCGGCGGTACCAAGCCCGGTATGCGATGCGTCAAGAAAGGGGACTGGAAACTCATCAAATACGATGTTCTCGACGGTGCCGTTCATGAAACGCAGCTATTCAACCTTGCCACCAACCCGCATGAGTTCGTCGCCGAACACCGCAAAGACGACCCAGCATTGACCAATCTGGCCAACGATCCGAAGCACGCCGCCAAGCTGGCCGAAATGGAGGCTCTACTCCTAAGTGAAATGCGTCGCCTGAATGACCCCTACCGTCTTTGGAATCAGCCGGACGATGGGCTTGCATCACCACCCCAAGGGAAGAAAAACAAAGCCAAGGCCGCAGCGAAGTGAGTTTACCACGGTGACTCGATGGTCCCGAGTAAAAATCTTTGGCCTACTACATTACCGCCGGCACAAAGAACCATACCAAGGTCAATACCACGCAGATGGTATACGCCATAAACAAACTTGGACGGAACACCCGCAACGGTACGTAGGCGTCGCTCCTTTCATACAACTTACTCAGCACTCGCCAATAGTAACCCGCCGCGATGACCGCGTTGAATGCCATCAGCACACCCATGGCGATCGACCAAGGATCCTTGGTCCCCGCAGCAACCGTCCCCATAAACACCAGGAACTTCGCCCAAAACCCGG
Source organism: Pirellula sp. (assembly GCA_031427235.1). Lineage (GTDB taxonomy): Bacteria > Planctomycetota > Planctomycetia > Pirellulales > Pirellulaceae > JBKCUI01. Next base: position 31,161 of record JANPNA010000276.1, read on the forward strand.
CCGTGAGCGGCAGTCCAATCAAACTGATCAAACAAACCGTCATCCCAATTGAAGCTGCAGGGCGACGATAAAACATGCCGGACAAATCGCCAATGAGCTGCGTCTTGCCACCCGCCGCTTCAATCTCTCCCAAACATGCGAAGAACCCAAGCGTCATGGCTGCATAGGCCGCAAGGTACGAGAAAAGCACGTTCGGTTCGGCGTTTTGCCTTAGCAGCGCGGTCAATGCGAGCAACAAATAGCCGGTATGTGCAACGCTAGAATAAGCCAGCAGACGTCGAAGACTGCTCTGGGCCGACGCCATGAAGTTGCCTACCACCATCGTCAAAGCCGCACACACGAAAAGTACCGGCACCACGACTGCAATCGCTTCTGTCCCAAGCCCAGTCCCCAACACTCGAATCAACGCCACGAAGCCAGCCACCTTGGGCAAGTAACTCAGAATGCCAGCCAGCGTTAAACTGGTCCCCTCGAAAACATCGGGAGCATAGAAGTGAAAAGGTACGGCCGTGATTCGAAACGCCAATCCACACAGGACCAATACCACAGCGAACGACACCAGCTTGCCGCCGGAAGCATAACTGCTCTGTATCACTTGCAAATTCGTCGAGCCAACAAAACCATACAGGTAGCTAACGCCGAGCAAGAAAAAACAGGACGCGAACGCACTTAACAAAAAGTACTTGATCGTCGCTTCCGAGCCCGCATTGTCCCCTTTGGATATCCCAAGCATGATGTACGTTGGAATACTGATGAGTTCCAAGCCGAGAAACAGGGATACCAAATCGTTCGACGCACCCACCACCGGAATGGCTCCGATGATAATAAGCAGGCAACCATAATACTCGCCGAGATTGGCCCTGGGTGCCGTTGACCAAGACATCAAGATGAGGATCAAACCACCCAACAACGCGAGTCGTTCCGATGCCAAAGCTGTACTGTCGAACCGAAACAAACCTTGGCCAAGTTCGGCCGGCACATTCCGCATCATCCCCAACATTGCGGCAAATCCCAGGATGAACAGCGAACTGACAGCCACGGCTGTGCGTTGACCATGCACATCGCGTGCAGGTCCCGGCTTCAATACCAGCGACGCTGCCATCACGATAGAACCACCGAGGATCAACGTGATCGCGGGCGCCATTAGCGACAGCGAGGATTTTAAGGTTTCGAGTGTATCCACAGTATGGTTTGGCTTTTAAGTTGTTGCGGGAGACGCTGTTTTCGCGTAACGAAAGGCGACATTGCTAAGGTTGGACCTGAGCTACGAACTGGTCGATTTCCGGATGGATCGCCTTGGCGCTCGGCTCCGAAACGATGGCGATGCGTGCGATGTCCTTTTCGATCAGGCCAATGGTGTCTTGAGGTCGCACGCCGATGAACAAACAGACTGCGGCCATCGCCACTAACGGCGAAAACTCCTTGAACCCGATATCGTCCGTTAATCCTAAAGCTACTTTACTATTGGAATGCCCGTCGCTTCCAAAGAGCAGTCGCTGAACGATTCGCAGTCCGTACCAAGCTCCCAGGACGGTCCCAAGAACGGCAACTCCAGTAAGCAGTCCAGAGACGCGCATCATGCCTGTCATCGCGAGCACCTCGCCTACAAAGCCATTCAGGCCAGGTAGGCCTGCACCTGCCAAAGTAAAGAACACCAACAGGACGCCGAGTCTAGGGTAAACAGCAGCTAACCCACGATCTTGTTCGGCCAATGAAATCTTGCCTCGCCGTTGCTCAAGCATTCCGAGCATCAAAAACATCCCACAAGTAATAATACCGTGATTGAACATCTGAATCGTCGCACCTGTCAGCCCCTCGGTGTTCATCGACATCAACCCAAGCGTGATGAAGCCAACATGGCTGAGCGAACTATAGGCCAGCACGCGCCTTAAGTCGGTTTGGGACAACGCAACCAGCGCTCCATACACGATTGCCAATGCGCCCAGTCCACCAAACAGCATTTGAGCGTACGTACTCAAAGCGAGTGGCGTTAAGGGGATAACAATGCGAAGGATGCCGAAGACCCCGAGTTTCGCAACGACCGATGCGATGAGGGCTGTCGTATTCGGATGAGCCACCGCGTAGGTGGTCGGCAACCAAGTGTGCAAAGGCAAGATCGCCAGCTTGATGCCAAACCCCAACAATAATAACCAAACGATCCACTGCTCTTTCGATACCAATGCACCGATCGCGCTGGCCGATTCGCTGGCTGCCGAACCAATTGCGGCCAACTGTGTTTCTCTTGCAATGGAGGATAGCTCTTGGAGGGATACCGTCGATGCTCGGTCAGGCGTGGCCGAGTTCAATGCTAGGCCGATCAACCCCAGCACCATCGGCACACTGCCCACCAAGGTGTACAGAAGGAATTTGCGGGACGCGTTGAGCGACTCGGCCCGATTTCCCCAACCATTGATGAGCAGGACCAGCGGCAGCAAAACCGCTTCAAAGAACAGATAAAACGAAAGCAAATCCATCGAAAGAAAAACGCCCAGCAACATCGACTGCGCAATGAGCATCAAGGCAAGGTATTGGTGCAATCGTTCCCTGATCTGAAACGTCGCAAGGCTCATGGTCACTAGACCAACGATCCCAGTGAGTAGCACCAGCAGCGACCCGATGCCGTCCGCGCCAAACTGGAGTTGCCAGTGAACTGGGTGACCAGCCACCGAAACTGGCAAGTGGACTTGTAGCCAATCGGGAGCGTAGGTCACACGCGGCACGATAGTCGAACTGCCAGCCGAATCGTCGCTAACAACGGAGGTGGTCACCTGTCCGACCAACGCAAGGCTCAACGCGAATACCAAGGCAGCTGCGCAGAGAGCAGTGCCAACGAGCGCTTCGCCTTTTTTTCCGGCAAGAAAGATCCCAAGCCCGACAACGAGAGGCAATAGGATTATGAGTGGGATAATGACGGTCATGAGTCTCGGAAAATTATCGAGTAGCGATCCAAACGGCCAGGGCAGCAATTCCAAACGCGGTCATGTAGCTGTAACTAGGTACACGGCCGTTTTGTACGCGTTGACCAATCAAGCCAAATAATCTCGGAAACGACGCAATCTGCATTGCCATCGAATCGATGTGTTCGTCCAACCAACCTAACATCTTCGCAAACCACTCCAATGGTGCGACGATTGCCACACTGTAGAGCCAGTCGATGTACAAGCGATTGCGGCCAAAGTCAGCCAACGCGATCAAGGGTCCAGTCGTGGCTGTGCTCGGACCCGCCTTCGATAGTGCGTAACCGATAGCGATGCCAATCGCCGCCAACAATCCCGATGCAACCATGACCCACAGTTCTTCGTGATGCTCCGCGTGACTGCTGAGCTCATGTGTTTGTTGCAAGTAGTTGCGGATCCCATGCGTCGGCCCCAGAAGCATCCCGACCAAGATCGCACCCACGGCCAACACAGCCATAGGTGCAAGCATGACGTTTGTCGCTTCGTGGGCATGATGACCTGCTTCTTCGGGCAATTTCTCGGTTCCCAAAAACGTGCTGAAGTAGGCTCGCGAGGTGTAAACCGCCGTCATGAGAGCAGTAACAAAACCAAGGACTAGCAGGACCTTGAACTGATTTCCGTACTCGCCATCCTTACTGGCTTGTGCCAACACTGCCAAGATTCCATCTTTGCTGAAGAAGCCAGCGAACGGCGGTAAGCCAGCCAAGGCCGCCGCACCGATCAAGAACAAAATGTTGGTCTTTGGAAGTACTTTGCGGAGTCCTCCGAATCGACGCATATCGATCACATCTCCCATCGCATGCATCACATTGCCAGCCGACAGGAAAAGCAGTGCCTTAAAAAACGCGTGTGTTACCAAGTGGAACATGGCGGCCACGACAGCCACCACCATCAATTCTTTGATGGCACCAGCGCCCAAGGCCATGAAAAGATAGCCAAGTTGGCTGACTGTGGAATACGCCAGTACTCGCTTGAGGTCAGTCTGAAATAACGCCATCCAAGCCCCGATAAATGCCGTAATGCCACCCAGCCATGCGACCGTACTCAATACGGAGGGCGTCAACTCCAACAACGGAGACAGGCGAGCCATCAAATAGACGCCGGCCGTAACCATCGTAGCGGCATGGATCAACGCGGATACTGGGGTCGGCCCCTCCATCGCATCAGGCAACCAAACATGGAACGGAAACTGAGCGGATTTCCCAATCGC
>JANPNA010000277.1:0-5466 GCA_031427235.1 Pirellula sp.
CCAGTCGCTCCAATTCGCGTTCGTGCTGCTAACAATCGCAAAGCGTTCCTTGCCGGTTGGGCGGGTTCTCGGGTAGTAAAAGCTAAATGTTCGAGAAGTGATCATTCGATCGAGCAGCAGATGGGTGCGAAACAAAGGTGCAGTCGAGCAGAAGAGTAGATCACCAGTCGAGACTGGTATCGTCACTCCAGGCTTGAGCGCCATGTAGACTTGAGTACTGCTGTTGTTCAAACGCACTGCTTGAGCATCGGACAGGAATTGCGGATCGAAGTGTTCTGGCCCGACCATGTCGAGAATGGTAGATCGCAAGTTCGAGTTACTAACGACGGCTCGGCATTTGATTTCGCGACCATTGACGACGACACCTTGGACGCCGTTGGGGCCGACGAGGATCTTCGAAACATCGCAACGGATTCGGGTATCAACACCATTCTTGGTCAGTTCAGCTTGCATCTTTCCCACGAGGTCATCGGTGCCACCCTCGTAGATAAAAACGCCTTTGGCCATAAAGTTAGAAAAGACGATTCCGTAGGTGATGGCGGGATCCTCCAACGTGGATCCGTTTGCGTAGGTTATGGGTTCCATCAACAATCGGACGACATCTTCGCGACCAGGAAAGAACTTTTCGAAGAGTTGGCCAGTGGTCATCGATTGGTCATCGTAGAAATTCATTCCACGAGCAGCGTTAAAGAACGCACCAACGCTTTCGGCTGCCACCCCAAACTCGGAGGTGAGAAGCTTGGTGAAATCTTCTCGATTGAATGTTGTCGTTAGTGAAAACATTGGGTTGTCGAACCGAATGTTTTTCAACTGAACGATATTGGACGCAATCTCCTCTGTCCAATAACGCCGACAGCTTTTGATCATGCCAAACGGAAAGCCGTGGAGCGAAATGTCGAACGTGTGACTGCCAGGTCGTTTAAACCAAGTGGCCAGTCCGCCAAGTTTGTAGTGTTGCTCAAGTAAAAGGACGCGGTGACCGGCTCGCCCTAAAATGTTAGCGGAGGTCATGCCAGCCAATCCGCTCCCGATCACCACCACGTCGTACTCGGGGAGCACCCCGGCTAGAAAATCTTTTGGCATACCGCTCGGGACAAATTCTTTCAGTCAACAATTTGGAAGCAATTAGTGCGGGTGAGAGGAATCGAACCTCCACGGCCGTATGTATTTAGCCACTAGATCCTGAGTCTAGCGCGTCTGCCAATTCCGCCACACCCGCAACAAAACGACGTGCTAGCAATGAAAACGCACGTCGATGGCAATTCAAAAAGTTATCCGCAATTGTCGGGGCGGTCAAGCCAAAGAGAAAAACTGGCTGATTTTGGGATTGAAGACTGCTATAATGATCTGACCACGTTCGTGGACCAAGGCGTCTAACCTCCCATTTCCTTACTTTTTGTTTTTTCGAGGCCGAGATGAAATTCCAACTTCCGATCCTGTTTGGTGTGGTTTTTTTACTAGCGTTTGGAGCCTACACGACATCCCGTGCATTCGAACCGCCAAAATCTTCGGATGGCAAACCCGCTTCGAAGGAAGGTGTCTCTTCAAAAGAAAAAGAAGGAATCGAGGATTCGAACAACGAATCCGCCAAAGCTAAGAAATCTACCCCATTAAGCAAGTCCAAGAAAATGAGCGATCCATTCAACAAGCTGACCACGGAAGAAGCAAGTGTAATCCTAGGGAAAGGTACCGAAGCCGTTAACAAAGGATACACAAACCACAAGGCCCAGGGAACGTACATCTGCAAACGATGCAATGCACCGCTTTATAACGCGTCGGACAAATTTGAAAGTCACTGCGGATGGCCGAGCTTCGACGCGGAAATCAAAGGTTCGGTAAAAAGAGAAATTGATCGGGATGGGTCTCGAATCGAGATCATGTGCGAAAACTGTGGTGGCCATCTGGGGCACGTATTCCATGGCGAGCAATACACGGCAAAGAACACTCGGCACTGTGTAAACAGCATATCGATGAAGTTCATTGCGAAAGGCAAGGAGCTGCCAGAGGTCATCAAACCCGAATCGCGCGACGAATCGGCAGTGGCACCCGCAAAACGACCGGGAATCGCGCAGCCCATTAAGAAGTCAGACAAGTAATTAAGATGACTGTCGCCTTTCGCTCCGCGAAAATGCGCTTCGTTAGCGCACATTTGCGGAGCGCAAGGCGACAATTCTAGATTTACGGCGATTGGAGCGATCAGCAATCGAATCAGCGATAAGAAGCAAGCGCAGCAACACTTACGATTACGGTAGTGATCCTTGTGGAATCGCAGATATGCCATTCAAATCGCTGATCTACATCGAATCAGCCGTCGAGTCTCCATCTACGACGACATCCATCGAGTCTTTCACCAGAGACCCAATTGGGTACGCGGGTAGTGAGTGGGGACTGTATGAATTTCTAGATAGCGCTGCACTTATTGGGCGAGATCCTCTTGGCAAAGCATGTTGGTGTGGTGAAACTGCAAAGTGTTTAGCAACCTTTGGTCCTATACAATGCGTGCTTGGAAGCAATTGCAGAGATGAGGCAAATGCGGCATCCCAAGGAAGTGGTCTACCTGGACCACGCAATGGACAGCAAGATGCATTTCGACATTGTGTTTGGAGCTGTTGCATGGCGAAATCCATGGGCGAATCTACGGCTAAAGGCATAGGCGATATGCATGAAGAGTGCACTAATCCCCAAATTCCTATTGAAACGTGTATGGATCTCTTCAATAACCAAATTGGCATTTCTATTGGAATACACCACTCTGGAACTTGCGCGGCCAATTGCCTTTCCATGCTTCAGGGTAGTGGGCTTCAAACAACACCCGGTTGTCCCGGTGGTCCGGACCGTACGCGAACTCCCGGTGTTCCGCCAACGCCTCCGTATGGCGGCAATGGCGTGCCGGTCTACTGATTTTCGCCAATCATGAACGTTAATTTTCAATACTCCCTGAGATGGTTAATCGGAGTTACCGCATGTTTTGCATTACTTATTGCGGTATCGTTGTTCGTGTGCAATTATTTTGCGCATCGAGTTACGGTTAGTAACCAAGGTGATAGTTCATTAAAAGGTGTAGTGGTCCTAGTTCAAGGAAACAGGTATGAGATTGGAGAAATCATGCCGCACAAGTCCCGGACTGTGATAGTGCGACCAAAAGGGGAATCCGATGTTAGAATTGAGTATTTGGATGAGTCTAAGAAGACCTGCACGATCGAGGTTGACTGCTACCTAGAGCCAAATACATGGCCCGAAACGATCTTAATAGACGTCCCGAAATTGTGAACAACTAAGGAACTACTTTGGTTGGGGGTACTTCGTTGGGGTCAAACTCGGGATTCGGTGTTGCGAATGCGAGAATGCTACCGCGCTGAACAGGCGGCGACAGTGATGCATCCAACGAATAGATAACGACGGTCGCCGCCGCATGTTTCGCTCAACTGCCGAAATTGCACGTCGCGAATCGCTAACTAAGTGTCCAATCAAACCGCGTTGGAAGCATTGCCCGCTTCAAAACGCACTCCATCCTGCTGGTCTGTCAGTCACGAAAGAACTGCAATGGCGAAGCATGGACGCTGAGCTTTGTAAGGCCGGGATGGCATGGATGCCAGTCTGATCGCCATCGGCAGGAGAGCGGACACAACAAACGCTCTCTCTATCCCAATCAACCATCGAGCCGCCTTGCTGTTAGTAAATCATCGCTCTAGCGAGGCCGAGGGCGATCAGACCGAGCGATTAGCGAGTCCCGGCCCGCGGAGGCGGAGCACGAGCGAGGGGCACGAGTCGCTGCGCTGAAGTGCGAAGTAGGAAGGAACGAAGTTTGAAACGCCAACACGCCAGTAACGATTTCAATGCATTGCCCTTCGCAGCGACGACTGCCCCCCGCGTGTCTGTAGGCATGGAGGCCGGAAGACCGTGCGACGCCGTAGCCAGGGCAGGAGGCCCGCGAGAGTTCCGATGAGGCACGAAGCCGATTTCGGCTTAAATTGTGTAGTCGCTCGGCCCCCCAACGGCCCGAGCGGGACAGGCCAGCTCTGTTGCAAGGCGGCGGCGTAGCGTGATGTTCGGCGATCCGGTGGGCAAGTTCTAAATGCCAAACCCCTAAATGTCTTGCATCCTAAGAACGGTAAGTTGGGGTCAAGAATCTCGCCGTACATCAAAGCGCAGTTCCGCCCGCAGTACACGGTTCAGAAGTGGCGATAGCGGCCCCGTCGGAAGTGCATGCCCCACTAGAACTTGGCTGTTGGATGTTGAGAATCACCGGCAGGATGGCTGCTTGGTGTGCGAGCTTACACAAGCGAAGTCCAAGCTGCGAACGAATGAGGCACTGCGAATGAGAGAGTTGCGCAGGACGTAGCGAAGAACCTTGCCAGTAGACGTTCATGGTTCCCCGCTTCGATCGCATAACGGCAAAGCCTTACTAGAGTCACCGCAAACCAGCGGCAGCCGATGTGACTTGCTAAATGCCTCACTCAAAGCCAGCCGTTCGCCTCAAGAAAAACCGCATGCGAGCACGGGTTGATAGACGAGTCGCGCTAATGGATTCGCTCATCGCCCAAGTCGAGATGGCCTTGTTAACGGTCGGGATGAGCCGTGCTAAATGCGAAACCGTTGGCGGCAACCAAGCTTGATGGTCAATGACGACCCAACCGGATAAACATTCAAATAGGTCAATGATGGTAGCGGTAGGGACTGGAGATGAAAAACGTGTCGCTCGCCCAACCGGCGACACGTTTTTTATCGTAAGGACCGGACGCGGAATGGCCTAAGAAGCCTTCCTAGTCTGTCGCTCAAGAAACGCATCGATGATTCGAGCCAATGCATCTTGGTCGCGCTTTGGAAGTTCGTCGATTCGGCCCATACGTTTGACCCACCGACGTGGAACCGTTGTTGATTCGTCTTTCTGAGTCTTTAGCCCTAGGAGTTCATCGGAAGTAACCGCGAAAAGCTTCGCCAGCTTGAAGACCATATCACTTGAGATTCGGAAATCACCACGTTCGAAACGCGAAATCATTGGTTGCGTGACACTGAGCGCGGTAGCGAGATCGACTTGGGTGATGCCACGTTCCTTTCGCAGCTTGACGATTCGTTCGGCAAGCTCCTTCGTCTCTCGCGTGGCAACAGCTTCTTCGGCAATTCGTGGCATGTCGTACTGACTAGATGGATGGTTGGGCTCGGTTGAATCCCCTGATTTTAAATACGGCTCTGACATGAAAACCCCAAAACTTGGTCGGACTGCTTGACGTACATGCGCAAGGTTAATATAAACGGAACACATATCCGAAACGAAAAAAGTTTTGGATTTTTAAAAATTCTTTGGCCGTACTCAGTGGAGAACTCAAAATGGCCCGTTTCAGCGAAGAAGAACTCGACGAAATCCGACGTTCCAACGATATCGTGACCCTCATTGAGAGTTACGGTACGAAGCTCAAAGAGCGACCAACACCCAACGAATACATTGGCTGTTGTCCACTGCATGAC
>JANPNA010000278.1:0-14352 GCA_031427235.1 Pirellula sp.
GCCTTAACACATTTTTTTTTGGTTTGTGTTTCTTTATAATTTTCGGGCCGCTGTGGTTTTTTTTGAATTATCCACTACGTCCAGCCCTAATTCTTACGTGTTGAAGACGCACTAAGCTGTCGAATCAATCTTAAAACGCCACTTGGAGAAAGAAGGTGTGCTACTATACTGGTACCTGCCAAACTATCTGCTCGTCTCAATAATAATATTCCATATGAGTGTACTTGTTTTTGGGCATCGCAATCCCGATACCGATGCCATTTGTTCCGCGATTGCGTATGCGGATCTATTGCAACAGACTAGTCGACCCGAAGCCGTTGCCGCTTGCTGCGGCACTCCCAACAAGCGAACGGAGTACGTGCTTCGCCGGGCCAAGGTGCCAGCCCCCAGAATCGTAATGGATGTTCGACCCGAGGTGGAGGACGTTTGCCAACGCGATGTGAAGACCGCTAAATACGGCGACGTTTTCTTCGAGGTTTACAACCGGATGAAGGAACACGATCTTCGCGCCATTCCGATTGTAGACGGCACGAACAAGGTTGTTGGCGTCCTGTCGCTGCTCCAATTGATGGATCTGATCTTTCGAGACGATGGGGATCCACTTAAAACTCGAACGGTTTCCACAAGCCTTCAGAAGATTTGCGAAATCCTAGGTGGCAGCTTTCAGCATTCCATTATCCCTCACCAACACGACGAACTATTGGTGATGGTGGGCGCCATGAGTGCTGGCGGTTTTACGGAACGTATGCAAAAATTTCCAGCAGAAAAACTCATTGTCGTCAGCGGTGATCGGCCCACCATTCAATTGCCGGCCATCGAGCACGGCGTTCGAGCTCTGGTGGTCACGGGTGGCTACACGCTTTCACCAGGTTTGGTTCAACTAGCTCAAGCGCGGAACGTGGCTGTGATTCAAAGCCCGTTTGACACCGCAACCACCACGATGCGAATCAAATCGGCGCAGTTCATTGACTCTGCCATCGATACCCATTTTGTCTCACTCGCTGCAAAGAAGCCCGTTGACGAAGCGAGATTGATCGTAGAACAATCGAGTGAACCGATTTTCCCGGTCATCAACGATGCAGGAATTTTGGTTGGGGTCCTGTCGAAATCTGATTTGGTCAACCCGCCCAAGCCAAAACTCATTTTGGTTGACCACAACGAATTGAGCCAAGCGGTCAACGGAGCCGATGAAGCCGATATTCTCGAGGTGCTTGACCACCATCGGTTAGGTGGTGGGCTCAAGTCGACGCAGCCGATCCGATTCATCAACGAGCCCGTTGGATCAACCTGCACTTTGGTCGCGCGGCAATTTCGAGCGGCTGGCTTGGTTCCACGCCCTGGAATCGCGCTGTGCATGGCATCGGGAATCATTTCAGACACGTTGTATTTGAGATCACCAACCACCACCGACGTGGATCGCGATATTCTAAAATGGCTTGAAGCTCTCTGTGAAGTCGACTTGGTTGCGTACGCAAAGGAGTTTTTCGAAATTGGTTCCGCCCTGAGAACTTGCACTCCGGCCGAAGTCCTCAGAGAGGACTGCAAAGAATTTACCGAGCATGGCCAACGGTTCTCGATTTCGCAAATCGAAGAGATTGGCTTTGATCTGTTTTGGGACCGCAAAGATGATCTGCGAGTTGCCCTAGAGCAACTCGCGACCACGCAACGCTTGGACTTTGCGGCCCTGCTGATTACGGATGTTGTCAGCAACGGCTCCTTGTTGTTGCTCAGTCACGAATCGGATGAATGGGACGAAATCAATTACCCACAATTGGACCGCAAGCTTTATCAACTCGATAATGTAGTCAGCCGCAAAAAACAACTTCTGCCATTGATCGCACAATTGATTGAAACAGCCAAGAATCGGTAACGCCGCCGATTTGGTCCTTCAGGTTGATCGGGGGCTTGTCCCCCATCAACCTTGTTTTGGCGTACTAACGGTGCTGGAGTGCTGGAGGGTCTCAACCCTCAACCCTCAACTATCATGCCTCATGACTGGAATCACAAGCATCATTGACGAATTGAATGACATGCTCGGAAAGCCGATCAAGTTGGCAAGCGATCTTGTGTTCGGTCCCTGGACCATCGCATTGTTGTTCGCGGTGGGTCTTTTCCTCACGTTCCGACTGGGTTTTGTTCAGTTCGTCTTTTTCCGTGAGGCGTTGCGTGCCTTTTTTGGCGTCGACGAGGCGAAAGCCAAGGGGGCCCTTTCCCCTTTTCAAACGTTTATGACCTCACTGGGTGCGACCATCGGAACAGGCAACATCGCTGGAGTTGCCACCGCCATCGTCTCAGGCGGGCCAGGCGCACTGTTTTGGATTTGGGCGTGGGGGCTGATAGCCATGGCGGTGAAATTTACGGAGGCGGTTCTAGGAGTCTATTACCGTCGGACAGGTATTGGGCGGACAGGTGAGGGGCGATTGCTGGCTGGCCCAATGATCTACCTTGCCGATGGGCTAAAAGCGCCGATGCTTGGTTGGACCTATGCGTTAGTGGCTGGAGTAGCGGCTCTCACCACCACGCCTTTCACCCAGCCCAACTCGATTGCCGACGTGATGAACTCGCAGTGGAATGTGCCTAAGCTCGCAACAGGAATTGGCTTGGCGATCCTCGCCTTCCTCACCATCCTAGGTGGCGTCAAGTCCATTGGTCGTGCCCTTGAAAAACTTTCTCCACTCAAAGTTCTGCTCTATTTTACGGGCGGCACCTATGTTCTGTTGTCCCACTTTAGCGAGATCCCGGCCGTTCTTTCCATGGTGGTGCGAGGTGCATTTTATCCGGACGCGGCTCTGGGCGGCACCATGGGAGTTGGGGTCATGCTTGCAATGCGCTACGGAATGGCGCGTGGCATTTATGCGAACGAAGCTGGATACGGGACCGCAGCCGTCGTCTACGGGGCTGCCCGAAGCAAGGACCCGTTCCACCAGGGACTTAACGCGATCATGGACGTCTTCATCGTTTCGTTCGTGACGAGCACCATTAGCGCGCTCTCGATTCTGGTAACTGGGGTGTGGAAGATCGGCGAAGGAGAGCAGCAGCTCACCGGCGCGGCCGCCGTGGCGAGTGCCTTCGAGTCGGCGATGCCGGGTTTCGGTGGATCGGTGGTGACCGTGTGTGTCTTTCTGTTCGGTTTCACCGCACTTACTGGCTGGTCGTACTACGGAGAACAGTCGCTTGAATTTATCTTCGGTCCGAAAGTGATCATGCCCTATCGATGGATCTACTGCGGGCTGGTGGTCCTCGGGGCCACGAGCAAGGTGGACCTGGTCTGGAATTGGGGGGACCTGATGAATAGCTTGCAGATCTTTCCTAATCTCATCGGCATTGTCGGCCTGTCGGGTGTGGCGGCAATGATCGTTCGTGACCGGAAGCGGAGTGTCGGTGATCCTGTCCAGGACACGCCCTGACCCGGCAGCACTGACGCTGAGCGGCACGGCCACACGTTGTCTGGCTATTCGCATTGTCCCGCGCAAAAACCATGATAAGTGATTACGATTAGTGCGCCGCCGCAAGCATCGAGACTTCAACCATCCGCCCAGAAAAGAGAATTTTGAAACAACATGCTCAACCGATTTCGCAGTGTTCTAACCGTTACCGCATTGATTTCGTTTTCGTCCTATGGATTGCTCCGAGCGCAACCGACGTTCAAGGAGCTACCGGGCTACGAAAAACATCGCGAAATCTCCGCGCTTCGAACGGAGTTGGCTGGCGGCGGAAAAGTCGAGCAAATTCGATGGTCCGATGACGGCAGTTCGGTACAGTACACCGTTGCAGGCAAACGCAAGTCGATCGACCTTAAAAGTTTTGTCCACTCCGATGATTCCACGCCGGTAACGCCCGACGCAGAAATGGGCAACCAGCCGTGGGCCGAGCGCAACAACGGTCCGTTGCAACCTCGCCTGATGGCAAATGGAAAGCGGTCTACAGTGACTTCACTATCTCGCTTGAGGCAGCCGCGTCCGACACGGAAAAAATTCGTGTTACGAAGGACGGGATCGATCGATTGCGATTCGGGACCGGATGTTGGGTGTACGGAGAAGAACTCAAGCAAAGCGATGCCATGTGGTGGTCACCCGATAGCTCGAAACTTGCATACTATGAAGTCGACGAGCGAGAAATGGTGGACTATCACTTAACTTTAGATAACACAGCCAACTACACCAAGCTTCAGTCCGTACGCTATCCCAAAGCAGGCGATCCCAACCCAAAAGTTTCGATTTGGATTTACGATCTTGCCAGCAAAAGTGCTAAAAAGGTTGCCATCGATGGAGAGCCGACACAGTACCTGTATTCTGTTCGATTCTCATCCGAAGGGAACGAATTGCTCGTCAACCGCACTTCGTTTGACATTTCCCGGACCATCGATTTGTGATCGCAACGCGTGAGCAACTCGAAACACCGCCGTCCACCGTTGTGTACGATGAACTGGGTAAAGAGGTGGCTGTGCTTGCAATGGGCGACAGGGAGACGGCAGACAAGGCCAAGCTACCAATGCCAGAGTTGTTTTCTTTCCTGTCTGACGATGGTAAGACAACTATCTATGGCACATTACATAAGCCCTCCAACTTTGACGCGTTGCGCAAATACCCACTCTTGGTCGATGTCTATGGCGGTCCCGAGAGCGTCGGTATCTCAACGCGATACTCGGCTGCGAACCCCAATTGCGAGTTGGGATACATCATTGTCAAGATCGGCAATCGCGGCACTGTAGGCAGAGGCAAGGCCTTTGAAAGCGCAACCTATCTCAAGCTGGGCGGCCCGGACTTGGACGATCAAGCGGCGGGAGTAAAATTTCTTCGGCAGCGCCCCTACATCGACGCTGAGCGAGTCGGGATTTATGGTCATTCGTATGGCGGATACATGTCAGCTCTGGCGCTGCTGCGTTACCCAGATGTCTTTCACGTGGCCGTTTCGGGTGCACCTGTGACCGACTGGCGAAACTACGATACGATTTACACTGAGCGCTATATGCAAACTCCGGCAGAGAATGCCGAAGGCTACGAAGCCGGTTCCTGCAACAAGATCGCTGACCGACTGAAAGGAAAACTGCTGTTGGTGCACGGGCTCATTGATGACAATGTGCATCCCGCCAATACTTGGCAGCTTTCCAAAGCGCTCAACGATGCGGACAAGCGATTTCAAATGATGATCTATCCCGAGTTCCAGCACGGTGTGGGCAGCACCTACAGTTCGTTGCGTTGGGAGTTTTTCACCAACATTTGAAGCCGTAATACGTATCTCCTAAACGCTGGCCTGTCCGCCTCAGATGCCGCAGCTCAAGTTAAAGATTGTCGTTGGCTCGGAAGTCGACTTTATCGTAAGCGTCTTTCAAGGACAGTGGTATTTCGAGACTCGCCAATTGCAGAAGAGCATCGATCCCCACGACTTCGCGCAACAGCCATAGACCTTCCGGCGTTCGCGTATGCTGCTCCACACGAGCTTCATCTTGCCAGAAGACCAGATACTCTTTCAGCGAAGGGATTTGTCGATAGTGCCCGAACTTGCCGCCGCGATCGAAGTCGGCGGTCGATGGCGACAAGACCTCGATAACCAAAATCGGATTGGAGATCACATCGTCCGAGAAACCTTCGATCGGTGGGCATGCGACCGATACGTCAGGATAAGCTTGGTAACCGGTCGCTTCGACGTGAATACGCATGTCGCTACCATGTGTTTGGCAATCGCGAACCTTCAAGTGGTTCCCGATAACTCGAGCGATGTTTGACCCTATCAAGCTATGTCGGCGTGTTCCCCCCGCCTGCGAAAACACTTCGCCCGCGTAGTATTCGTGCTTCTCGGTTTGCTCTCGTTCCCAAAGAGCATACTCGGAGGCCGTCATTTTCCAGTCAAGTTTTGGTATCGAGCTCATTTTTCAGGTCCGGCAATATCGCATCCCATAACGGACGCATTGGTTTCACGTTGCGCTTGATAACACACGTATTCTAGCCTGCCAGCGAACTTGTTGCCAACGCTCAAACTTCGGTGGCGATTCGTACAACTCATCGAAAAAGCCGAAACATTTCCACGAACTGGAAGAACTCACAGCCTAGCTAGTGCGTGCGTCTTCACCCCTTAATTCTTGGGTATTGGATCTTGTCAAAGATCCTGCAGCCTAGGGATCTTTAGCAAGATCCACTACACCCACCCCACTTTTTAGTGTTGAAGACGCACTAGGTGATGAGCTGCGCATGGCTGGCGGCAGTAAGAGTATTTTTGAGCAACATCGCAATGGTCAACGGACCGATGCCACCTGGTACGGGCGTGATGGCTCCCGCGATTTTTGAGACGGATTCAAAATCCACGTCCCCCACGATCTTGTCGTCCAGTCGATTGATACCAACATCGATGACCACCGCACCTGGCTTTACCATATCCGCGGTGATAAAGTTCGGCTTGCCAATGGCGACCACCAGAATGTCAGCCCGCCGCGTTATCTTGGCTAAGTCTGCGGATTGGCTGTGACAGCATGTCACCGTGGAATTGGCGTTGGTTGGACCGAGTGGACCAGATTTTTGCAAGAACATCGACACCAGCGGTTTGCCTACGATGTCGCTTCGACCGACGACGACCACTTCTTTGCCTACGGTCTCGATTTCACAGCGGCCAAGCAATTGCAGGACCCCGTGCGGAGTACAAGGCAAATAACGGGGCCGGCCTTGAGATATGAGCCCTACATTTTCAGGTGCGAATGCGTCCACATCTTTGGCGGGCCGTACGGCGTCGAGCACCTCGCGTTCCTGGATTTGCTTGGGCAGAGGCAACTGCACCAATATCCCATGGATTTTTGGATCGCTATTTAGTTGTGCAAGCAGCGCCAGGAGTTCGCTGGTCGTCGTACCGCTCGGCATTCGAAAAAGTCGACTCTGGATTCCGGCTTTTTCACACGCGATTTCCTTGTTTCGAACATACACATGGCTGGCGGGGTCGTCACCAACGAGAATGGCTGCCAAACAAGGCTGGATGCCACGTTGCTCCATCAATGCTGCTACTTCCGTCGCGATTTCTTTTCGAATTTGAAGGGCGATGGATTTGCCATCTAAAATGCGTGCGGTCATTAGAATTGTTACTGGAAAGAGTTGGCGATATTTGGCTGCCAACGTGATCCATTTCGGGATATCGGCAAAATCCTCATTTGTTATATTGTTTCTGTAGGTGGTTCGTCGAGTCACCTGGTCGTCATTCGCCACCATTCAAGCGAACACGTTAGAAAACCTTTCCTAAATGGCTGACAACGAAAATCCTGCCGAAGAAAAGCTTAGTCCTGTCGAAGGGATGAAGATTGCAAGCAACTATCTACGCGGAACTATTGGAGCGGAACTAGCCGTTACGACAGACCATTTCGGCAAAGATGATATCCAACTTCTGAAGTTCCACGGAACGTACCAGCAAGACGATCGAGAAGCCAGAGGGGTGGCAACGGAAAGCGGTAAATCGGAAAAGGCGTATAGCTTCATGGTACGAAGCCGAATTCCAGCCGGCATCATGACGAGTCCCCAGTTGATCGCGCATCTGGATTTGTGCGATGAAATTGGCAATACAACGCTCAAGGTGACCACGCGCCAAGGCCTACAACTTCACGGTATTCTCAAGTCCGATTTGCGCCAGTGCATTCGCCGCATCAACGATTCTCAGCTCAGTACCTTGTCGGCCTGCGGGGACGTCAACCGAAACGTGATGGCATGCCCTGCTCCGTACAAGGACAACGTGCGGCCGGTGATTCAAAAGCTCGCCTACGATTTCGCGATGCACCTAGCTCCGAGCACCAAGGCGTACTACGAACTATGGCTCAAGGATCCTGAATCGGGCGAAGAAACGCTGGAGGGGGGCAGCGATGAGGTTTACGAGCCGATCTATGGCAAAACCTACTTGCCTCGTAAATTCAAGACCGCGATCGCATTGCCAGACGATAACTGCGTCGACGTTTACACCAATTGTTTGGGCTACATTGCGGTGATCCGCGATGGCCAAATCATTGGCTACAACGTGGTGGTTGGCGGCGGCTTGGGCATTACCCCTAGCGCCAAGAAAACATTCCCTCGCCTTGCAACTCGCATGGCGTTTGTCACGCCTGAACAAGCGATTGCAGTGGGGGAAGCGGTGGTCAAAGTGCAACGCGACTTCGGCAATCGTGGAGACCGAAAGCGCGCTCGGCTCAAGTACTTGATCCACGACGAAGGGATCGATTGGTTCCGTCACAAAGTTGAGGAATACTACGGCAGCAAACTGGCCGACTGCACCCACGACGATGTCCGCGAGCACGACGATCACATGGGCTGGGACGCGCAAGGGGATGGAAAGTGGTTCTACGGGTTCAACGTCGAGAACGGCCGTTTGTACGACAACGAAGATCGCGCGTGGAAAGCGGCCCTGCGAGACATTTGCCAGGAACTAAATCCAGAGATTCGACTCACGGCGCACCAGAGCATCTTGTTTTGCGACATCGAGGAAAAGGACAAAAGCAAACTCGAAGGACTAATCAAGAAGCGCGGGTTGCCGCTCACCGAAGAAATATCCAACGTGCGACGATGGTCGATTGCTTGCGTGGCCATGCCAACATGTGGACTGGCTATTGCCGAGGGCGAACGCGCATTGCCAGGACTGATCGACGATCTGGAAAAAGTTCTCGCGGATATGGAGCTGGACAAAGAGTTGTTTACGCTCCGCATGACGGGTTGCCCAAATGGTTGCGCTCGGCCTTATAACGCCGATATCGGCTTGGTCGGTAAGGCCAAGGGGAAATACACGATGTACGTCGGTGGTACTCGCCTTGGGACGCGGCTGGCGTTCATTTTCAAAGATCTCGTTCCTTTTGAGAGCATTGTTTCAACACTCAAGCCATTGTTTATCGCGTTCAAAGCGGACCGACTGGATGGTGAAACGTTTGGCGATTTCTGCACTAGGGTTGGGAACGAACAGCTCAACATATGGCACGATGAGGCAAAGCTGCCTGTCTGACGAGCTAGGTCCTCACCCTCCCTCTGCAACGCTGTGAAGCATTTCAATCTATGATTCCTAAGGCTGAGCGGGAGCTTGTCTCCCCTCAACCTTGTTTTGGCGTTCTATTAAGTTAGGTAGAACCGACCGCACTTCGCTCCCGCTTCGCCCGCCTTGGCGGGCGAAGCGGGAGCGAAGTGCGAGAATTCACGGACTGAGCCGTACTTTAGGACGCCAAAACGGCGTCCGTCGGAGACAAGCTCCGATCGGACGAAAATGCTTCACAGCGTTGCTCCCTCTGGGAGGGTGACTAATGCGTGATTCCGTAGAATCGACGTGGATGCTGTTACTGAGCAGCACTAGCGGAGCCACGAGGCGAAGCCCCGATACGAACCTGGAATGGCAATGGCCTCGCTGCGCATAGAAAGCCCTCGGTAAACAACCGCTCCTTAAGTACCCTGAATTCGGAGAAGCTGTCAGGGTAGACCCAAACCGTTACCGTCGTGTGCTGTGCAGTGTAGGAAGAAAGCTCTAATCTCAGACGCCCACCTGTGTCCAACGTTTCGGCAACACTCTCCTGCATTACCTCACCGGTCGGTTCCAATTCAAACTTCTCCAACTCGATCGTTCGAGCTAGTCGAGTCGACGTTCCGTTCGACATCACGCCGCTCTGACTCTTCAATCCATACGTCATTAAGAAGCCGTCGATCGGCCCCAGTTGATTGACAAAGCGATCCTTTTGCGAATTGCGTTCTGCCGAGCGTCTGGCTTCACTCTTAAGGGATTCAATCAGGCGCTCCCACGGAATCACCGCGGCTTTGCCGCCACGCAGCATGACATGCAACTCGCGACCAAATACAGTCTTGGCCATTGGGGTAGGTAGATGCTGTAAAACCGCCGTGGATTGTTCTGTAGACTGAACATCCCCCTGTTGCTTTAGCAGATTTGCAAGTTGTTTTTCCAACTCGCTCATCTCCTGTTCTGTTTCGATTCGCTCCCGAACCGATTCATCGATGTTTTGGAACTCCTCGTCGACCATCCGCTCGGCGATAGTCACGCGGTCCATGATCGCCATCCGCTCGGAATCGCGATACACCACTTCAAGATCATAACTGCGAAGCTCTTCGTTTTGCCTTTGCAGATCTTGATCCAAACTTTTGGTCTTGGCGACGGGTGATTCGAGTTGATCGACCCTTGCCTTGAGCTCTTGCTCGACGGCAACTTTGGCCGTTGCGTAGCTTCGCGAGCCGACGATTACCACCAAGATAATCAGGATACCAACTAGGTTCGCAATGGTATCCAAAAAGGCGTCTTCGCCGATGGCTGATTCTTCGTTTCGACGCTTACTCATCTTTGCGGAATCCTAGCGACGTTTGGGAAGCGTTAAAGGTACGACTTTGATTTCAACGCCGCTGCCCTCCAGCAGTCGTTCCAATCGGGCAACGCTTTGCTGAGCATCGCTGGCGGCCTCAATGGTCAGGGTTGGCGACCAATATCCACCCGGCAACGAAAGCCCCCAAGAGTCGACACGCTTGCGCATAGCCACTGCCAATTGGTCGCCCGCTCGTTGTGGCCCTTCTTCCATCGTGACATTGACCTCAAAGCTCCTTGGGTCTACGTCCGAACGCAAGAGCCACTGGTCCTTCAGAGCAACTACGTTGATGGGGCGCGAAACCGGAGTCGCCTTGCCCTCCGCTCGGGAAGCGGCCCAACCATGACCTGCACTGACCGAAATTGGCTTCAAGTCGCCTTCGGCTCGGACGTGCTTGGCCTTGGGCGGTTTATTGTCTGCCTTTTGGTTCATAGAAACCGAAAGGCTGGGAGCAGCGGACGGATCGATTGGGCTCTGAGCTGGGTTTCCAGAAGCGGACAGGCTGCTAGCTCCGCCACCCGTGGCGGTCCCCGACGAGAATGCATTGGCACCAGGTGGTGCAGGAGCATTGCTTCCGGCCTGTCCGTCCTTTGCACTAGTGTTACTGCTTCCAGACGGAGAAGCACCGCCATTGGATCCGCTGGCTCCATTTTGGGAGCCGTCGTTACTGTTTTGGGAGCCGTCGTTAGAGCCCGCCGTTCCTGCTGCTCCGCTAGCACTATAGGCAATTTCCGAATCGGAATCCGAACGAAATTGGCCATCGCCGCTCATGGCTGTATTCGGTATCGACTGTGACTCCAAGCCGTTCTTTTGAATTGCGCTCGCAACTTGAGAATTGGCTATCCCCTGAACAAGTTGCCATTCTTGTTGCGCCGCATTGCCCGCGGGTAGCCCCGAGCCGGTTTCGGCATTCGACCCGATGTTGGTGCCTGTACCTTTTGAGTTGCCCGCACCGGATGGATGCGTGCTGTTGGATGCGTCGATGACATCCCAACTGTCATCCCTGTCCTGCGCAACGACTCGGCGAGGCATGGATGCAATGAGAGCGTGCTGGCGCCGCTTTGCCAATTCGACCGTGCTGGTCAATTGTTCTTTAAGCCCGGCTGGACTGGGAGGGAATCTCAGCTCCATGTTTTTGTCCACCAACTCGTAACCAAACTGGTCATCCCATCCACTCATCGCTTCGCGAGCCAATGCATACGTTTGGATCCCATCGGGACGAACGATCAGCAACGGATAAGGGGGTTGAGTGATGCCAAAAGTAGCATCCTTTTGTTGGTAGGTGAGTCGCAGGACCCGCAGAGCGGCATCGAGCGGATTGCCTGGCCCAAACGGCGGTTTCAAATCCTTCAAAGAAATAAGCAACCCTTCTGGTTGGATGACAACACCGTCCTTGGTGCACTCCAAGTAGACTGGGCGACGCGAAGTGCCGTTGGCACCGACATAAGGGATAACGGCAAAGGCCGGTTTGCGTTTCTTTTGTTTCTCGATTTCATCGATCAACTCTTTCTTCTTTTGATCGATTTCCTTTCGCAACTCGGCAACGGCTTCCTGCTTTTCTGAGCCTTCTATTTCGGTTTTGGATGTTTCTGACTGGATTCGCTCAAACTTGCTCGCGAGTTGCTCAAGCGTCTTGGTCAAGCGGGCGATATGGTCTTCGATATCGGCTAAATCTCTGCGCCGGCGTTCGACCTTCGATTTCAGATCCTCTCGCTGGGCCTCAAGCTCTTCCGACACGACTTGCATGACATCGGAAGTGTCTTTGATGTCGGTCATCGTGTCCTCGGCCTCGCGCTTGGCCGAAGCGTGCGAATTCGCAACGGTCAATACCAGGATGAGCACAAGGGCTCCAATGGTGCACAGCAACACCGCAAGGAATGGAAACAATGCAGGTGCCGTACTATCTCCACGTCGTTTGCTACGACTCATCCTGCACGCCTCTTGAGCGGCAGTATTGCTGGAATCTCCGATTCTGTACTGTCGTCGACTGTATCCGTATCGGTCGTTTCCGCAGATCGACGCCGGACTGGCTGTCGGCCCAAGTAACCGTAACGTTCCATTTGAGTGCCGAGCACGGCGACCGCTTCGGTCAAACAAATCGCCGCATCGTGAAATCGGTCGACATCCGTTAGACGTTCCAAAGTGGCTTGAAGTGGCTTTTCCATCGAACGGACCGCTTCATGCTTGTCGATGAGCAAGTTGAGCAATTCGGTCTGTGCGGTCATGTCACGTTGCTGCTGATGCATCGCTCTAGCCTGCTTCGAAAGGGTTGTCTGCCACTGCTGCCAACGCGCATCGATCAGAACAACTCCCTCAGACTGTGCTCTTGCTAAATGTTCGGTATGGACATTGAGCGATTCATGGTGTTTGGCCAATGCGGATTCAATGGCACCAGCCATGGCCGTCTGAATCGTCTCCGCGGAACTCGAAGTCAGGTTTTGCCAGTGACTATGTGCAGTCGAAATCGTTTGTTGCCAAAGTTCGCTTTGTTTTTGAACAATCTGCTGAACCGATTGCAAAAGCTCTTGAGTTACGTGGTGAAGAGCTGTCTCGACATTGCTCGTGTCGTTACGCTTTTCTTGCTCGGTCAAGCATAGTTGCATCGTCTCAGAAACGCGGTCGTCGATCGTAGAAAGGAGGGCCAGCTCCGAACGATTGACTCCAAACTGGACGAACATTGCAACCATCGTCAACACAAGGCCGATTGCGGTCGTATCGAAGGCGACATACAAACCAGCCGTGAGGCTGTTCATGGCGTCTTGTGAACCGCTGGCCAACGCTTGGGCATCCATTTGACCGAGCGTATCGGAAATCCCCAAAACGGTACCGAGGAATCCAAGCATTGGCATAGCCCAAGTGACAATGCGAATGAGACCGTAGCTGTCGTGCTGCTGATCCGCGTCCCGGCCAGCGAGTTCGTGAACGTCTTGATCGAGATGCTTTGTATTCTTGCGTTTTAGCTGGCGTTGCAGAATGGCTGTGACGCGTTGGCCAAGCCAACTATCGCAAGCGGCAATGGGTTGCGATCGCCACAGCGTCTCGAACCAAAGTGCCTTTTGTTCTCCCGATGCATTGTTTGGCGTATCGGGTTGGGTAGAAGAAATATCTTCGAGAGCCAGTGCTCCGTGGCGACTTACTTTGTGTTGCGTTGCGGAGTTAAACCATTTGGTCGCAAGGGCTACGATTGCGACAAAGAACAGTTCCGAGGTTGCGATGGCGACCGGGTGGCAGAGGCAATACCGACGGAGCAAGGCGTAGTCCAAAGGACCGGCAAAGATTGAGCCATAGAACAGGATGCAGGCTCCCGTCCCGATAACAACCGATGTTCCAATGGACGTTTGGAAACACGGCTTGAGTGGATTTCTTTTTCGAAACAGCACGGCAGTCCATTGCCTCCGATGGCGTAATCTACATTTGCTATCAATTGAATCGAACTTTGGGATCGACAAAGTACTTTTAACGATCCGGAGCTCGGGTATCAAGTTAATTTGGAGTATCTATCGGTTCGGCAGACGGGTGCGAGCAGCCTTAGCAAAAGAGGTAAAGTTTGCCGACTAGGGAGACTTTTTGTTTTCGTCCGAATTTCCGGCTGCGTCAGACAGCAACGGACGATACGAGGTTCTCTGGAACATTGTCGCCTTTCGCTCCGCGAAAGTGCGTGTAGCCGAGCGAGCCCCTCGCTCGGTAGTTTCCAACCAAACCTGCGCGAGTACCTCGCCCAGCCACAAAGCCTAGTTGTTGCGGATCCACAGCAACAACTGGCGACGAAAATACCCCAGGAGGGTTTGACAAGCTTGAGGCGGTCGGAGGATTGTGCGATTCCCGACAGCCTCAAGCTGTCATTTTGTTGTAGAACGACTGTCTTGATCGTTTTCAAAAGCAATTTGGGCAGTCGCTCGCCTTATCGGAAAAGTCGCGATCAGAATAGCATTAGGGGTGGACATGGAGCCAGCAATGAATACAATCACGACGCGGGATGGAGCAGCCCGGTAGCTCGCGAGGCTCATAACCTCGAGGTCGTCAGTTCAAATCTGGCTCCCGCAACT
>JANPNA010000279.1:0-38729 GCA_031427235.1 Pirellula sp.
CGGCTCGTATCGTCATTCCAAATCCCGACGGACAGTGGCGGCCGGGACTCTTCGTGTCGGTCCAACTCGTTCAGCAGACCGCGACCGCGACGCTCGCTGTGCCGCAGGAAGCCATTCAGACCTTCCGCGACTGGCAGGTCGTCTTCGTGCGCTACGGCGACTGGTTCGAGGCGCGTCCGCTCGGACTAGGCCGGTCGGACGGCGGGTGGGTGGAAGTGCTCTCCGGCCTTTCGCCCGGCGAGCGTTACGCGGCGACGAACAGCTTCGCCATCAAGGCGGAGATCGGAAAGCTCGGAGCCAGCCATGACCATTGAGCGCCGGGTATCTCAAAGCCCCGGGTCGGGACGAGACGCCTCATGATCGAACGAATCCTGCGGTTCGCGCTCGCCCATCGTTTCCTTGTTGTGGCCGGTGGAGCAAATCAGACGGTCATTGCTGGAAACCTGCTGGGCACGACGGCCGATGGCTTGTCGGCTCTGACTCGCAATCGTTATGGCGTGTGGGTCACTCAGGGTGCCTTGAATACTCGTGTTGGTACCAACGCAGATGGTGTCAGCGATGAACTGGAACGCAATATCATCAGCGGTGGCGGATCGGACGGAGTACGGATCGATGTGGCAGGTGTGGCGAACACAACAGTAGCTGGCAACTACATCGGAACCGATATCACCGGCACAGTAGATTTTGGAAACGCGGGTTCAGGTGTCTGGATTGGGAACTCGGCCAACAACACGATTGGTGGGTCTGTCTTCGCCGCCCGTAATGTAATCAGTGGCAATAATGGCAACGGGGTGTTCATCACGGGTGCCACGTCAACAGGCAACAGGGTTCTTGGTAATTACATTGGTCTGAACGCGAGCGGAACAGGAGGCGTCGGGAACACCTCCAACGCAGTCAGTATTTCCGCCGGCGCAAACAATAATACAATTGGTGGATCCGTTGCCGGAGCACGCAACGTCATTTCCGGCAGCCTGAGTGCTGGATCAGGCCGAGGTGTGCTGATTAGTGGAGCGGGTACTAGTCTGAATACCGTCAAAGGCAATTTTATCGGTCTTGATGCGACCGGCATGACGGCCATTGCCAATGCCAATTCGGGAGTACTGATTGGAAGTGGAGCTACGAATAACACGATTGGTGGTCCGAATTCGGGAGACCGCAATGTAATTTCCGGTAACGTACTGGCGGGAATTGCAATTCAGGGTTCGGGAACAACCGGAAACGTGGCTCAGGGCAACTGGGTGGGAATCAACGCCAGCGGTACTGCCGCGGTTGCGAACCTGGCTGCCGGCATTGCGTTTATCGACTCTGCCTCGGCGAACTCAGCGATTGGCAATGTCGTTTCCGGTAACGCTGTCTATGGGATTGGAGTTCATAAATACAACACAGCACTGGGTGCGAATAACAACATCATTCGTGGAAACCTGATCGGAACGGATCCGAGCGGAACCGTCGCAATTCCCAATGTGGGTATTGGCGTCAGTATCGGCGATGGGTCATCCGGAAACATCGTTGGCGGAACAACCAGCGCTGATCGAAATGTGATCAGCGGCAACACGGACACGGGAATTAAAGTCAATCAGTCAACGACCGCCAACAACGTGATTCAGGGGAACTACATAGGGATCACAGCGTCCGGCGCGACAGCTCTCGGCAATGGCACTGGGGTGCACGTGATTTCGGCGACTGGAACAGTGATTGGAGGAGCCGGAGCTGGCAACGTAATCTCCGGTAACGGGACGGGCATCCTTGTTGAGTCGTTCACCGCAAGCCCCATGAATACCGGCATTCTTGGGAATTTCATCGGCACCAATGCTGCGGGTACAGCGGCCATTGGAAACGCTGCCGATGGCGTCGATATTCGCACAGCAGGCAATACGATCGGCGGAACGACGGCTTTGGACCGCAACATCATCTCGGGTAACGCCCAGCGTGGGATCTCGATTAGCGGTGCGTTTGCCACGAATAACACCGTGATTGGAAGTTACATCGGGACGGACTTGTCGGGCATTGTAGCAATACCAAACTCTGCTTCAGGTATCATCGTCAGCGCAGGGGCATCCAGCAACACCATCGGTGGCACGACAATCGGGGCTGGCAATCTTATCAGTGGTAACGCACAAAACGGTGTCTATCTCATCGGTGCCGCAACAATCGGCAATATTGTCCATGGCAACTACATCGGGACCAATGCTGCTGGCACAGCTGATCTCGGGAACGCACTCGACGGAATTCGTTTGATTGCTCCGAACAATACAATCGGAGGCACAACTGCTCAAGCAGGCAACGTCATTTCTGGAAATGACAACGCTGGGCTTTGGATCAATAGTGGTGCAAACAATACGCAGGTTTCTGGTAATTTGATTGGTACAAATGCTTCTGGTAGCGAAGCGTTAGGCAACACTTACTACGGCATCCATGTTCAATCCAATTTCAATCAGATAGGTGGCTCAACGGCTGCTCATCGCAACGTTGTTTCGGGAACGATTCAAAACAATGGCGGTGACTATGTCACGGGTGCCGGTATTGCCATCTATGATGCTGGGTTCATGTCGGTCACAGGCAACGTCGTTCGCGGGAACTACATTGGGACAGATATCACTGGCAGCGGTGCCATTCCGAATTTCACGTCGGGAGTAACTGTCCAAACGACGGTAGCTGGAAATCACAATACGATCGGTGGAAGCATTGCCGGTGAGGGTAATTTGATTTCAGGCAACGGTATTCCAGGCGGGCTTGGTGCAGGAATTTACGGAAATAGCTTGGCGAGCCCCGGTTTCAGTCTGCCAAACATTGTCTCGATCCTTGGCAATTACATCGGCACGAACGCGACAGGTTCGATTGCCGTGCCTAATCGAGGTCCAGGAATCTACTTTTACCAATCACCAGGCAACATTGTTGGTGGATCCAGCTCAGTTGTTAATGGAATGTTAAGTGGGGCCGGGAATTTAATTTCAGGCAACTTGGGAAACGGCATTCACGTCGACAATGGCGGGTCAAACTCCAATGGAACTGTAATCCAAGGGAATTTCATTGGTACAGACTTGACCGGAACGCAAGCGATCGGAAATGCACAAATAGGAGTCGCAACGGGCTCATCCAATAACATCATTGGCAGCACCATTGCCAACCAACGCAACGTTATTTCGGGCAATACCCACGGCGTGTCAATCGGTAGCGGCGGGACGAACAATCAAGTGTTTGGTAACTACATCGGTACGGACGTGTCTGGTCTTGCTGCGATTCAGAATACGGCATTCGGCGTCTGGATAAGTTCGGCGGGCAATTCGGTGGGCGGAACAAATCCTCAAGACGGAAACATCATTGCCAATAGCGGTCTTGGCGGCCTCCGACTCGAAGGGGTCACGGGCAACAATGGCACCTACAGCAACAACACGTACCATGGCAACCTTGGCCTAGCTATTGATGCTGGAACAGCAGGTCGAACTCTGAACGCTTTGCCTGATACTGACGGTGTTTTGAATTATCCAGTAGTGACATCGACGCAAATCGTTGGCAGCGAACTGATCGTTGAAGGTACCATGACATCCGGCAAGACGGTCGAAATCTATATCTCTGCTCCGACTGCAGATGGAGTAGGGCAAGGGCGACAGCGCCTGGCATCGGCGCTCGACAATTCTCTGACAGACGAGAATGCGACTGTAGGACAGTTCAAGTTTCGAATACCGCTGGGCAATGGCCTCAGCAATGGAACACCGCTCACAGCCTTGACCATCGGCTCGACCTCGGAGTTTAGTCCGATTGTGTTTGCTGGCCAAGTTGGCAGCTTCATTGCTCCTCAAATTACGTTGGGAGCGACCACGGTGTCGCTCACTAGCGGCAACGCAATCGGTGTCGACGGCAGTTTCTACGACCCGGATTCAGTGAGTTGGGGTGGTACGGTCGATTACGGCGATGGCAGCCGAGTCCAACCCCTTACGCTGAACTCGGACAATACGTTCCGGCTCGAGCATACCTATGTCAACACTGGCAGCTTCATCGTGACCGTTCAGATTCGGGACAACTCCCTGATCTCTTCGACCAAGTCGCTTGGCGTTACAGTTCAGAATGAAGCACCGACAGCCTCGTTCGATGAGTTCAGCATCACCTCCCCGGCCAGCGAAGGGCAGTTGGTAACGCTAACAGGTCGGTTTGAAGATACAGGGGGAACTCACACCGCCACCATCGAATGGGGTGACGGTTCGACCTCTATTTTGCCACTAGGCTTGGGGATCCGAGATTTCTCCGCGACTCATACGTATCATGACGACAGCAATTCGGAAGAGACGGCCACTCCCTCCGACGTTTATCGTGTCGTCGTGACCATTACCGATGAATCAGGTGAGAGCGATTTGACGCCGGAAGGTCTTTTCCTTGAAGAAATCATAAATGTGCTCCCGTCGGCGATGAACGCTGTTTTTAGTAGCACCAGCATCACGGAAGGGCAAGCCGTAACTCTGAGCAGCCTTTTCTTTGTCGATCCGGGGCAACTCGATGCCCACACTCTCAACGTGAACTGGGGCGATGGCAGTGAACCGTTGCCGATCACTCTGCCTCTTGGGACTCGCAGCCTAGCCGACCTGGCAACGCTTTTGACACCGATTCAGTTAGCGGATTTGTTGGCGAAATTGACGCACATCTACGCCGACGATGCAAACATCGGACCAGACGAATACACGATCACCGTTGAAGTTGCTGATGATGACGAACCGCAACAACCTGCCGTGATCACAAAAGTCATCTCGGTGGCCAATGCGATACCTTCCGCGGTTCTAGCCAGCATCTCATCAACGCAGATTCAAGAAGATGGACTCGTTTCGCTCAGCGGTTCCTTCTTTGATCTTGGGCTGTTGGATGACTATGTAGTGACTATCGATTGGGGTGATGGCACTACTGTTTCAACATTCCCGCTCGGCGCCGGCATCACCACGTTCTCAGGAATGAGCCATCAATATATCAATAACCGAACGGGCGGCGGGAATTACGCAATCGAAGTGCGAGTAATGGACAACGATAGTCCAACGTTGTTTGGATTAGCGACTGCATCAATTCATGTGGAAAACGTCGCGCCGGTGCTTGGTCCATTGGCCCTTTCGTCGAGCGGCAACGCAATCCTAGAAGGTGACAGGCTCACGTTATCGGGTCGTTTTACGGATGTTTCGATGCAAGACCGACATACCGTATTAGTCAACTGGGGCGACGG
Source organism: Pirellula sp. (assembly GCA_031427235.1). Taxonomy (GTDB): domain Bacteria; phylum Planctomycetota; class Planctomycetia; order Pirellulales; family Pirellulaceae; genus JBKCUI01. The sequence continues at coordinate 5,201 of JANPNA010000279.1, forward strand.
CAGTGTGACTCCAGCGACCGTTGATGCAGTGACCCGTACCTATACAGCTACCCATCAATATCTCGACAACAATGCCACGCCCTTGCTTGTGCTGGTTGCCGATCCAATCGCGATCATCAGCTATCTGCCTTATTCGATTTCGGTGACCGTCGATGACCACGATGGTGGTACGGCGACCGCGACTATTGGACAAGACGTCTATAACGTCGCTCCGACGGTGACGATCGAACCGGGGCTTAGCAATACAGACCGCAACCTAATCAATCTAGTCGCGGGCATTGAGGATCCTGGAACGCTGGATACGTTTACGCATGGCGGCGCGTATCGCTGGACAGCAGAGGTGGTTGGCATCCCGGGCACCATGCAATCTGGCAGCGTGTCAACCTTTGTGGTAGACCGAACAGCATATCCGGACGCACTTTGGAACGTATCTTTGAGCGTGGCTGACGATGACGGCGGTACTGGTTCGTTTACGACGACGCTACTGGTAGGTACCAACGGGGACGATATAGGGGCAAATCGGTTAATCGTCTCCGACGCTATGTTTAGTCAATCTGGAACATTCAATTTGATGGCACTCGGATTGGATGGAAATGATACCATCGACGCATCGGGTGTGACGGATCCGAATTTCAGTGTGACTTTGGTGGGTGGCAGCGGTGTTGACAACATGTTCGGCGGAGCGGGCGACGACGTTTATCTGCTTGCACAAGGAAACGACAACGCCAACGTACCCAATTCTGACGTGCTAAACCCTGTGGAAGCTGGTAGCGACCGTTATGTGTTGCGACCTAACAGCGTGCTGACGGTCATTGACCGCATCGGTTCGAATTCCCTGGATTTTGGTTTGGCGGATTTCGGCATCACCTTCGACTTAAGCTTAACCTCGACGACAACTTTGGTATCTCAGGATGTTGTTCCAATTCCAATGACCGCCCCGTTGCACATCGTACAGACACAGGGCTCGTTTACGCGGCTTGACGGCAGCCTTTTTGACGACCATTTGACCGCTGCTTCTGGGGCCTCGCTTTTCGGAGATGCCGGGAATGATACGTTTACCGCCAAAGCCGGAACTATCGGCGCGTCGTTCCATGGTGGGGCCGACAGTGATATTCTGTCCATTTCCGCAGTTGGGATTTCTAATCTCGATTTCAGTGGCGATGCAGGTGCCGATACATTGATTAACTTGGGAGAAATAACCGGGTTGACGTTCAATGGTGGAGCAGATGCCGACATCTTACAAAACGATGGTTCGATCTTAGCCGCTCTCAGTTTTGGTGGCGACGCGGGTGCCGACCTGCTGCTGAATTCCGGCGATATCGCGAATCTAACGTTTAATGGTGGTGCGGATAACGACATCTTCGTCAACAATGGTACGGCTACAACCAACCTTGACTTTAACGCTGATGCCGACATCCTGCTATCCGGACTCGGATCGATTGGAACGTTGAACTTTGGTGGCGACAGCGGCGCCGACATCTTCGTCAATCTAGGGTCTATACTTGACCTGACGTTCAACGGTGGTGCGGACAACGACATTTTCGTGAACAATGGATCGGCAGTTGACACACTTGATTTTGGCGGTGACCTAGATGTGCTTTTGTCGGGCTTGGGCACCATCGGCGAATTGAGCTTCAATGGCGATGCCGGGATCGACACGCTAATCAATCGGGGCTCGGTAGGGGACCTGACGTTTGACGGGGGTGCAGACTCGGACATCTTGCAAAACAACGGGACGATTCTCCGTGAGCTCTCCTTTGAAGGAGACGCGGGGATTGATACGTTGATCAATCTTGGATCGGTTGGCGTTTTGACCTTCGATGGTGGAGCCGACGCCGACGTGCTTCAGAACCTCGGCACGGTTCTTGGCAATCTAAGTTTTGAAGGCGATTTCGGCGCCGATGTTCTCACAAATACAGGTTCGCTCGGTAGCCTGACATTTAGAGGCGGTGCAGACAGTGACATCCTGCAAAATAATGGGACGGTGCTCGGAGCTTTGGTATTCCGGGGTGATGCTGGCGTCGATACGTTGCTCAATCAGGGAACGATTGGCGGTTTATCCTTCGCGGGAGGTGCGGATGCGGACGTCCTAAGGAATCTTGGTGGCGGTACGATCGTAAGGCTTGATTTCGATGGCGATGCTGGGGCCGACTTGCTAGTCAACTTGAGCTCGATAACCCATTTGACGTTCGCGGGGGGAGCCGATGCGGACATCCTTCAAAATATTGGAAACATCACGGACCTGAACTTCGGCGGCGATGCGGGTGCGGACTTGTTGGTGAACTCAGGTTCGGTCACGCTTTTGACTTTCCGTGGTGGTGCGGACAACGACATCCTTGTCAACACCGGCAACGTACTTGGTCAATTGACTTTCGGCGGTCACACCGGTCTCGATTCGCTGGTGAATGACGGGACCCTTGGCGGATTGACGTTCAACGGCGGCGCGGACTCGGACATTTTACAGAATACAGGCACTATCCAAACGACACTGTTGTTCAACGGCGACACTGGAATCGACACTCTCATCAATAGTGGTAGCGTCCTAAACTTGACCTTCAATGGCGGTGCGGATAGCGACCTATTGATGAATACCGGCACAGTCCTTGACTTGCTCGTCTTCACCGGTGATTTGGGTTCCGACCAGTTAACCAATTTGGGAACAGTCGGGGACCTTACGTTCAACGGAGGGGCAGACGCTGACGTCCTAAAGAATACCGGGACTATTTTAGATGACCTCGTATTCAATGGTGACATTGGCGCCGACTTGTTGATCAATGGTGGCCCTATCGGCGACCTGACGTTTGACGGAGGGGCGGACAATGATGTGCTTCTAAATTTGGGTAGTGTAGGAACCTTGACATTCGATGGTGGTGCGGACAACGACGTACTGCAGAACAATGGCTCCGGTATCTACAGTTTGAACTTTATCGGTGGAGCGGACAACGATGTGCTGATCAACAACGGCAACAGCATCCGTCTTCTCACGTTTGACGGCGGTGCCGATAATGATGTGCTGGTCAGCAACGGAACGCTGATCGGAATCTTGGAGTTCACTGGAGATACTGGTGTTCCGGTTTCCGGGCGTACGAGCAACGACACGCTGATCGTTCGAGGCTCCGGTTCGGGGGCTCCGACATCTAGCATTGTTTTCAATGGCGGTTACGGTGTGGATGCGTTCGAGAACAACGCTAGCGGTTTTGCCACCATAGTCTTTAATGGCGGATTGGACGCGGATGCGTTGTTGAATAACGCATCAGGCCTAGCATCGCTTGACTTTTACGGGGACGCTGGCGCAGATGTTTTCGTCAACCACGGTGGGGCGATCGTTATTCTCGATTTCAATGGCGGTGCCGATGCTGACACACTGATTAACGACGGTCTTGCGTTGGGCCATTTAAACTTCGACGGTGGTGCGGATAGTGACATTCTGATCAACAGCGGCGACTTGTTGGAAACTCTTACCTTCAACGGAGGCGCAGACGCAGACATCCTTCTGAACCAGGGCGGCCAGCTTGGCGAGATCCAATTTGATGGCGGAGCGGACGCTGACGTTCTGATCAACGACGGTCCAGTTATCGATTCCCTAGAGTTTAACGGTGACGCGGGTAACGACCGATTGTGGAACCGCAAAGGTGGTATTCAAATCGGGTCGATCGTGTTTATGGGCGACGCAGGGATCGATACGTTGATCAATGATGCGGCTGGCATCGACGAGATATCCTTTAACGGCGGAGCGGATGCGGATATTTTGCAGAACAATGGTTCGGTGTTGGATCTGTCGTTTGACGGTGGTGCCGACGCAGACGTTTTGGTGAATGCTGGTTTCGCCGGAACGCTAACCTTTGACGGAGGGGCCGACGCTGACATCCTTCTCAACCGCGGCGGGCAAGTGGACGTTCTCGACTTCATGGGGGACGCCGGGATCGATACTCTATTCAATTTGGGACCAGTCACATCCCTTACGTTTGAGGGTGGCTCGGACGCTGACGTATTGCAAAATAACGCCATCGTAGACTCACTGTCGTTCTACGGCGACGTTCATTTTGCGAATGGACCTTCATCGCTCCATGACGGAGCCGATACGTTGGTTAACAATGGTCCTGTCAGGACGTTAAGCTTTGTGGGTGGTGCCGACAATGACATCTTCCAAAACAACGCCTCGGTTGTTGAGTTGACGTTTGATGGTGGTGCGGATGCCGACACGCTCGTGAACAACGGCGGCGGGATCACAACACTCGATTTCAACGGTGATGCAGGAGCGGACACGCTGATCAACAATGGTAGCGGTATTCAGACTCTCCATTTCGACGGTGGGGCGGATGCGGATGCGTTGAGAATTGAGGGACGAGAAGTTGGCAAGGTGACGTTCAACGGCGGATTAGGATCGGATTCGTTTACCTACAATGGTGTTGGTGCGGTGGCTTCAAGCGTTCATTTCAACGGAGGAGCCGGGAATGACTTCTTCGCCATGCGGGGAATTGCATCGGCAGTGACCTTTGACGGTGGCTATGGCGACGACGGAGTGTTGGTCGTGGGATCGGGCGCGATGTCACTGACCGGGGGTGACGGCGATGATTTCTATCGTTTTGTTTCCAACCCGTTAGCCGACGTGACCTTAACGGATTCCTATTCGGGTGTTGCTGACGTTTCCAAGGATTCCTTGGATTTTAGCAGTTTCACTGGCGGACCTGTGACTTTAGACCTCCGACTAGTCGACGTTTGGCAGTCGCAGGGATCAGGCCAGCTTCGAATTAGGTTGTTGGACTCGATGGCGATTGAAAACATTGTTGGCACACCATTTGCCGACACGATTTTCGGCAACGCCCGCAGCAACTACATCGGCGGTGCGGACTTTGACGAAGCGTTCAGCGGACCGGTTGCAGCTCCTCGCGGTGTCACACAATGGGTCTTTTTGGACTTCGATTCGAGAAGCAATTCTGGAGTTCTCGACACCCTAACTGGACTACCCGACATTGGCGAGCACGATTACACGGTGGCCGAACGCGAGCTGATTCGTCAGCGAGTGGAAGCGATTTATCGCGGCCCCGACCTTGGTGCACCTTGGTTTGATGTTCGGGTTGTTACCAGCACAGCTTCGATTCCGTCGACGTTCATTTTGTCGAACGAATTCGCAACGGTTTATTTCAATCAGACTCCGGCGACCGGTCGCCCCGGAGGGTTGGCAAGCGAAGTGGATCCAGGCAACGTGAACTTGGGCGGAAGTGCAGCAGTTCAAATCAACGGTCTGCTTGGCGGTGTCATCAACAACGTTGATTCGGAAGAAACCATCGAGGGGGACTTCGACGCATTTAAGCGAGACGTCGTACCAGTGAACGAAACGGAAGTTGGGGCGAGCAAGCCGTCGGCAACGAGCGACAATTTCGTCAAATTGTCGTCCAAAGTGGCAGCTCACGAGCTCGCTCACTTACTTGGACTTCGCCACCAGGACAGCTTTGGTCCGATTGGCTCTGGTGTTCATGATATTCCAGGAGCAAGTAGCTACAAGCCGACCTATACGGGCCCCTCGGGTGGCGTCGAGACCATCGATCATTTGATTGGTTCTCCCGCTTCGATTGGCTCCACTCGGTTCAATGATTTGAACAATTTGTTCTTTGGCGAACGCGAAGCCATCAAGCTGGCATTTGCCAACAGCAATCCATCGCAGACGACGACGACCAATTTTGGCGGGAATAGCGCACTTGCGTTAGCTGCGCCACTCAGCATGGTGACGCTTGCAGTACCGAATACCCTCAGTAGTGGCCAAAATGCGACAAAGAATCTGTACGTCCAGCTCAGCTCAGTGCTAGGGCAGATCGAGGTTGATTCTGCTACCATGGGCACCGCTCGCAGCAAGAGCGATTGGTACTCCTTTACCGGTCGGGCTGGCGAACTCATCAACATTGATGTGTTTTCCAACTCGGTCGGTCGCTTTGGGACGGGACTCAACGGAGCGATGATCAGCGATGACTTTGTTGACACGATTGTGAGAGTTTACAACCTTAATGGTCAACTCGTTCAGTACTACGATGGCCTTGCGGAAAACGACGATATTTTCGAACCCACCGACTCCAGTTTGATCGATCTATTGTTACCCGCTGACGGAACCTACTACATCGAGGTGGACTCATTCCACCGATACAGCGATGCATTGGGGAATCCAATGAATCCGTTGAGTCCACTGAATCCTGCGAACCCCAACAATATCCTGGCATATCCCGAGATCATTGATCGATTCATGGACAGCATCAATGACACCGACGCAGGACGTTATCAGCTGGTCATGTACAAATTCCGCAAGTCAAGTTCATCGGACATGACCGACACCCTAAAGGGCTTCGGCGGAGCGGACGTGATCAATGGCGGACCTGGTGACATTTTTGTCTTGGCCTATGACCTAGGAACAACCCCAACGGTCGATGAAGGAAGTGCCTTTACCCGGTCCATCGTTGTCGATGATCGCGGGGCGTCGAACTGGATCGGCAGCACGGTCGACTATGGTGATGGAACGGGAACGCAGGCCCTAAGTGTCTCACCGTCCGGTGTATTTTCGTTGAATCACGTTTGGGCTGACAACGGTTCCTACATGGTATCGGTAAACATCGTCAACGATATCGCTCAAACGCTATCTCATCGGCTCAACGTCTTGGTTGAAAACGTGGCACCGACGGCCAGTTTAAGCTTGTCTGGGCCAAGCACCGTTTCCACGGAAACCTCGATTACGGTTTCCAGCACAACGAGCGATCCAGCTGGGGCGAATGATCCGCTGGTATTGAGTTGGGTCATTACTCGCAACGGGGAGGCATTTGCAACTCAAGCGACCGGTGCAACCTACACGTTCACACCCTCGTTGGCTGGTATATATCTCATCCGCTTGTCGGCGACTGACGGCGATGGAGGGACCGCAACCGCAACGATTACCGTCGTTAGCACAACGAACGCAGCTCCATCGCTCGCTATCACGACACCTATCGATGGAGCGTTCGGTGTCTCCTCTAGTTTTACTTTCAATGCGACGGATGCAGATGTCGAGGACCAAGCGGGTACGTTCGTCTATGCGATTCAGTGGGGGGACGGCACGACGCAAACGGTTTCTGGGCCAAGGTTAATTAGCGTTAGTCATACGTATCCAGCAGTTTCGGCGACGGGTGTATTCTCAATTGCGGCGACGGCTACGGATGCCCGAGGTGCGACCAGCGTTCTTGCGAAAGCGGATTTTGCCGTACTCGGTTGGACATTGATGGCCGACCCGCTGCATCCTTCAGAGGCAATGCTGGTCATCGTCGGATCTCAGGACTCAGATTCCATCAAGGTCAAAACCAAGGATGACAACTATTACAAGGTCTCGATTCGTGATCGCGACGACGATGTTAAACGTCGCGGGACCGTCTATGGCGATGTCAAGCGAATCCTTGTCTTTGCACATGGGGGCAACGACCGAGTAACCATTGAGGACGATGTCGAGTTCACGGCCGAGGTATGGGGCGGTGCGGGCGACGATGATATCAAGGGTGGAAGTGGCAATGATATTCTGATGGGCGAGTCTGGAAACGACAATCTCTGGGGTGGCAACGGTCGCGACATTGTCATAGGCGGAACCGGAGCCGACCGAATCCATGGCGATGCGAACGACGATATACTCATTGCTGGCTTCACGGCCTTTGAACGTGAATTTTATCAATGGGCGCCGAGTGCTTTTGCCGCTTCGACGCGATTGACACTAGATCAACAGCGGGCCGCACTGGAATCTATTATGGTGGAGTGGGCTAGTTCTCGATCTTACGCGGATCGACGCAACAACATTCGAGGATCCGGGACTGGGGCTCGTCTCAACGGCAATGACTTCTTAAAGATGAGCGATACTGTGATGACCAACAATACGGTTTTTGACGATTCATCCGTCGATCAACTTTGGGGAGACAGTGGCAGTGACTGGTTCTTTGCGAATTGGAACAACGATCTAGGTAGTGTACTTGACCAAATAAAAGATAGTTCCGGTAGCGAATCTCAGGAAGATATTGATCGTTGGTGGTGATTCATTTGTTACACTAAGGTCCAGCAGTTAGTTTAAGGGCAGGAGTTGAGATATGAATGAAAAGCCTCAAGTGGCTGATTCGGGTCGTCTTCATGGTAACGGCAATCAAACCAAGGATATCTTGGGTTTAGAGGACCTGGGAGCTGAGACCTTTGCACCTACTGACGACGTAACCGAACGAGGCAGTTTGCTGAACAATCTTTCGGAAACGCCAGCCACAATGGATTTGCCGCCCGTTGTCGTTGATGGAAATGCGCAAACGCAGTTCGGGGCTGCCGATATGACGAGGACGGGAGCGAGCGAGGTAGATCTATCGCCAACGATGGATATCCCAAGCGGGTTGCTCGAGGGGCTGTTAACCGCTCCGACAGCTGCAACCGGAAAAAGTTCCAAACCAAGCAAATCAAGCGGTTTGAAAACTCCGCCCTCGACCGTCGGTTCCATCATTGGAAACTTCGAGGTACTCTCCGTTCTCGGCAAAGGGGGGATGGGAATTGTCTACAAGGCCCGGCATCGAACGCTGAATCGCGTCGTTGCCCTCAAGATGATCCTTCACGGCCTGCACGGTGGTTCGACTGCTATCCAGCGATTTTTATCCGAAGCGCAAGCGGTGGCAGCCTTGCAGCATCCTGGAATTGTTCAGATCTTTGAAATTGCGGAGCATGAGGGGCTTCCCTATTTCTCGTTAGAATATGTTGAAGGAGAGGATCTTCATTCCTCGTTGAAAGGACAACCGTGGGGCGCTAAGCCGGCAGCCGAATTGGTCGGGACCCTTTGTGACGCTATGCAATACGCGCATGATCACCAGATCCTGCACCGCGATATCAAACCAGCAAACATCCTGCTTGATACAGAAATGCGGCCGAAGATCTCGGACTTTGGGTTAGCGAAGAAGCTCGATACGGGTGATCAAGTGACTCGGGACGGAGCCGTCATGGGTACGCCCAGCTACATGCCGCCCGAGCAAGCTCGCGGCGACACTGCTGCCATCTCGCCACGTTCCGATGTTTACTCGTTAGGCGCGGTCCTTTATGAAATGATCACGGGGCGAGCACCCTTTGTCTCCGATAGTATGTTGGATACTTTGGTACAGGTCATTCACCGCGATCCAGTTCAACCGCGTGAATTGCAACCCGGTGTTCCGATCGATCTGGAAACCATTTGTGTGAAAGCGTTGCAAAAGGAGCCAGCCAATCGCTATCAAAGTTGCAAAGAACTTGGGGAAGATCTTCGGCGCTTCGTCAACGGCGAGCCGATTTTGGCGAGGCCTATCAGTCATTGGGAACGTCTGACCCGTTGGTGCCGTCGCAATCCTAAAATCGCGTGGCCCACGGCTGTCGCGAGTTTTTTTGTTATTGCCACAGCCGTAGTTTCGCTCGGAGCTTGGCGAATGACGGCCGCACAGTCATTGGTAATCGCGGACCAGCGCGACGAAGCCAACGAGCAACGCAACGAAGCCAACGAGCAACGCAACGAGGCCAACAAACAACGCAACGAGGCTGACAAGCAAAGAGTGATTGCTAACCAACAGCAAGTATTAGCCGAAGAGAACGCGGAACTGGCCATCAAACAAGCCAATTTGGCTCTGCAAAATATCCAATTCGTCGTTACCGACGTCGATTCGAAGTTGATGCAGCAACCGGGGTCCAGCGGGATCCGCATTGCGATCATGGAAGCGGTGTCCAAAAAGTGGGATGAACTGGACCTCGGTATGACGGGTGGCGTTCGAGGCAAGGCCATTCCCACGCTAATGGCCGTTCGACATAAAATCGCCACTACTTTTTCTCTCTTAGATAGGGTCAAGGAGGCGGATCAAGAGTTCGCAAAACTGGAAAAAATGGGACGCGAACGGATCGTCGTCAAGGAAGGGACGGACGCGTCACGCATGAATCTGGCTAAGATCCTAACGGCTGCGTCGCTTATCCAGCGGCAACTCGATAACCCCAAGGGAGTCGAGCTAAAACTTTTGGAGGCACGCGAGATCGTTCGCGACATTGTCAAAAATCCGAAACCCGAAGAGATTCCAACGGACGCAAATAGTGTGCAACAGGTCTTGGCCGCCGTCAGTCAGAACTTGGGCGTCGAATACTTGAGGCAAGGGCGAATTGCGGACACATCTGTCGTCTTTGGAGAAGCGGTGGCCGCCAATCAGGCTGTGCTCAAAAACATCGAGTCGAAATCAGGATTTGCCGAACTGGATTCCGAAAAACGGGATCTTCAAACATCGGAACTCAAGGTCATGATCGATAAGGGGATTTTAGGCGTAGGTTATGTTTTGATGCGGCTTGGTAAGACCGAGGAAGCAATCGTGCAATACGATATTGCGATTGCAAGTCGTCGTTCGGAACTGGAACGCAATCCAAACACTCTTCGCTTGAAATCGGAGCTTGCTGGTCAGTTGGCTTTGTATGGTCGATCATTGATTTGGCTTGATCGACTTGAATCTACCGCCCCGATCTTGAGCGAAGCGGTCAAGTTATGCAACGAAGTTTATCAGTCAGACCCAGAGAAGTCGGACTTAAAGAGATCGCTGACCTTTGCGTTAACCAATTTGGGGACGTTACGTGATTTGCAAGGAAAGAAAGACGAAGCCCTTGGTCACTTTGAGCGTGCTCGTGGTTTGGCAGGGGACCTTTACAAAGTCTCACCAGACGAGAAAAACGGGTTCTATTTGATGCTAGCTGAAGCGCGCATAGGCAATGGAAAGACTGCAAAGGAATTGAGCGATAAGCTTGGCGCTTTGACTACTGCGAATCCGGAGATTCATCTGGAGCGGTCCTGTGCATTATCGCAACTGGCCCGCAATGCGGATGGGGACGAGAAGGTTGCCTTCCTTGGCGAAGCGTTAACGGCACTTGAACGTTCGGTTACGGACGGCTACCTCGATCCGTTTCGAATTTCCGCAGATCCCGATTTAAAGCCGTTGCGTGACGAGGCTCGTTTTACAGTGCTGTTGCAGAAACTGAGAACGCAGAGTCGTGCGGAAAAATAATCGTAGATCCGTCGCTCCGCCGACGGACGTCTTCGATGACAACTGGCCACCGCTGTACTTTTTTCCAATTTCTGCCGCAGGTTTGATTTCGAACCACTAAATACAAGAAACACACGTAAAAAAGACAGGGTAAAATCACGACCCGAGATTTGAAATTATTGTCGATTCTGTTGGAGCAAGCTCGCAAGTTCCCGATCTAAGCTAGGTGTTTCTTCTTTCGTGCAATTCGTATGTTTCGTGGTTCCATTGGCTTCGTTCCGCGGTGATTGGGCGCGAAACGAAGTCGTTGAAGCGACTTGCGTACGGCAAACCGCATCTTCTCGCGAGATTCGCTGCGATCGGTAAGCAAAGTTTTTAGGATTCTTTCTAAAATTCGATCCGATCTCGGTGTTCATGACCTACGTTTAAGTTGCGGCGTTTCTTAACTCTGAGGCAACGTCGAGCACGCAAGTATGCGCCGGCAACATCATGAACAAGGCAACGCGAATGAGAAGCTTTATACGAATGGCTGTAGGGTGTTTGTTGAGTGGTTTCCTCTCGGGCCTTGCTTCGAGCGCAGAGCCCCGAATATTGCGTGTCGAGGAGGACTGGGAGTTGGTCGTCACCACACCCAACCCTTTGCAAAACTCACCTCAGATCAGCACCTGGATGAGTCCCAGCGATTCCCTTGAGAACCAGCACTTTGGCGCCAATTTCAATCACGCTCAAAGGGAGGACTATCCTGGGGGTGGATTTCAAACCAGAGCCTACCAGGGCCCGAGTGTCATGGATGATAAAGTTAACGGCAATGGAATGAAACTATCCGCCAATGGCGAATTGCTGAAGTGGACACAGGTTATGGCGATTATTAATGAAGAGTTGGTGTTTGCGATCAAGGATGGTACGTCGCAGAGCTGGGGAGATTTTGGCGGAAAGGATACAGTGGTTCGCTATGCGTCGACGGTGAATGATCTGAACGGATATCGCCCAAACAAATCTGCGGAATGGTCAGGTGTTGGCTTTGCCGCCAATCGTGTCGCCTTGCTCAAACTCGCGAAGGTTCGCTACTTCACCGATCAAGGCCAAGTGATTGAAACCTCGGTTGAATTACACGTTCAGTGAGAAGAATATCGCGTTATGCCTAAACCACGCCCTATGGTTTTCAAATTACGAAAGATTCACATCTAGGTACGAAAAGGTTATCATTATGAGGCAGACAATTTCTAAACGCCGTATACGTGGCGCATTATCACGTGAAGCAAGGCGTCGTCGAGGCGCAGCCATAATTCTGGCTGCATTTCTGATGGGTGTACTGGTAAGTATGTTGGCGCTATCCATTGACATTGGTTACATCGCAGCCTCGAAAGCCGAAGCCAGACGGACGGCCGATGCAGCAGCCTTGGCAGGAGCATGGCAAATGGTGGATACCGCTTGTCGAAATGGAAACACCTGTGAGTTGAATGCAGAAGTTAATAATGCAGCCAAGAGCATGGCCTATATGAATTTGGTCTGCAATTCGGCACCCTCGCTGTCGATAGAGGGACAGGAAGCCGACATAACTATCGGGTATCTATCCTCGCTTGAGTCTAGCGCGACGCTAAGTACGGATTCGAACAATCCGTATCGAGCCGTTCGAGCTCGCATTCGAAAGAATGAAGCAAGCAATGGTCAGGTCCCCTTGTTTTTCGCAAAGTTTTTCGGACAGAACGGTCGTGACATGATCGTGGAATCCACCGCAGCCACGGCCATGCAAATCAAGGGATTCAACTCTCCAGTGACTGGAGCGGCAAACCTAAACCTGTTACCGTTCGCACTCGACGAGCAAACTTGGATCGCGCTCTTGAATGGTAGCGGTACCGACAAATATGGATTTACCGCTAGCAACTCATCGGTTACCAGCGGAACAGACGGGATCAATGAAGTGAACTTATATCCACAAGGAACTGGGAGCCCAGGGAATCGAGGAACCGTTGATATCGGGAGCAGCAACAATAGCACTGCCGACCTCTCGCGTCAGATTACCGATGGAATCTCGTCGCAGGATCTCTATGGTCTCGGAAAACCCTTGGTACTAAACGATAATGGTTCGATGACGCTCAACGGCGACACAGGGATTAGTGCTGGCGTTAAGGACGAGCTCGCATCCATCATTGGGCAGACTCGAATCATTCCGGTGTTCTCCTCCGTGAGTGGAAACGGCAACAACGCAACTTTTACTATTGTTCGCTGGGTTGGCGTACGCATCATGGCCGTAAAGCTCGCGGGATCCATGAGTTCCAAGTATTTGATTGTTCAGCCCGCGTCGGTCATTGCTCGAAATGTCGTGGTTGGTGACTCCACTCGCGTTTGGAGCAGTTCCATTTACTCACCCGTTGTTCTTGTGAAATAGTCTTTTAACTCTCGATGCGGTCTAGCATTATGACAACCAAATGGAAGCAATCCAAACGAATCGGCATGAGATGTGTGCAATCGACGCAACCAAGACAAAGGTTGGGATCGAGACGCCGCAACGGCGCTGCGCTCGTGGAATTCGCACTTGTTGCACCGCTCATGATCCTGTTCACGATGGGGCTGATCGATATCGGACGAATGACCATGGTAAAACAATTGCTGGTGACTGCCTCGCGTGAAGGCGCACGTCAGGCGTCTTTGCCTGCAGCAACTTCGTCGAGTGTCCAAGCAGACGTATTGCAAATGTTGTCCAGTTCTGGCGTGACCGGAAACGTTACCATTTCTCCAAGTTCTGTGTCGAGTGCAGCCCCCGGCTCAACGATTACCGTAACGGTTTCGGCAGATGCAAACAGTGTTAGTTGGATGGGATCGTCCATGTTCATGTCGGGCAAGAGTCTCACCGCGTCAACCAGCATGCGTCGTGAAAGTTTGTAACCCGTAGGTCAGTCGCTCCGCCGACGGATGTCCGCGATGCCAACTGGACACCGTTGCCCAATTCCAAATTGCGGTCTGGCAGCAAAGCACGTTTATTTAAGATCACATCAACTGTTGTTTTATTTTCTTTCGTGCATTTCGTGTATTTCGTGGTTTCCTTAGCTTTGGGCGGAGCGACTTGACTACGCCAAAATCCCTTTTGCAACTTGCCCGGCCACGTCCGTCAATCGAAAGTCCCGACCTGTGTACCGATACGTGAGGCGCTCGTGATCGATCCCCATCAAGTGCATTAGCGTTGCATGCAAGTCGTTGATATGCATTTTGTCTTCGGCCGCATAGTAACCATAGTCGTCGGTCGATCCATAGGCGAATCCTCCCTTGACCCCACCCCCAGCCATCCACATCGTAAACCCATGCGGGTTGTGATCGCGGCCGTTTCCTTGGGAAGTCGGTGTGCGACCAAATTCCCCCCCCCACAAAACAAGCGTGTCCTTTAACATGCCCCTGGCTTTGAGGTCACTCAAAAAACCGGCGATCGGTTTGTCCACTTCAGCCGCGTTCTTGGTGTGACCGTGGTATAGATCGCTATGCTGATCCCATTGCACCTCGCTATCGCTATGCGTCACTTGGACAAATCGCACGCCCCGTTCCAAAAACCGTCGTGCCATCAAGCATTGCCGACCGAAATTCTCGGTCATGGGATCGTCGATGCCGTAGAGTTGCATCGTCGACTGCGTTTCGTCTGCAATATTCTGAACTTCAGGCATCGAAGACTGCATCCGAAATGCGAGTTCAAAGGATTGCAGTCGGCCTTGCAACATCGAGTCCATTTCATTGGCTTCGAGGTGCTCGCGATTGATCGCATTTAGGAAATCGAGTTGCTTGCGTTGATCCGACAATGGGATCGAGGCGTTTCGGATGTGTTTTACATTGGCTTGCGAAGCTGGCAAACTAGCGTTGCCTATTGGTGTTCCTTGACAATAAGCGGGCAGAAAGGCCGAACCCCAATTGTTCATGCCGCCGTGGGCGAGCGTTGGGCAAATGGTCACAAACGCGGGCAAGTTTTCATTCTCGGTGCCGAGGCCGTAGGTGACCCATGCGCCCATGCTCGGCCGCACGAATTGATCGCTCCCGGTATGCAATTTTAGCAATGCACCTCCGTGAGCCGGGTTGCTACCGTGCAGCGATCGCAAAATGCACAAATCGTCGATGTGCTTGGCAACGTTGGGAAACAAATCGCTTACCGGCAAACCGCTTTGGCCATAGTTGCGAAATTTCCATGGCGACTTTAGCAAATTTCCTTGCGCTGCAAAAACGACCTTTGGCAGATCAAACGGAGGTGGTTTGCCATCATCCCGATCCAACAGCGGCTTAGGATCAAACGTGTCGACATGCGACGGCCCTCCCTTCATGAACAAAAAAACAACCCGCTTGGCTCGGGCCGCGAAATGGGGAAGTTTGGGCGCTAGCGGATTGTGCGATGGTGATCCGCCCCCAGGTCCCAACTCGTCGGCCAAACTGGCATTCAACAACGAACGGAACGCCAGATAGCCGAACCCCAACCCGGAATTCTTTAGCAGCCATCTGCGATTGCTGGTTGAGTCCATTAGGAACGATGACATTGCACTCATCTCCACCCATCTAATTTAGTTGATAAATATCGCTTCGTTGCACACCAAAAGCGAATGGCACAGCAGGATCCAACGCTGTTGCTCCGACCCTATGCTGCTTTTTTCGACTTCATCTTCCAAGAAGGCGATAGCACGGTTCAGTTCCATTTCTATCGGTTTTCTGCCTAGCACGACTTGATATAGGCATTCGATGCGATTCGAATTGTTGGGATAATTCGATGTCAGGGACGTAGCAATTTGTTTCGCGGCGTTCATCACCAAGTCCGAATTCATCATGAGCAACGCTTGAGGAGCGACCGTCGTGGTGTTTCGACTCCCCGTCGGCATTGTAGGGTCAGGAAAGTCAAACTGTTCGAAGAGCGTATAAACATTGTTTCGGACCACTGGCAGAAAGGCTGCTCGTCGATGGCCGTCGTAACGCGTGTTGTCGATAGAGGTATGGTCGAATACGAACTGCCGATTCCTAAGCGGAATGCTCTTGCCTCCGATAGCCATGTCGAGCATACCTGAGACGGCCAGGATCGAATCGCGAATCTCCTCTGCGTCCATTCTCTGCTTTGGAAATTTCCATAGCCAGCGATTCTCTGGATCGAGGTTCGTTGCATCAGGTTGGCCGACGTTCATGGTACTCATTTGATAAGCACTCGAACGCAGGATCATGCGGTGCAATTCTTTGGTCGACCAACCGGATTCGATAAATGTTCTTGCGAGATAGTCAAGCAATTCGGGATGGGAAGGTTTGTCGCCGAGCACACCAAAGTTCTCGGTGGAGGCAACCAGACCGATTCCAAAGTGCCATCGCCAAAGCCGATTGACAAAGACACGCGAGGTCAGCGGGTGGCTTGGGCTCGTAATCCAACGGGCTAGTTCTAGCCGTCCACTGTGTTTGCGTGGCAGAATTGGCGACTCACCGGCTGCTCCCATGACCTTCGGGAAATTGCGGGGGATCGTCTCGCCTAAGTTACGATGGCTGCCGCGGATATGGATTGGCAGTCCGGCAAGCACTTGCTGATCGACGACCCCCATGACCGAGGTTTCATCCGCCGCAAAACTTTCGACGAGTCTCGCCTTGGTTGCCAGCGTGTTTATGTCCTGGAGTGCCTCCTCATCAAATGCAAACTCGGGTTTCGGGGGTACCGCCAAAAACCCAGTCAGATCGTTGATGGCGACGCGGGCGGATTCCAGCACCGGATCACTTAGGTTATTGGTTTTGGGATCTTTTTGTTTCGCTTCCGCCAGAGCTTCTTCTGCTCGTTGAAACAGGCTTCGATAGTGGGCTTCCACCCCCCCTTTATCGGAGCTCCCTTTATCGGAGATCCCGGCCAATTCATGCCATTTGGCGAAGAGTGGGTGGTCGGGATTGAAGGCAAGAAAGCGGCGGCAATGAAATAGCACTCGAGGGTGCAGTCCAAGCGGTTCTGCAATCAATGCAACTTCATGCAGTGGCATTTCTGGAGTGATACGGATCGCAGCCGCCAAGTACTCGGTGGCCATGGATTTCACCCGCGTTCTCAGTTTGGTGAAGGCAGCCGATTTGGCCTTGGAAAGGGTCGCTTGATGCTGGGCAATTTCGGCGTTGACGGCTTTGAGGGACTCCAGTTCAGCAGGGGCTGCAAAGGAAATCTCATTCCAATGTTTGATCGCACCGGTGTTTGTTGGTCCAAAAGTTCGTGTGCTTTTGAAAATCGCGGCGAGCGCATAATAGTCGGATTGTAGGATCGGATCAAATTTATGATCGTGGCATCGAACACAACCGAACGTCATTCCCAAAAACGCCTTACCGATCGTATCGAGTTGCTCGTCGACGGTATCCATGATCAGCTTTTCGCGATCTGGTTCCGCAAGAACTTTGGCACCAAGGACCAAGAAACCGGTACCGGTTTTGGATTCTTGATCGCTGTTGGGGAGCAAGTCACCGGCCAGTTGTTCGGTGATGAAAGTATCGATTGGTTTATCCGAATTGAAAGACTGAATCACATAGTCGCGATAGCGCCAAGCGTTTCCAAACGCGATATTTTCGTCGAGACCGTTTGAGTCGGCATATCTGGCTACGTCCAGCCAGTGCCGTCCCCATCGCACTCCGTACTGCGGAGAAGCTAAAAGACGATCAATGACTTGATCGAATGCGTTGGGTGAGTCATCTAGAAGAAACGCGTCGAGCTCCTCAGGGGTTGGAGGCAAGCCGGTTAAGTCGAACGTTACGCGACGAATGAAATCTCTGCGGTCGGCTTGGGGAGCCGGACGGAGTTGGTTGGCTTCAAGCTTGGCTAATACAAAATGGTCGATCGGCGTAGCAACCCAATCCGTGGCCGTCACGTTTGGGAGTGCAACCGTGGCGACAGGACGCATGGACCAGAACTTACGGCCCGCTTCGACAGTCATGCCCGTGGGACCAGGCGATTGCGAGTCGCTTGGTTGAACGCGTGTGTCGGGTGCGCCGATGGAAATCCAACGTTCGAGAATGGCCACGTCAGAGGGAGCTAGCGCAGCCTTCGGTGGCATCTTCATGTCCGGATTTTTGTAATGAACCGCGTGCATCAATAAGCTTTTATCGGGATGGCCAAGTTGAATGGCTGGCCCCGAATCCCCGCCCCTTAGGACTCCTTCACGAAAATCGAGTTGCAGTCCACCATTTCGTTCCTTGCCAGAATGGCATTCGTAACAATGCGTTACCAAAAGCGGTCGCACGTTTTTTTCAAAGAACTCCAGCGCAGCAGCATCTGGCACCGGTGCTTGTGCTCGAGTTATGCCGTTTGTTGCGATCGCTACCAAGGCACCGGCGAGAAGAAGTATTGTCGCCCAATGTCGCCTTTCGCTCCGCGAAAGATGCGCAACTTTTGCGGAGCGAAAGGCGACAATAGCGGTTAAGCGATTTGGCTTTGACATGATGCTAAGGTTTTATTTCGGGCGGTTCGGGATACAGCCACAATGCAGCCCGGTAGGGCCATGGATGGGTCCAGGGGTTTGGCCACGGAATTGCAGCCGAAAAAATGCTGATCATCAATAATAGTCCAATGAGTTTTCGAAGTGTAGAGAAACGGCTAGCCATTTCAACGGCTGGTACGCAAAGCCATAGCCAAGCGGGCACTAGCCAAAAAACCCAGCGGAATCCGCTGCAAACTCCGCCATAATTGCGGTCTTCGACGACGCGTGTCGCATAAAAAACAAAGCAAGCCAGCGAAACGGCGGTCAATGCGAGTGCAACGCCGGATTCGGAAACAATCAAGCCTTTCCATCCATGGGAAGAATCCCATTTGATGCGTATCCAAAATGCCGCACCCACGATTCCCAAAAGCCAAAACGGGGTCAGTGAAAAGATGCCGTGATGCCCGACAGTGAAGTGCAGGAGGTACAACCATTGGTTCGATTCACCGCGATCGACCCCCTTCTTATTGCCAGGCAACCAATAGGATTTTGGAAAGTCGTACCAATCGTCCCAATGGGAAATGCGCCAATTGCCATCCTTCGATTCAATGGCCACGCGCTGGCCAACGGAATCGTCAATGAACTGAAGGACATCGGTCAGCCTAGCCGGAATGAGGGTGGCTTTGTCGGTGAACGCATAGCCATGTTGATTGGCCTGTGCGATTACGGATTCGATCGCCGGGGCTTCGGCGTTTCCTGGCTCTTGAGGAATCGTGGCGATCCATGTTCCGACACCGCGATGAGCATAGGGCGGTCGCAGATCATGATGAGCCCAGTAGTTGGTCGCGAAGAATGCAATCGCAACCAGAACCGTTGCAGGCAAGTACCCCGACAAGAACTTGCGCCAATCGATCACCAAAAGAATCACACCAGCCGCCGCGGCCCACGCCAGCGCAGGCAACTCACACGCAACCGCCAGTCCAGCACATAGTCCGCACGCGATCCAGATCCACCAAGATTTGCTCTGCCCGAGCTTGTTTGCATTAATTATTTGCCACACGAGGCCGAGACTCATGGCAAAAAACAACGCGCCATGCAAATGATTGTTAAGGGTGGCTGCAAAGGTGGTTAGAAAGGTTCCCCAAAGGGCCATGTTCAACAGGACGAAACGGGACCACCCATCGGCGACATGTTTTTCTAGCCAGAAGGCAAGCCAAACCCACCACAACGCTAGCGGAAGCACATTGACCATGAGCATCACAACTCGCCCGATCAAAAAGGGTTCTTCGGTCAATTTCTTTCCGAAGACAAGTGTCACAGGTTTGCAAACAGCCGCGTACATAGCCGTTAGCAGCGGCGGCTTGCTCGAGTAAAAATGTTCTCTCCCGTCGGCTCCTCGATGTCGAACGATGTCAATCGAATTCCAGATTTTGGACTTTTGTTTGCTATCGAGAAGCTCCGTAATGCGATCGATTTCCCATTTACCATCCTCGGTCAAGGCTGCGATGGCACACCACCGAGAGCGATCATTCGCGCTGAGGAAGGGGAGTTCTCCGTGCACGGCGGTAATGCCAAGGATTCTCGCGACTTGCATCACGGTTGCAATGCCGATCAACAGCCAAGCGACATCCTTGAATCGCCAATTCGAGTCCGTGGTTGGAAGAGATTGGCTCACGATGATATACCTGCTGGATCGAGTTCTTCACGAGGTTGCGCTAACTTTTCAATTTCTACCGCCGGAGTCGTTTTTGCGATCGAAAATGGAATGGTTCGACTGCCGGCATTGGCCACGACCAATTCAGCCAGCAGACCGACGCCGATCATCTGTGACCCGAGAACGAACAAGACCATCGACAAGTAGAATAGCGGGCGTTCATGCAAATTGATGGGTAGAACTCCCAAATCAAGTCTGCTTACAACCCAAGCCGCCATGAGTCCGACGAGCAAGACCGCTGCTAGCGTGCATGCAGCCAGACCAATACCGCCGAGCAAGTGCTGTGGTCGATATCGGAAGCGGGTCAAGAAGACAACCGTAAAGAGATCGAGGAAACCTTTGAGGATCCGAGAGACACCGTACTTGGAAACACCATGGATTCGAGGATGATGCTGAACAGCGATCTCTGTGACGCGAAAGCCCCTTGCGGCTGCTAGAACGGGTATGAAGCGATGCATTTCACCGTACAGCGTAATTTCATCCAAGACTTCTCGACGATATGCCTTGAGTCCGCAATTGAAGTCGTGCAAATGGAGTCGAGAAAACTTGCGAAGGATTCCGTTAAACACAAGCGATGGCCATCGTTTGTGCCAAGGGTCGTAGCGTGTTTGTTTCCATCCGCTCACGACGTCATTGCCTGAATTGAGTTTGTCGATGAGCCGCACGAGTTCTTTTGGGTCGTCTTGAAGATCGGCATCCATAGTCACGATGAAGCGACCCTTTGCGACTGCGAAGCCAGCAGCTAGCGCGGCAGCCTTACCGAAATTGCGTCGGAATCGGATGCCATGAACCATCGGATGACGTTGACTTAGTTCTTCAATGATTGACCAAGAAAGATCGTTAGAACCGTCGTCGATCAAGAGGACTTCGTAGTCCCCTAAGACATCGGCAGTCACAGCTTGTTGAATTCGCTGCGTGAGCTCCTCCAATGAGTCTTGTTCATTAAAAAGTGGTACGACGATCGAAATCATTTATTTTGGCTGAGGTCGAGGCGAGAATCACGGCACGGAGTGCCGTGCCACACATCCTCATTGTAACCAAAAAAGTACGCTTCGGTCAGATTAGTCCACTAAGAGGCAGTGTTGGTTTGCCATGGAGATTCCACTGACGATTGCACCCACGATCCCCACAAAGCCTTGGTCGGTACCGCAGAGGAATAGATTGTTTAGACGGGTGGTTCCATCCAGTTGTTTTTGTGGGGCACCGTATACCGCACCGTTATCATGCGAGGTAAACCGACGTATCGTCTTTGGGGTAAAAATATCGGTATCGATCACGTGCCGTCGGAAGTCGGGCATGAATCGGACGGCGGCCGCAACGGATTCGTCGTACCATCGGAGTTTCTCCGCCCCGTATTGTTCGTTCGGTAACCCAGACCAGCGATTGTGGTCCGCAATCGTAGTTAGCCTAATGAAGCCAGCTTCCAATTCCCCTTCGGCACTGGAGTAGGCGTAGTTGTTTGGCGAGCAGATCACGCCGGTACGAAGATCACACAGCCGGTTTTGTGGTTTGCTCCAATGGAACTGGTCCGAGTCATTGAAGAAGACAATTGTCTTATCGAATCCGAAGGATTTCGGCTGGCATTCGAGTACGGAGATCGATTCGATAAAGGACATTTCGCCAGCCATGTAGACTTCGGATACCGAATTGTCGTCGCAAAGTCGCATGGTTTCGACGACGCCGGCGCTAGAGAGAATTCGTTTGGCAGTAAGCAGGGTTCCGTTTTCAAGCTCCACGCCCATTGCGTGATTGCCATCCACGCAGATCCTCGCGACACCGCTACGCAGTCTCAAGTCACCGCCAAGTTCGCGAAATCGGCGAACCAAATGCTTGAGAATGAGTCGCACGCCTTTGAAGGGGCGTGCGAAGCCCTCCAGGAAAATGCTGCGAAACATAATGCAGAATTGCCCCCAGTCCATATCGTGCTCGCGAGCATTTCCGTACCACATGAGGGGACAAAGAAGCATTTCGATCAGCAAGGGCTCGATGAAGATCTCGGAGAGAATCTTGCGAGTGGACAATTGAAAATCTTCTTGAGCTAGATCGTCGTACTCGACCAACCTATTTAGCAAATTCTGAAATGCATCTTTTTGGTGTGGGAACTTGGCGTTTACTTCGGACCGAAGCAATTCGATATCGTTGTTGAAATCCAAAGTAAGGCTTGGGAAGGCAATTCGCGAGCCTTTTTGCTCAGCCAACTGAAAATCGTCCCAACGGAATCGAAGCTGCTTGAGCAGTCGCGCGAGAGGACCTTTCTTGGCTCCTTTTTCCGTGAAATTGGTCATGGCATGAAGGCCGACGTCGTAATTCCGTCCGTTGACACGGTAGAAAGAATTCAGTCCACCAATAGTCCAGTGCTTTTCTAAAACACAGACTCTTTGATCGTAATGCGCTAGACGAATTCCAGCGGCCAAGCCACTCATTCCTGCGCCAATAATAATGGTGTCGTAATCGTTAGACGAATTCATGAGTGCATTATCGGCAAGGAGCAAGTTGCGCCCAGGGGCGTAAGTTCAATTGGCGGTTGACATTTCGATGGCTGGGCGATAGCTTTGCCGATTGTTGCGCACGACACGGGGGGGTAGTGAAAACGGGGCTCTGAATTCACAACCGCCCTACCAAAAACTACCAACCCAACAGATAACAGCGGAATGAATCCACAAGAATTGCTCCGAATTGTAGATTCGTTGCATCGAGAAAAGCAGATTGACCCGGAGTTGGTCATCTTGGCAATTGAATCTGCTTTAGTTACGGCCGCTAAACGACAATTCGGAGAGGAATCCGAGGTTGTCGTCAAAATTGCACGCGATGGCGGCGCGATTTTGGCGACGGTAAACGGTCGGGATTTGAGCGAAGACGAGATCGGCCGAATTGGAGCTCAGACGGCAAAACAAGTCATTATTCAAAAACTCAAGGAAGCGGAACGCGATGCTCGGCTGGACGAGTTTTACACCCAAATAGGTCAACTGGTCACTGGGATCGTTCAGCGCACCGAGCGCGGCGTCACGATCGTGCAGCTCGGAAACGTCGAGGCAATTCTTCCGCGAAGTGAGCAAATTCCTGGCGAAAGCTACCATAACGGTTCGCGAGTACGCGCTGTCATTTACGAAGTCAAAGCCGCTGGAAACCGCGTCAAAATTATTCTATCTCGCACCAAAACCACTTTGATTCAGCGTTTGTTTGAACAGGAAATTCCAGAAATCGCCGAGGGCGTTATCAAAATCAACGCGATTAGTCGCGAGCCAGGCTATCGAAGCAAGGTCGCCGTCAGCAGCAGCGACCAACGGATCGATTGCGTTGGCGCTTGCGTTGGAATGCGAGGGAATCGAATCAAAAATGTGACCGGCGAGCTGGCGGGCGAGCGAATCGATATTGTCCGTTGGAGCGATGACCCGATGGTTTTGATTCCAAATGCCTTGCAACCAGCAGAAGTAGAGCAAGTTTTGCTCTGCGACATGATTGGGCGAGCTATCGCCTTGGTTAGTGAAGAGCACTTGTCTCAGGCAATCGGTCGTTATGGGCAGAATGTTCGTTTGGCCAGCAAGCTGTGCAGTTGGGACATCGAAATCATGACGGCACCGGAATTGGAACGCCAAATCGAGCGTGCCATGGAGGGATTCATGGAAATTGAGGGCATGAACGAGTCGGTTGCACAGCAATTAGTTGAGCAAGGCTACTTGTCGTATGACGATTTGTCGGTCATCGAGCCTGATGCGTTGATGGAAATGGGTAATTGGTCGGAAGAAGAGGTCGATGCGATCGTCGAGCAAGCCGATTCCAAGGCAATGGAGCAAGAAGCTGCCGAGGAAGAGCGCAAGCATCAAGAAAAATTGGATCGGGAAAGAAAAGCGACAGAAGAGTTGGATCGAAAGGAAGGGGTTTCAACCCCTCCCCCTCCATCGGCGGATGTTGTTGCTCAGGAGATTGCTTCGGAGTTGGCAGCGGAAGATTTGATTCTTCCTGTCGATCTGCCCAAGGAAGCGGCGGAGGATTCGATTCCTCCTATCGAACCGCCCAAGGAAGCACCGGATTCGGTTCAGCAAACTGACGGAAACGTCTAACGCAAGAATGATTTATGCATTACCATCATAGGCAGCATAAGTTTAAGTCTTCGAAGCATTATGTGCTTTGGGGAGCAAGAAGTCGTTCGACATGTGTTGTGTCGAATCGGGTGGGTGCCCCGCTACGACAGCGTGGGGGCGTCCAAATGAAATAACTATACGCAGGGACAGGTGAGCAACTAACGCCGAACGATCGGCCGACTTGCCTCGTCTCACAGGGCACATGCCCAAGGAATTTTGCTCAGTGGCAGTACGAATTTATTCGCTGGCTAAAGATCTAGGATTGGACAGCAAGGAGCTGGTCGACCTGTGCACCCGTCTGGGTATTCAGGGCAAAGGGAGCGCGCTCGCAAGCCTCGAAGACGAGGAAATTGCGAGGATCAAGAAGCATTTAGCGGAAAAGGCCGCACCGCCTGCTGCATCGTCGACTGCAGTTCAGACTCCCAAGTCAACTCGAGAGCCGATCAAGGATACTCCGATCCGAGATTTGAGTAATCGATTAGGCGGGGCAAAGCGCGATCTGTCATCCGCTCGCCCGAGACCCAGTGCGACCAGAGACCCGGACGTAGCACAACTCGAAGTTGAGAAAGCGGAGCCAGTCGTTGAAGAAAACGCCGAAGAGGATGCGCTCCAACCCATCGCTTCTGCCACGCCGGTCGTAGAGATCGAAAGCAAAGATTCCGCAGAGACGACAATAGCGGAAGAGGAACCTACCCAGGAACCTACCGAGGACGCCGCAGAAGTTGCGACGGGCGAAGGCAAGCCGGAACGATCTTCCGATTCTCCCGCCCGCCGAGATTTCTATTCTCCAGCGAATACAAGTGGACGAGTTCGGGTAATCGGTAGTCCCAGACCAGCTCCAGATGGAAAGCCAGGTACGGACAAGCCGAGGAAAGCCCGCGAAGCGGTCCTCAACATCAATCTCGCCAAGATCCCTAAATCTGCAACCCCGCATCCTTCTGCCAAACCACAAGAGCAGGCAACTCAAAAACCGATTGTGAAGCTTACTCCGGATGTCATCCGGGGGGTCAGCAAGGGTATGGACAAGCCCGCCGAGAAACCGGCCGTTCCGGCAAAGCCAGGCTCCTCTCAAATGGGTGGCGGTCGTGCTTCGACACCGAGTCAAACACAGCATTCCGGTTTGGCGGACTTCAAAGCGAACGCTGAAAACAAGCTTAATCTCAAAGCCAAAAAACCGGTCGTAGAGGAAGAAACACCGACCAAGAAAAAGGGTTTGGCAGGTCTCGAATCGAGTCGCAAGGACCGCGGACCACGAATCCAAACCTCGCGTGACTTGGCTTCCTTGGAGGACGATGACGGACGCCGAGGCAAGGGCAATCGTCCACGCCGCAAACCGACTCCAACGGCAGTCCGCAAGGAAAAAGTTGTTCTCGCAATGCCATGCACCATTCGAAGCTTTTCTGAAGCAGCCGGCGTTACAGCAGCTCGCATTTTGCGTTCCTTGATGACTATGGGGACGATGCAAAACATCAATTCGTACCTCAACCAAGATCAAGCGGAATTGATCGCTACGGACTTAGGCGTGGAACTTGAGTTCCGACAAGCTGAAACGTTGGAAACCAGTTTGATTGGTAAGATGGATGATATCGAAGATAGTCTTGAAGATTTGATCACTAGACCCCCAATCGTCACGTTCCTTGGACACGTTGACCACGGCAAGACTTCGCTGCTCGATTATCTGATCGGAACCAAGATTGTGTCGGGCGAAGCGGGTGGAATCACGCAACAAATCCGAGCCTATCAAGTCAAGAAAGATGGCCGCGCGATCTCCTTTGTCGATACGCCAGGCCACGAGGCGTTCACGGAAATGCGAGCCCGCGGAGCTAATGTTACCGACATTGCTATCCTCGTTATTGCAGCCGACGACGGTATCATGCCTCAAACCGAAGAAGCGATTTCGCATGCGAAAGCCGCAGGAGTGCCGATCGTTGTGGCTGCCAACAAGTGCGATCTGCCGGGTGCGGACATCAATCGGATCATGACCCAAATGACCGAGTTTGGATTGACTCCTAGTGCTTGGGGTGGCGACGTCGAAGTGGTGCCTACGAGCGCCATCACTGGCGAAGGCATGGACGAATTGCTTGAGACGGTTTTGACGGTTGCGGAAATGCACGACTACAAAGCCAATCCGAAGCGTGCGGCCATGGGAGTTTGCTTGGAAAGCGAACAAGCTTCGGACCGAGGCGTGATCGCCAAGGTTATGGTTCAAAGCGGAACCTTGCGAGTCGGTGATATCGTCGTGTGCGGTTCGTCCTTCGGTCGAATCAAAGCCTTGTATGACACCATGAAACGCAACAAACAATTGACCGAAGCTGGTCCATCCACTCCGATTAACATCACGGGTTTGGACAAAGCCCCAGAGGCAGGCGAGCGTTTCTACGTTCTCGACGATATTGGACAAGCCCGCCAAATCGCCGCGAGCCGAGAGGTCATCGTTCGATCGCAGTCGCTTTCCGGTACATCGCCTAAGGTTTCATTTGAGACATTCCAGGAATTGCTGCAGTCAGGCAAACTGGGTGTCAAAGACGACAAGGTTGTTCTTAACCTGATCATTCGGGCCGATGCACGTGGATCGCTCGAAGCCATCGAAAAGGAATTGACCAAATTGGATCATCCAGAGGTTGAGATCAAGATTCTGCAAAGGTCGGTTGGTGGGATTTCGGCAGCCGACGTAACGCTTGCGAGTGCATCGCAAGCAGTCATCGTTGGTTTCAACGTCATTCCAGATGAACCGGCTCGAATCTTGGCCGACGCTCGAAACGTCGAGATTCGCCGATACGATATCATTTATAATCTCGCGCTGGACATCAAGGCGTTGATCGAAGGACGGCTCAAGCCAGAGGAACGGGTCGTAGAACTCGGTCGTGCTCTTGTGAAACAGGTCTTTACGGTATCCCGCGTCGGAACGATTGCTGGGTGCTATGTTGCCCAGGGATCGATCGAACGCGGATGCCGTATTCGAGTCAATCGCGAAGGACGACGCATCGGTGACTATGCTCTTGATACGTTGAAACGAGTGAAGGATGACGCAAAGGAAGTTCAACGAGGGCTTGAGTGCGGAATTCGACTTGCAGGCTTCAACGACATTAAAGTGGATGACGTTTTGGAAGCGTACCGCATTGAAGAGGTAGCCAGAACTCTTGAGCTATCGAGGTCCTAATGAGCGCACGCAGGTTGTTAAAAGCAGGGGAAGCGATCCGGGAAGTTGTCGCCATGGCGATCTTGACGGAGATACGCGACCCTCGCGTCAAGAATATCACAGTGATCGGAGTGGAAGTCGCTCCGGACATGCGTGAAGCCAAGGTGCTGATAAGCATTATGGGTAGCGAAAGTCAGCAAGCCACCAGTTTGAAAGGCCTGCAAAATTCGGCTGGGTTTTTGCAGTCCAAGATCGCGGAACGCATTGATACTCGTTATACGCCGAAGCTTAAATTCGTTGCCGATGCGGGAGTTAAAAAGTCGTTGGCTGTGGCTCAAATCCTAGACCAGATTGCACTCGAAAAGCAAAAGAGTGGATCCGCAACAGAGAAGCCAGTAACAGAGAAACCATTAGATGGTGCTGCAGAATCAATTGCCCCGGATCCTCCGGTCGGCGATCATTCTCAATCCGATGAAGTGTAATTCCTCAAGGTTCACCGCCTTTGCCCCAAGCAACATAAGACCCAAATAATCGACCACATGAGCAATAGAGCCGCGAAATACGAGCAGATCCATAAGTCTCTGAAAAAGCACTTCAAGACGTTGCCAGAACCGGGTGAGCGAAGCGTGCTTGAGCACTTGCTCTACGCTTGCTGCCTCGAGGATGCTAGATCGGAGCAGGCAGACGAAGCGTTTGCCAAACTACAACAAGCGTATTTTGACTGGAACGAAGTTCGAGTAACGACGGTCGTCGAACTTGGAGAGGCCTTGAGCAGTTTGCCGAACGCGACTCAAGCTGGCCATCGGATTAAGCGATGTCTACAATCTCTTTTCGAGGCAAGATATCAATACGACATAGAGGACATGAAAAAGGCAAACCTCAGCAAGGCAACGGAGGAAATTACAGCTTGGAAAGGGATTACGCCGTTTGTTCTGAATTATGTTTCGCAAAATGCGTTGGGAGGTCACGCGATCCCTGCCGATACGCTCACCATGGAAATCATGGTTCAATGCGAAATCCTGACCCAGGCGGAAGCTGAAAAGAAAAGCCTACCAGGAGTAGAACGGGCGATTCCAAGGAACAAGGGTTTTGAATTTGCGTCTTTGTTGCATCAATTCGCGGTCGAGTTTCATCAGAACCCTAAGAATGCTGCCGTGTTAGCCGTCTTTAAGGAACTAGGCGTTACACCGAAGCCAAAAGCAGTCGAAAAGCCAGCGCCCAAAAAGGAAACCAAGCCTGCAGCCGTAGCGACTCTCGATTCGACACCGACTCTTTCGCAAACCAAAACAAAGGCTGCTCCTGCGGCTCCAGAACCCGCGAAAAGTGCTCGAAAGCCGGAGGCGACCTCGTCGACAAAGAAAGCCGAGAAAGTTGTGGCTGCTGCGAGCAAGCCCAAGGACGTACCTGCCAAGGTTGAGGCTAAGCCAGAGCCCGCCAAGACTCCCGATACGAAGAAAAAATCCGAAGCGAAGGCTGCTGAAATCAAGAAACCTGATTTAAAGAAAACGATTGCGAAGGCCGAAGTCAAGAAGCCAGACGAAAAGCCGGTGGTGAAAAAACCTGAAGCAAAGTCTGACTCAAAGTCCACAGCAAAACCGCCTGAAAAAACCCCCGTTGTTCCGGTCAAGGCAGCAAAACCAGAGCCTGCAACCAAAAAAGTGGAACCGACCAAAAAACAACCGGAAGCAACTCCAAAATCTTCGCCGGCGAAAACCACCAGCAGCGCTAGTCCCACCAAGAAAAAACCACGATAGTTGTTGGATGATTCAAATCCATTTTTCGAATTAGACAAAGACCCTTTAATTACTCCTCGACAGGAGGAAAATGATGGCCGGACATTCGCAGTACTCAAACATCAAACACCGCAAGGCTTTGGTCGACAGCAAACGGAGTAAACTCTGGAGCAAGCTGTCCAAAGCGATCATTGTTGCCGCAAAACTTGGGGGCGGTGATCCCGGTGGAAACGTCCGACTTCGCACGGCTATCCAAGA
This sequence comes from Pirellula sp., assembly GCA_031427235.1. Lineage (GTDB taxonomy): Bacteria > Planctomycetota > Planctomycetia > Pirellulales > Pirellulaceae > JBKCUI01. Next base: position 34,512 of record JANPNA010000279.1, read on the forward strand.
TGCAAAAGCAGTTTCGTTGCCACGGGAAAACATCGAACGGGCCATCAAAAAAGGGATTGGCGAAATCGATGGCGGGGATGTGGAAGAAATCCTCTACGAAGGCTACGGACCGGGTGGGGTTGCCGTGCTATGCGACATCATGACCGACAATAGAAATCGCACCGCGCCAGAAGTGCGAAAACTGTTCGAGAAATATGGTGGACGTCTGGGGTCCACGAACTGCGTGGCCTATCTCTTTGAGAGAAAAGGGATGATCGTCATCAAGCAATCGTCCGTGGATTTAGAAAAGCTGATGGAGCTAGCTTTAGAAAACGGTGCCGATGACGTGACGGAAGTCGGCGATGTGTATGAAATCGCATGCACGACGGATGTTTATAGTACCGTAGTCGAGGCGATCGAGGCCCAGAGTATTGAGATAGAAATGAAAGAAGTATCGCGTGTCCCAAGCAATTCCGTCGAAGTTGATTCGGAGACTGCGGTTGCGGTTATGAAGTTGCTCGAACTGCTCGAGGATCACGACGACATTCAGTCAGTAGCATCCAACGTGAACTTCACCGAAGCGCAACTGGCCTCCCTCGGTTGATCTATGAATTCTCAATGACAAACAAATCTCTATGCATCGAACGACTGGATGCCAGTCTGGATTCGTTCGCTGTCGATATTTCTACGTTGAGGAAAAAGCTAAGTCCAGATGGTTCTGTCGTTTCGGAGCGAGGGCGACAACTGACCCTGTCGGTTTTCGGAGAACCGCTTTCGCCTCAAAGTGTCGTCGAGCGCATTTGCAACGACGTGAAAAAGCAAGGCACTGAGGCTGTACTATTCTATGCACGAGCCTTAGACAATCCTGAAACCACTTCGGAAACGCTTCGTGTTCCTGCAGAGATGCTAAGCCGTTCCCATGCTAGCGCTTCGCCCGGGTTTTTGAAGGCTGTACGTCGTATTCGAGCGAACATAACTGGATTTCAAACGGCCATTCTACATAAGAATGTTGTCACACGACCTAGCCCAGGCATCGTCTTAGAACAACGCTATGCACCGCTACGCCGAGTTGGAATTTGCGTGCCGGGGGGCGCGGCGGCTTATCCGTCGACGGTATTGATGACAGCCATTCCGGCGCAATGCGCAGGAGTTGAGCAAATAACGATCGTTGCTCCACCGACTGCTTTGGGTGCATACAACCCAGATGTTCTGGCGGTTTGCTATGAACTGGGCATAAGCGAGGTCTATGCGGTTGGTGGAGCACAGGCGGTAGCCGCGCTGGCTTACGGAATTCCCGAAATACCTGCGGTGGACAAGGTGGTTGGACCTGGGAATCTATTTGTGGCTTTAGCCAAACGTTTTGTTTACGGGAATGTTGACATCGATTCCATCGCTGGACCAAGTGAAGTGGTGGTACTTGCCGATGAAACAACCAATCCTGACTTCGCCGCCTCGGATTTACTCGCCCAAGCCGAGCATTCGCCGGGCGCGAGCATTGTCGTGAGCTGGGATAACCACGTCTTGGATCGAATCGAGCGATCGATGATCCAACAGCTTGAAACTTTGGAGCGGGCAGAACTCACGCTTGCTTCCTTGAATGCGTTTGGAGCGATGGTTCTTTGTCGAGATGAAAATCAGGCGTGCGAAGTGACTAGCCTCATAGCGCCCGAGCATCTTCAAATTGCGGTAGACAATCCGCGCCGACTTTTGGCCAAAATTCGCAACAGTGGTGCGACCTTTCTTGGTCACTTTTCACCGGTCGCTTTGGGGGACTATGCGGCGGGTCCGTCGCACGTCTTGCCAACCGGTGGCACAGCCCGTTGGGCGTCCGGACTATCATCGAATCACTTTCTGCGATCGAGCAGCGTCATCGAATTCGATCAAAATGCCCTGAGAGAGATTGCGGCGGACGTAGCGTTATTAGCAGACAAAGAAGGACTTACGGCACATAAAAATAGTGTGCTGATGCGATAGGCTTTCCCCGTGTGGCACGTCCCTTTGTCCTCGTGTGGCACGTCAGTTTTCTCGTGTGGCACGCCCCTGAGTTTACGAAGGGCGTGGGAATCGCCAGAAACCGTTGCCGCAGTACGCCACGCTCATCGCTATTGCTTTTCAAGTTCTACGAGTTTTGAGTCGATGGATTTCCAGCCTAGGGCAATGCCGCTCTAGAATAAAACTAATCCAAAGATGCAGAGGAGTTTGTACAACGAATCAGGTGGCACCTTCGTCGATCAGCGATCGCACAAGCTCCCGAGCCGCATACGCCCCGTCGAAGACAACGCTGTAGCCAGCTCGACGACAGTTCCAGCAAAAGGGAAGTGAATGAAACTCGTTGAAACGGTTTCACATCGGCTCGTAAGTACTTCTTCGTATGCCCGCAATTGGCCAATGTAAGTTAGCGATTTCGCCTCGCAAACAGCGCGACGAATTGGGGCACTCTTGTGATCGATGACAACCAGCGTGCCATCAGCCAGTGCCAAAACCAAATCGATTGCACCGCGCCAACTCCCCCCTGCAACTCGCTGCCCGCTCACGGGGAACTCTGTAAACCATTTTGCATTTGGAAATTTTTCATTTACCCAATTACTAAATCTCTCACCAGCAGCAACGAGCATCTGCGGCGCAATTTTTCCCGTGATTCCGAAGCCTGCAATACTGCGATCGGCAACAACTAGCTTTTGTTCTTCCGTGAGTCCGAGCATCGACGGCATTGCACCCAAATAATTATGTGTCGCATCGCCGAATAGTGCTCTTCTTTCGCCCCTGAGGGAAACAAAGATGGTCCCTTCAGATCTTCTACACGCACAATGCAATGCTCGCCCGATGTGACCGCACTTGGTGAGTGAAAGCGCTTTTCCTAGGTTCGCGACTCACATTCTGCAATTGCAAACCAATTTGCAGCGTTATCACAAATCGCTACATGTTCGTCGGCCTCGGCATTTAATCGGCGAATCACGAGAGTCGTATCGATTCCCGAAAGTTCATGTTCGCCATTCTCCAAATTAGGGTCCAACATCAAGTCAATGTCGGCAATTTGCTTCAACCAGTCATATTTGGAAGTGCGATGAGCAAGGACAAGTTTTTGCTTTGCACGTGTGCATCCAACGTAAAGCAATCGAATACTCTCTTCAATCGATTTCTCACGTGCGGCAGCTCCTTCGTGTGTAACCAACGCATCGTCCTCCAAGCCACTCCCTTTGATCCTTCGCTTGAACTGACTACTTCCAGCTTGGATAACACCGGGTTTCCATGCCACGGCGATCGCCATTCTACAGGCTTGGAATCTTCCGTTGCGATCTGGAGTTCCTTCGCTTCGACACTTGCTCGAACTTCAAGCAATCTTTCTTCGAGCCATTTAGGCGTAGCAATGTCTGGATCGCTCTTAAGATGGATGATCGTTGCAGCTGCAAGTGAATCGTTGCGATCGGCAGTCAGCCGAAGTCCTGACAAGACCAGAGAGCCCTCCCGAGTCGAAAATAAGCCAGGGCTCTCTAGCAAGTAGGGAATCCCAAGTTTATCTAAAGCGAAGGCAAGGTCCGCTAGCGCCCCGTTGGTTTTCTCTAATACAGCTATATCACCTAATCGAGTCCCCTCTTCTCTCAGTTTTGCAATTCCAATGGCTAATGCGGTCGCTTCTTCGGTATTGTTTTTTGTCTCAAGAAGCCATCGTTCGAGGCCTCGCGGAGCGCTCGGCTTCTTCGGATTCTGTTTTGCCTCGGTGCCGAGACTCGCTTCAAATGCACGACCAACGAATTGGGACACGAAGGGACACAGCACATTGTGGAGGGGGGCGGGGCCACAACGGTGTGATGGTGCGATCTCGAAAAATCTCGTTGGTCCGGAAAAGGGCGAGAGAGTCGTATTCCTACCCATTTGGCCCAAAACGATCCTCCGATTCGCCAGACCGGCGCAGCTCGAAATTCGCCCTTGCTCAATACTCGTGGACTTCCCCGCCACGTTCTTGAACAAGCGACCAAATTCCTTCACTGTTTCCGACCAAACGCCAGCGTCGATTCCAATTCGTTCGAAAATCGCGGGTGCTTCGACTGGCATCGAGCCGCGTTTGCCAGCCACCTTATTTCGAGCTGGTGCTTTGTGACAGCTTGATTTTAGGGTAGTGGGTGGTTTTATATATACAGGAACAAAAAGCAGATTAAAAAAAAAAACAAAACCAACACCCCCACCGCAAAAAAAAATTATTATGTGAAAACAAAAAGGTTGGGGGAAGTTTGTACCCCC
>JANPNA010000280.1:0-13146 GCA_031427235.1 Pirellula sp.
GTCGTCGCGAATGAGATGCATGTGGTTGAACATGATGTGACGCCTGTCCAGGAGGCCTAACGCTAAAGCTCCGCAGCGGCGGCCGCGCGCTGAGAGAAAGACCACGGAAACCAACATCGCGGCCGCCGGCTGCTGCAGCGCCTGGTTCGGCCATGACATCGACGGTGTCCCTTTTCAGGGTTTTGACTTTCCGAGGATTGCCGCCACGCTTCTACCGATTGCGCTGAACCCGTGCGCGGACACTTTGTGCGCGGTCATAGTGAATCCTCCTCCGCGGGCCTCGACAGTCCGATCAACACTTCGGCGACTTGCGCTTCTTGCCGATCGCGCTGCGTGCTTCGAATTTCTTGATATGATCGGGCGCGAACGGAATTTTGCACGCCCCAACCAGGTCGACGGCGACTTTGCCGAGGCCGTTGGCCGTTTCGACCGCGAGCTTGTGGAGCGGTTTGATGTAACAGGCGACGGCGATGACGAAGCCGTTCATCACGTATTTGACTCGATTGGGCTGCTGGTGGATCGACTTCGCCACGCGCTGCAAGAGTGACTTTATCTCGGCAAGGTCGAGATCCGCGTCCCCCTTGATGGCGGCCATGCTGCTGTAAGTTTGCCAGCCGGCCGATGCGATGGTTTCATTCTTGGATTCGATCCACTTCAAGGCCATCTCTCGACCATGCGGACCCGCAGACGCCACCCACGGGACAGTGTATTCGACGACCCAAGGCGAGTTGGCGCCTTTGATCCATTTCTGCAGGTCCTTCCTGGTCATCTTCGCGTCGTCCGCGATTAGTCCGGCGAGGTACATTGCGTCGGCGATACCGGTGTCGTAGAGATCCAGAGCAAGCTGGTAGTCCATCTTGACGCGCTTCTGGATCTTCTTCATGTCCTCGACCTTGACGCCGAGGCACGGCTCCTGGGCGCCGTGGTTCATCCAGGTCTTCTTAGTTTGTGCGTTGCCGAGCTTCTTGAGCTCGGCAACGATGTCTTTGGCGTTCATTTACTTTCTCCCTCAAGTTGCAAGTAACCCGCAATCGGCTCACCCTATAACTCGCGGCTCAGCCAGTCATGTTTGGATTCCATTGACTGCGATTCGGCGATTTGGTCCAATTGCATCAGAGCATAGTGAGATACAATCATGCTAGTCTATCACCGAAATTGCCAACAGGATTTTGTTCATGAAAATCGTTCGGATATTTGCTCACCGAGTCGACTTACCGCTGGTCGAGGGCTCCTATAAATGGTCTGGAGGCAAGTCCGTTTCCGTATTTGACAGTACGATTGTTGGTGTAGAGACAGACAGCGGACTAATTGGCTACGGCGAGGTCTGTCCATTGGGGCCGTTTTATTTGCCAGCCTACGCCGAAGGTGTGCGAAGCGGATTGCGTGAACTAGGCCCGCATTTGCTCGGTATGGATCCTCGCGAGCTAGGTAAGCTCAACCTGCAAATGGACGCCGCACTCAAGGGACATCCGTATGTGAAAACAGGTATTGATATTGCCTGCTGGGACATCCTGGGCAAGGCGACCGGATTGCCCGTTTGCGTTTTGATGGGAGGCCGCTACGGCGAAAGTGTGCGGCTATACCGCGCGATATCACAGGTGCTGCCTGATGAAATGGCCAGAAACGTTGCCAGTTATAGTAAGCAAGGATATACGCGGTTTCAACTCAAGGTGGGTGGCGATCCCGATACCGACATCGAACGCATTCGAGCAGCTCGCGCTGTATTAAAGATAACCGATCGCTTGGTGGCCGATGCGAACACCGGTTGGACACAACACGAAGCGATGCGAGTCGTTCGTGCGGTACGCGATCTGGATGTCTATATCGAACAACCTTGCTTGACCTACGAAGAGTGCTTGGCAGTGAGACGCAATACGACACTTCCGTTTGTACTGGATGAAAACATTGATGGTCTCGATGTGCTTCTGCGTGCCAAGAATGATCTAGCTATGGACGTAGTGAATTTGAAAATTAGCAAACTCGGCGGGCTGACGAAAGCAAAGCAGGCTCGCGATCTGTGCGTCTCGATGGGGATCGCGATGACGCTCGAAGACAGTTGGGGTGGCGACATCACGACGGCAGCGATCGCTCATTTTGCTCACAGCACGCCCGAAGCGTTCCGTTTCACAAGCACCGACTTCAATAGTTACAATACGGTTAGCAATGCGGATGGCGCTCCCCAACGCGAACAGGGTTTCATGAAAGCCAGCGAGTCACCCGGGCTCGGAGTGACTCCAAAAGCTGACGTGATTGGCCCGATTGTACTGGAAGTAAAATGACGTTGTTGTGTAGCAATGGACCTAACGGTCAATTCCGGTTTCAAACCAGTGCTTTATCCAACCTTAGTTTTTGGATTGAGCCGCAGGCGCTAGCCGCGTTTTTTGTGCCATTTTATACCGTCGCGGCTAGCGCCTACGGCTCAGTTTTACCCCAATTCCTACCTTGGATAATGCACTAGAAAGAATTGAAAATGAATTCATCGAAAACTCGCCTGTCTCGCAGCCGTCGCAATTTTTTCTGCGGCTTAGGAGCCACCACTGCGTTCTTTGCCGTCCCCGGCGCCTTCGCTCAGGAACTCACACGCACGCCCAAACAAACTGAGGGGCCGTTTTATCCAGACCACCTGCCGTTGGATACTGACAACGACTTGCTCGTCCTCAATGATTCGCTAACGCCAGCAGTTGGAGAAGTCACTTGGTTGAGCGGACGCATCCTCGACTCGCGAGGTGAACCGATGCGCAATGCTGTTGTGGAGATCTGGCAGTGTGATAACAACGGTGCTTACCTCCACTCCAAGACGGGAAACAAGGAGAAACAGGACGCTAATTTCCAGGGCTTCGGACGCTTTGTCACCGGTTCCACTGGCGAGTATCTGTTCCGTACTATCAAGCCAGTTTCTTATCCCGGCCGTGCACCACATGTGCACTTCAAGATCAAGCAATCCAACAAGGATTTGCTGGTTACACAGTGCTATATCCAAGGTCATTCGGGTAATGAAGCGGATGGCGTTTGGAAAAACATCAAAGACGTAAAGCAGCGAGATTCAGTGACCATTGACTTCTCGCCGCTGAAGGGTTCTCGTATCGGAGAACTTGCCGCGAAGTTCGACCTCGTTCTCGGTTTCACTCCGCAAAGTTGATTCAGAGCAAAGTGGATTCAGGAATGCACTTCACGTAGGTCCGACTGTCCTCAGCCGGACCTACGTGAATAACTCGTTGACCACTCGGCCATGGACATCCGTCAATCGGAAATCCCGCCCTGAATACCGGTAAGTCAACCGCTGATGGTCTAATCCCATTAAATGCAAGATGGTTGCGTGCAAATCATGCACGTGAACTCGATCTTCTACAGCGTTCATCCCAAATTCGTCCGTCGCTCCATAAGTGAGTCCGCCTCGAATTCCTCCGCCCGCTAAGGCCATCGAGAAACCTGTGTGATGGTGATCCCGACCCGGTTTCGCCTTCTCGTTTTTCTTGTTGATCTCCGAATAAGGTGTGCGACCAAACTCACCGCCCCAAATCACCAAAGTATCGTCCAACATCCCACGCTGCTTCAGATCCGTCAGCAATGCCGCAGTCGCTCGGTCGCTGTCTGCGCATAACTTGCGGTGCTGATTGTCGTTGTCCGAATGCGTATCCCAAGGCTGTTTGTTCTTGTTGGTGACGTAATACACTTGAACCATGCGCACGCCACTTTCCAGCAACCGCCGAGCAATCAAGCAACTGTTCGAAAACGGAGTTTCGCCATACATCTCACGAGTCTCTTTCGATTCCGTTGCCACGTCGAACGCTTCGCGAACCTCGCTTTGCATTTGAAAGGCCAACTCCATCGCCCGAATCTGCTCGTCGAAAACCGCGTCGTTTTCCCGGGCTTGCATGTACTTACGATTCAGAGCTTGTAACAAGTCTAGTTGCTGCCGCTGTTCCGCACGGCCCAACAAAGGATGTCGAATGTTGGAAACCATCCGGTCGACGTCTAGATCATTCGTGTCCACCGAGGTTCCTTGATACTGTCCGGGAAGGAAGGAATTCGACCAGAGCTGAGGTCCAACGACAGGTCGCCCCGGACTCAGTACAACAAACGATGGCAAGTTTTGGTTTTCACTGCCCAGTCCATACGACATCCAGGAACCCAGACTGGGACGCACCGGCTGCAAATGACCACAGTTCATCATGAGCAATCCAGGTTCATGATTGGGAACATCCGTGTGCATCGAACGAATGACGCACAAATCATCGGCATGACGCGACATGTTGGGCAGCAATTCGCTCATGACCATGCCCGACTCACCATACTGCTCGAAACGAAACGGCGATGGCAGGTAGCCCGAGCCTTTCGATTCCCGATACAGTTTCCCAGAGGGTTGCTCCCCTTCGTGCTTGGCGAGCATCGGCTTCGGATCAAACGTGTCGACGTGCGAGGGAGCACCGTTCATGAACAAAAACACCACCCGTTTCGCGCGCGCCGGGAAATGCGGAATGCCAATCGGTGACGAAACGTCACCGGCCATGTTGGCCAAACCCTGATTGGCCATGGCTCCCATCCATCCCAACGCACCAAAGCCCGCTCCGCAGCTATGCAGCATTTGTCGACGTGAAAAGTTAGTTGGATCCATATTCTTTCAGTCCACAATTAGAAGTTCATTCGATGCCAGTAAGGCTTGCAAGTATTTCGTCCACTGACGTTTTCCGTCGCTACTTTCCTTCAAAAAATCCAGTCCTAAACGTAGCTCTTCATGGTCTGGATTTCTCGCATAAATAGAGGCATAAGCGCTGCGGATACGATCCTCATTCGTTGAAACATCCAGACTCATCAGCCGATCCACCATCTGTTCGGCTTGTTTCATCATGAAATCACTGTTCATAGCAAAGAGTTTTTGGAGTGGAGTCGTGGTCAAACTCCGGCGCTCGCTGTGCGTATTTGGATCCGGAAAGTCGTATAGCACCAACAGTGGGTCCAACTGAAAACGACTGATTGAACTATACAAGGTTCGACGCACATCGGTCGCTTTGCTTGCATGAATTGAGCCTTTGGCAAACGAATAGTCGATGGCACCAGAAGCCACCAACAGACTGTCCCTCCAAGCCTCCACGCTCAGCCGCCGACGGTTGGCTCGCCAAAGCCACTGATTTGCTGCGTCATTTTCCTGCTTTATATAATCGATCGCACTGGATTGCTGATAGGTGGCCGACAATACAATCTCGCGGTGCAACCACTTGAGCGACCATCCATTTTGCATAAAGCGAACCGAAAGATCGTCCAGCAATTCCGGATGGCTGGGTCGGTCACCCAACTTGCCGAAGTTGCTTGGGGTGCCGACGAGCGGCTTTCCAAAGTACTGCCCCCAAACGCGATTGACGATCACGCGGGCCGTGAGCGGGTTGTTGGGCGAACCGATCGCTTCGGCTAGCTCCAATCGCCCGCTGCCCTTCTTGAAAACAACTTTCGCGCCGCCAGTTAGGGCTCGAGGAAAACCGCGTTCTACCAGCTCCCCTTCGTTTTCGACATTTCCTCGGATCATGACCTTGATGTCACGCGGCTTTTGATCGCGGATGACATGCATGGATTTGTCCGGGTCCTTGGCATGCCCATCCTTGGCTTCCACCGAATCGTCGAGAGGCATATTGAGCATCTCGGTCCCGGCAAAAACGCCAGCCAACGCGTAATAATCCTCGGTTGGAAACGGATCGTATTTATGGTCATGGCATCTTGCACAAGCGATGGTCACACCGAGCAAGCCACGTGTTACTGTATCCACTCGATCTTCCCATTCCTCCGCCATCACATCCGGCGCGTTGCGGCGATAGTACTTTGGACCGAGCCCGATAAACCCCAACGCTACCCAATCTTCACGATCCTCAGGAGACATCAGATCCGCTGCCAATTGTAGGCGAACAAATTGATCGTACGGCGTGTCGAGGTTGAATGCGCGAACGACCCAGTTGCGATAGAGGTACGCGTTCGGAAAAAAGAGGGATTTGTCGTCACCAACAATGTGAGCTTGGTCTTCGGCATAACGAGCCACATCCAACCACACGCGAGCCCATCGTTCTCCGAATCGAACGGACGCCAGGAGTTGGTCCACTCGATCTTGAAAGGCGGATGGCGATTCGTCTTGAACGAAGGATTGCACTTCCTGTTCGGATGGCGGCAGGCCGATCAAGTCAATGGTTGCTCGACGAAGCAGAGTACGCCGGTCTGCGGCTTCGTTTGGAAAGAGCCCTTCGGTTTCGAGTTTTGCCAAAATGAACGCGTCGATAGGTCGTTGGATCCATTGAGTCGATTCGACGCTCGGCAAGGCAACCCGTTTTGGTGGTTGAAAGGACCAAAAGGCAGAGGCTGTTTTCCAATCGATCTCCGGCTTGGTTGCCAGTGCAGGAACGGACTCAGCATTGCGTGGATCGATGGCGCCGTCGGCGACCCACTTCTCAAAGTCCGCAATAACATTTTCGCTGAGTTTTCCCTTGGGAGGCATTTCAACCGACTCGTACTTCATGGCCGAGACGACGGAACCCAATTCAAGATCACCCGGAACGACTCCAGGCCCGCTTTCGCCACCACTGCGCATTGCTTCTCGCGTATCGAGACGAAGCCCACCCTTGATAGCCTTGGCCGAAGCGGAATGGCATTCGTAGCAATGCTCGATCAAAACGGGACGGATTCTCTTTTCAAAGAACTCCGCCCCATCGATTTCGTCGGCCTTAAGCTGCAAAACGAAAAGGCCCGTCAGAATCAACAGGAAAAAAGTGGTAGGCAATGCGAAACGGGTCATTGCGTCCTATTTGCCAAAAGAAAAGGCGGAGGTGGGATAGACAGCACGCTTAGTTGTACACTCTCTGTGGCCACATTTCAAATGGATTGCGACGATCCACGTAGGACCATCCGAGGTAAAACAGCGATACGAACCTCGGATGGAAGAACGGCAGCCGAAACAGAATCACGCGAGCATTTTTCGGTTCTCGCGATAAAGCACGACTTTCGAACCAGCGATATAGTCATGTAAACATCGACGTTCCGCACCGAATATCATCAATGTGTCGATTAGGACGACAATGTTAACCAGTAGGTCGTCAATTGCACCAGGAATGAGCATTACGACCACAAGGAGCGGCAGCATCCAAAGATAGCGGTAAACGTAGACCCGTAAGAATGGTAGTAAATCCCCACTCTTGAAATCAACGATTTGGATTTTGGTGAGCAACTTGCCAATGGATTGACCACGAGTGAAAAGCAAGTACCCATTCAGTGCAAGCATGACTGTGTTGGGCGTCGATCTTAAGGCGGGCCGATTTAAATCGTAGCGGAAGCTGTCAAAGCTTTCGTGAATGCTGGACGTCAACGAAATGCTTGACGCATTACGCTACTAAGGAACGCTAGCGAAAGTGTTTCGCGGCCCAGCTTAAGATCGACGCCACCAAGTGTTCCAGCGACATATTTATACAGCATACCGGATTCATCAAGAAAACACACGTAAAAATCATTTCGAGCGGCCGATGTGGTGCTTTTGCCACAAGAACGTTTCTATTGAACTACTCAACGAACTGTTCTGGTTTCGCGTTAACCTCGCTAGCCTATCAACGGCAATTTATTTCGCGGCAGGCTTTTTGGGTTTTCTCGGCGTCAGCATGCTGTCGAGCTGACTTTCATCGATTTCATTGGCCGCACCCGTCTCTGGAATTTCGATGCCCGCGGTCCATAATACACCGTTGACTACCAACTGCCGCATGCCAGGTAGCGACCAGGCTGAATGTGCGTCCAAGCCTGTGAAGGAGAAAGAGCGGCCGCCAGCCGGACGTTCGTAGGACCACGCCACGATGTCTTTGTCCAAACCCGCGCGGCTCCCAGCATACTCTTTGCCAGACCATACCAATGGTGTAATGCCTCTCATAGCTTCGACGAACTGAATTCCATTGAGCCAACCATCGTTGATCTTCCAAGGAGTCACACCTCGAGTAATTGGGTGCTTAGGGAAATCGACATGATTGCTATCCCAATGACCAAGGCTGTCTCGCCTTCAACAAGCACAATTCTTTGTTTGCTGTCAGCCGATTCCGATTGCGCTTGTAACGAACAAACTAACATAACCGACAACACCAAGGCGAGTGACATTATGGCATGGACCGGCCTGCCTAAAAGCTTCGGCGAGCGAAGCCACTCATTGCGTTTTTTGGAATCAAGACCAGTCATAGTTTTTCTGCTTGCGAAAGCCGCGGACGTGGAGAGTGCCGTTTGAGTGTATATCAAGGAGCGTGTAGCTGTTATTGGTTTCGCCCGATCCTTCGACCATCGCAACCAGGGTGCAATAGTGGATATGTTCGATTTCGGTGGTTGCGTTTTGGTGGCTATGGCCTTGGAATACCGCAAGGACCTTTTTGGAACCCTCGAGAACACTGCGAACTTCGGCGGCATTTTTCACGCAATGGGAACTGTTGCCGTCCAGTCTCTGATGAGCCAAAACGATTACTTTGCCCTCTGCTTTCTTGAGATCTTGGCGTAACCAATCGATTTCGGATTCCGGGATATTGGCATCATCCCAGGCTGAGTTCTTGCGACCGTAAGGCTTGCCGTCTTTGCGAAAGCATGCGTCGAGTACGACGAAGTGCACCCCTTTGCGATCAAAGGAATAGTAGGATTCCTTTTGCCCAACGTGGCCTAAAAACTCTTCCTTGGTCAGCATATCGACACAATGGTTGCCAAGGACATAGTGTCTGTCTTGTGCGATGGCTGCAAACGGTTCATTGATCTTCGCGAGGTAACGGAGTTCCACTTCGGGCGAATCGGCGGCATCGATCAAATCGCCGAGTTCGACAAGGAAGTCGGGCTTATCGGTTGCGAACTGAGTCGCAGCCTCTGCAAGCTTTGGAAGTGTCTCGCGATAGTGGCGAGTACCAACCGAATCCTTGTCGGCGTAGTGCATATCGGTCACCAACGCAACGCGAAGTGTGGGTGGTATATCGTCGTCAAAAAGCGAATTGGAACTTGTCAGCGCAGACGCGCTCAGCACCAACGAGCTTCCCCGAAGAAACGCCCGGCGGTGCAAGGAATTAAAACGGATGTGAATTCGTTCCATACTGCTGCAACCTCATTTCAAGCTCTTACTCCACAACTCCACAACTCCACAACTCTGGCCTGATGAAATCGCAGCCAATAGTTGAACTAACGGCGTCAAAACAAGCCCGACGCGTAAGCGAGGGATGATTCCGACCCCTCGCTTACGCGTCGGGCTTGTATTTTCATCGGCCCACCCTTACTCCCTTACTCCCTTACTCCCTTACTCCACTTCTCCACCCCTCCACTTCTCCACCCCTCCACTTCTCCTACTTCTCCTACTTCTCCTACTTCTCCTACTTCTTCGCGAACTCGTGCAGCAACCGGCCTGGGCTGCCCATGATGTTGTATCCCGCATCGACGTGCAAGATTTCGCCGGTGATGCCGCCGCTATAGGGGCTCATCAAGTAGGCACCGGAGCGTCCAACTTCTTCATGTGTGACGCAACGCCCAAGCGGTGCAACGTATCCGTAGTACTCTTGCATTGCGCCGACGCCAGCCGCGACGCCCGCTAAGGTTTTGAGTGGTCCAGCGCTGACAGCGTTGACTCGAATGTTTCTTGGGCCCATGTCGTAGGCCAGGTATCGCACCGTTGCGTCCAATGCGGCCTTGCAGATTCCCATTACGTTATAACCCGGAACGCATTTTTCGCCTCCGAAATAGGTCATGGCCAGGACTGAGGCTTCTGGATTGAGAATCGGTCGTGCGGCGTTGGTGACCGAGATGAGACTGTAAACACTGACGTCCATCGCCAGCTTGAATCCCGCTCGGCTGGTTTCGACGGTATCTCTTGACAAGTCATCGCGGTCGGCAAACGCAATCGAGTGCAAGAGGAAGTCGATATTTCCCATTTTTTCGCCGGCCATTTTCATGAATGCATCGACTTGTGCGTCATCCTGTACGTCGAGGGGCTCGAGAAAGGCGGTTTGGCTTGGGTATGCGACCGTGCATTTTGAAACCCGCATCCGGTTTTTCTTTTTTTCATCCTCAGGTTTGTCGGGCAAATGGGAAAAGCCGCAGACCCCGCCGTGTTCCATGATCTCGCGAGCGATTGCCCAAGCGATTGAGCGATCATTTGCAACCCCGAGGATCAATCCCTTCTTGCCTTCGAATAACTTCATTGCGACAAACCTTAGACATTGAGAACATGAGTGACAACTTTCCTACCCGCGTAGCCTACCCGCCGAAGGTGACCATCGACAAGCCCCGCTCGAAAGTCAGAGACAGTGAAACGCGGCCAATTTTGAGCTGCAACGCCAATGCCTCTCCTTTACCGCCCAGGTTTTTCACGACTTTTCAATGCATGTTACTTTTTGTGGCGGAGCGAGGCCCTCGCTCAGGTTTGGTAGGAACTCATCGAGCGAAGGGCCTCGCTCGTCCACAAATAACCCCTTTCGCTCCGCAAAAGTGCGTTAACGAGGCGCATTTGCGCTAGCGGGGCACCAAGCTGGACGACCCTCTCAGGGTCCTGTGCGACTTGCGAGAAAGCTGTGCCCCTGCTCGTTGCTCCTTCGTTTTCAGGTTATTATTGAGCTTAGAGGCTGAGAACGATCGTTCCGAATGCCCCGTGTCCCTCGTAAAGCCAAGTTAAATATGCCAGAGGATTCGTCTGAAAAACAGCGTCCACAATACCGTCGTGTGATCTTGAAGCTGAGCGGCGAGAGCTTGGCTCACTCGGGAGAGCGAGGGATCAGCATGGATGAGGTGACCGCGATCGCCAAGCAGATAAAACAAGCCCATGCTCTCGGTTGCCAGATTGCGGTGGTGGTCGGCGGCGGTAATATTTTGAGAGGAGCCCAGTTCAAGGGCTCGAGCGGCGAGATGATCCAGGAAGCAACCGCTCACTACATGGGGATGCTTGCAACGGTCATCAATGCGCTTGCAATGCAAGATGCCTTGGAGAATATCGGATGCCCAACGCGCGTCATGTCGGCGATCAAGATGGACGGGGTGGCCGAACCCTTTATCCGTCGCCGGGCGATACGCCACTTAGAAAAGGGGCGAATCGTAATTTTAGCGGCAGGAACGGGTGCGCCGTTCGTGACGACCGATACCGCAGCAGCCAATCGCGGCCTCGAGTTAGATGCCGATATTGTTCTCAAAGCCACACGCGTGGATGGTGTTTACAGCGAAGACCCCGAAAAGAACCCACATGCCACCCTCTATCGCGAACTCGATTACGACACCGTCATCGAACGAAATCTCAAAGTGATGGATTCCACTGCGATTGCACAATGTAGGACCCATCAACTGCCTATCTTGATCTTCAATTTCAAGAAGGAGGGCAACATCGTTAAAGCCGTGAGCGGTCAAAAAGTCGGGACACGTATCAGTCCACGCACCGCGTCAGGCGAACGTATTCTAGTAAACGCGAATTGATTTACACTACTTGAATTCCAACCCACCTACCATTCTCTTTTCCCATTTAGGAGTATTGCAATATGAGTGTCGAAAACATCTTGATGGACACTGAAGACCGCATGGACAAAGCTCTCGGCGTGCTCAAAAACAATTTGGCAGGAATACGCACAGGGCGTGCGACACCAGGGTTACTCGACTCCGTAAAAGTAACGATCTACGGTTCGCAAACACCGCTCAAGCAACTGGCTAGCGTCGGAGCTCCGGAGCCTCAACAGCTGGTGATTCGCCCTTTCGACTCGAGCACCATCAAGGAGATAGAGAAAGCCATTGTTGCCAGTGAGCTAGGGCTCAACCCTCAAAGCGATGGCCGAATCATTCGTATCAATATTCCCCCATTGAGCACCGACGTCCGCAAAAAATTGGTTGCGCGCATTAAGGACCTCTCGGAAGAGAGCCGCGTTTCGATTCGCAATGTTCGACGCGATTCGAACAAAGCTGTCGATACGGCTGAAAAAGACAAGACAATCAGCGAAGACGATCGAGACAAGGCAAAGGAGTCGATTCAGGAACTTACGAAGAAGTTCGAAAACTCCGTTACCGATTTAGCTCGAAGCCGTGAAACCGACGTCATGGACGAGTAAGTCGTAATTCCTTGTCGATAATGACATCGTTTAACCCGAAGCCGCAGCCGATGGCTTCGTTTAACCCGTAGTCGTAGGCGATGGCTGGCGTGCAATCCTTCGGCGTAAAGCCGACGGCATGCCAATGCCCCCGAGTTTACTCGGGGGATGCTTACCATAACTCTAGGATCGTGTCGAAAACAATTCCCACGTGAAGGAGTAAAGCGCAGAGAAACGACAAGGAGAGGCCTACTTCTTACCACAACAAAATTTGTACTTGAGGCCACTATCGCAGGGACAAGGTGCGTAGCGATCGGTCTTTGGGTTTTCTTCGGTAGTTGAGACTACTTTTGGTCCCGTCCGACGCCGAGGGCCGCTATTCGCAACGTCGGTTGAGTCAGGGCTATATGTCTTTGCAAACATCGTCTGGTGTCGCTGGATCATAGGCGTGATGACGGAACGCCGAAAGTTTTCGAATTTCTTGTCACTCATTTTGAGACTGATTTTCATGTCATCAATCACCCGCTCCCGACTCTCTTCCGGGATGAGCGCGAGGTTGTAGCAAAGACTGCTCATCGCAAACGCATGTTGCATCTGTTCTACAGATCCATCCGTCTCGTCGATCAGCGGTTGCGCATATGCCACCAACGCTTCTGCCATTGCACCCATGATAAGATCCCTCCGTGTAGTTGTATTGAAAACTGTTGATTTTCGACCGCGAATTGTTCTTTGGCCAGATTTTGGGCCGTAGGCGACCCACAGATCGGAGCGTTAGGATACCGCGCCGACGAAGCAAAGTGAACCGGTCGATCCACTCGGTCGGGCGAACATGCCCACTTGTTTGCGCTACCTTCCAATGCCTCCGGAAACGAGCAAAAGGGGGTCAAAGCTCGCTATATCGGCAAACCCGCCGGAACGATTCAGGAGCGAGTTCAGGTCGTCGGACCGGAACACTGATAACGCTTGCCTGACCCCGAGGGTATCAATAGAGTTCACGCTCTATTGAACAAGCCCGTCAAAACGCATTGCGTTTCTTTCGACGTAACGAAAACTAAAAAACGGTTATCGCGGTAGGAACGGCCATTGCTGGCCGCCCCCCGCACAGATCCGTACGTGC
>JANPNA010000281.1:0-4899 GCA_031427235.1 Pirellula sp.
CGATACCGTCCATTCTGGTCAATTTACGAACACAGGCAATTTAGCATGAAAAACCCGCTCACTAGGAAATCCTGGTCCCCGTATATTGCCGGGGCTGGTATTGGGCTACTGAGTTGGTTCGCGTTTGCTACCGCAGATCGACCTATTGGTGTTACGACGGCGTTCGAATATAGCGCGGCTCTAGCGGAGAAGGCAGCTGTCCCGCACGTCGAGCAAACCAATGAATATTTCGCAAAGAAGAAAGCGGAGGGAAAGCCACCCAAGATCGATTGGGAGTGGATGTTGGTGATTGGTGTTTTCTTGGGGGCCATGATTAGCTCGAGCCTATCGGGTGATCGTGGGTCGCCCGTGGTTCCACCACTTTGGCGTTGGCGTTTCGGTGATAGTGCGGCGAAGCGATTGGCTGCCGCGTTCTTCGCTGGCGCTTTGATGATGTTCGGCGCTCGATTGGCCCAGGGCTGTACCAGCGGACATGGAATTAGCGGCACCATGCAGTTAGCCGTGTCCAGCTGGATTTTTATCATCGTGGCGTTCGGGATAGCTACCTTGACCGTCTGGGCTATTTACGGAAAGGAAGGAGTCAGTCATGTTTGATTCACCGCCAAAACTTCTACTTGGGTTAGTCACAGGGATTCTATTCGGCGTCTTCCTACAGAAGGGGCGTGTTTCGAAATTTGAAGTGATCGTTGGCCAGTTTTTGTTCAAGGACTGGACCGTTGTTCGAATGATGGGGACCGCAGTCGTGGTGGGTTCTGTAGGTGTATTTGCATTGGTCGCAGCCGACCTGGCCTCGCTACATATTCGGCCGATGTTGTTGGGGGGCGTGCTACTGGGCGCAGTCTTGTTTGGAATCGGCATGGCAGTCTTTGGATACTGTCCAGGCACAAGTGTGGCAGGATGTGGCGAGGGTCGTCGCGATGCTCTGGTTGGGGTTCTAGGGATGTTCGCCGGAGCGGCAACGTTCGTCGTGTTTTATGAACAGTTGCAGCCCATTATTCAGGCACTAGGGGACTCGGGGAAGATTACACTGCCGGACCTAACGAACACGTCGCCTTGGTTATGGGTCTCGTTGCTCGTGGCCGGTGGCACCGCCGCGCTGCTTTGGGATCGATCGTATCGCAAGAAAAACTCACATCTCTCATCGCAGCTCGTCGAGTCTGATCGAACGCTTCTGTAATTTCCATCTCCGTTGTGTTCTTTTTCCAAGGAATTGACTATGTCCATGATCCTAGAAACCGTTCAGACCGAAGGCATTGCTGAACTCTCCTATCTTATCGGTGATGACAAGACGGGTACGGCGGCTGTGATCGATCCGCGAGCGGATGTCGACATCTACATCGAACTGGCTCGCAAGCGAAAAGTATCCATCACACATATTTTTGAAACACACATACACGCTGACCTCGTAAGTGGATCTCGTGAGTTGGCTGATCGCGTCAAAGCCGCGACCATTTATGTAAGTGAAGAGGGGAAAGCGAAGTACGATTTCGATCACAAAGCGATCAAGGATGCCGACACCTTTGAATTCGGTGATCTGGTACTGACCGCCCGTCATACGCCAGGGCACACGCCAGAACATATGTCCTATGAGGCCGCGGAGAAGAAGCGAGCGCCAAAATCGTGGGGCGTGTTCACGGGCGACTCGTTGTTCGTCAATTCCGCCGGTCGACCTGATCTGATGGGGGACGACCAAGCGGAAAAGCTGGCAGAAGCTTTGTTCGACACGCTCTACTCTTATTACTTGAAACTCGACGACGACGTCATCATCTATCCGGCGCATGGACACGGTTCACCCTGCGGCGCCTCGATCGGCGACCGGCTAACCAGCACGATCGGCTATGAGCGGAAGTTCAATCCATTCTTGCAGCACCCTGACAAAAAGGAGTTTAAAGAGTATGCCTTATCAACGGCACCCCCTGAGCCCACGTACTACAAGCGAATGAAAAAACTCAATGCGCAGGGCCCTGAAGTTATTGGTCACTTGCCTTTCGTGCCCGGTCTTCCACCCAAGGCATTTGAAACCGCAATGAAACGCGGCAGTGCTGTCTTGATCGACACTCGAAGTATGTTAGCTTTTGGTGGCGGACACATTCCAGGTGCTCTCAATATCGCGGGCCTTCCTGAGCTATCGATATGGGCTGGCTGGCTACTTGATCCCGACCAACCAATTCTCCTTGTGCTCGAAAGCGATCAGGAAGTGGAAAAGATAGTTCCGTTCTTTCTTCGCACTGGGTTCACGAAATTTGCTGGTTATTTGGTAGGCGGCATGAAGGCTTGGGACAATGCCAGCCTGCCGATCATCGAAGTCGATCAATTGACAGTTCACAAATTGAAGAAGCGTGAGAACGAACTCCAAATCGTCGATGTTCGGTCCCCTGAGGAATGGGAAGAGGGCCATATCCCCGGTGCGATTCATATCTTCTTGCCCGAACTCGAGAGGCGTGGACGTGAACTTGTAAAGAAGAAGCCTGTGGCCGTTTATTGTGACAGTGGTTATCGAGCGAGTCTCGGTACGAGCATTCTGCAGAAGCAAGGTTTTTTAGAAGTACACAACGTCCCCGGAAGCTGGCAGGCTTGGCGGAACGCAAACTATCCAGTCGAAAAATAACTCCTACGGCAGGTGCATTTCCATGTTAAGGTCCATTATCCTTTCCGCAGTTTTCTTGCTTCTGCGACCTTCCTTCGCCTGCGCGCAGGAAGCGGGGACAGATCCGCTGCAATATTCTGGGCCAGCTTGGTCGCCCTATTTAGTCGGGGCGCTGATTGGTCTACTGACGATGCTCACGTTTTACTTTTCGAACAAGCCACTGGGAGCATCCACAGCCTACGCACGTTTCGCTGGCATGTTAGGCAATATGGTGGCACCGCAGCATACGAAATCGCTCAAATACTATCAAGACAACAAGCCAGCAATCGATTGGGAAGTCATGCTCGTCGTCGGTGCGATCGGAGGAGCGTTTCTAGCGGCATGGCAAGGCAGCGAACTTACAGGTGAATGGCTTCCATCAATGTGGGTATCGAGATTTGGTGAAGATAGTTTTGCTCTGCGCATGGTGGTCGCCTTAGTTGGCGGCGTCTTCATGGCCTTCGGCGCAAGACTGGCCGGAGGCTGTACCAGTGGACATGGTATTAGCGGCGCATTGCAACTATCTGTTGGATCGTGGATCGCATTAATCTGTTTCTTCGCGGGCGGAATTACCACCGCAATGTTGATGTTTCGGCTTTAACGTGTAAGACACCTCGTTACGGGGAATTCATAAATCATGGCTACAACGAGTAAGATTGACAATCGAGCAGACCTACCCATCGACAAAGGGGGCCCGGAAAAAGACTCACCTGCGGAGAAGGAGTTCGCTGGCAAGCAACTGCTCTTGGGATTATTGTTTGGCTTGATATTTGGGTTTCTGCTGCAAAAGGGAGGTGTTGCCAAGTATCACATTTTGCTTGGCGTGCTCCTTCTCGAAGACTTCACTGTGGTCAAGGTGATGCTGACTGCAATCATTGTGGGCAGCGTTGGGATTTTTAGCATGCATGCGATGGGTTTAGTGAAACTTCATATTAAACCAACACGCTACGCTGCGAACATCTTGGGTGGCTTGGTATTCGGGATTGGATTCGCCATGATTGGTTATTGTCCAGGAACGGGAGCCGCAGCCCTGGGCCAGGGAAACTGGGACGCGATTGCTGGTGTTGCCGGACTAATGATGGGCTCCTACCTTTTTGCTGAAGCGTCAGGGAAACTCGAAAAATCGTTTATGAAGATAGGTGATCGGGGCAAACTCATGTTGCCTGAGGTTTTCGGCGTTCCGCTCTCGACCTTTCTAGTAATTTTCATCCCGGTTTTGATTGCGGGTCTGGTTGCAATCGACCGATTAACGGTCAGGTAGTCTGTCCGCCAACTTTTGCGAGAGGCGGCGATGAGCGTAACCTATTCGGGAGATAACCTTGCCACCGAAAGAAGTGAACCGATGAATCAGGATTTAATGATAGAGGAGGATCCCAGAATCCGTATGGCAGGTGAACGCACGCTTCTTGCATGGGTGCGGACCGGCTTGGCCATGATGGGTTTGGGGTTTGTCGTGGCCCGCTTCGGTCTGTTTCTTCGAGAAATCACACCCGCTGTAAGCATATCAGACCATCATCAGACGGGTTTTTCATTATGGATCGGTACTGCTCTGGTCGTTGTCGGCGTGATCGTGAATTTGCTTGCTGCCTGGGAGCATTTTCGATTTTTGCGACGTATTGAAATGAGCCTGCCCTATAGCGCACCTCGCTGGTCCCAAGGCATTGTTGTGGCTGCGTTCCTATCTATTATCGGCTGCGTCATGGCTATCTACCTCTTGCTGCTTGGGACTGCGCAGCATTCCCCATAATCAGACCGACGTATGTTTAGCATGACCAAACAAAGGAAATAAAAATGCAGGTCTCGATACGGCGTCGATCTTATCATGGGCCGAAAACCGTGGGCTAGCGCCCTGCGGCTAATCAGCCGGAACGCGCTAGCGTCCGGTTCAGCCCGGCTAAAGATCGATGCCGAAAATGCCATGGTGAGGGCATCATTCTCGTCGTGACGAAACAAACCAAGCATTCAGAACTTGTAGAAGCACTAATGAAAAAGGGCGTTCGATTCGTGGCGTGCGAGAACACCATGAAAAAGAAATCCCTTCGCAAGGAAGACTTAGTGACTGGTACAACAACTGTTCCATCCGGAGCTGTCGAAGTGATCCGAAAGCAAAGTCAGGGTTATGGCTACTTTCGACCGTGATCTGCATCCGCTCCGAGAATGCTGCCAATTGCGATACGGTCGGAGAAAGAACCTCTGAGGCGGGTGATTCGAAAGCGAACAGCAACTCAGGTGCACCAATGCATGCACCGCAAGTCGACTGCGCAGCGAATCCA
>JANPNA010000282.1:0-16804 GCA_031427235.1 Pirellula sp.
GCTCGGGCTGGGCGGAGAAGGGTATCTGTCGTTTTCCATCGCCGGTCCAACAGGCGAAGGAGTGACGACACCATTGACCTTTACGCGAGAGCGTCGTTGTTCCTTGATCGAAGATTTGCACGTGCTTGGGGGAACCAGCAACCTTTCGTCCTAGTGACCAGCCAACGTAGTCCGACAAAACACTTTAGAGTCCAGCAACATGCAATCCGCACTTGTACTCGGAAACGCGACCTCCACCGTCAAACATCCAAGCTTGGACAACCTCAAGCTATTGGTATGCCAGCCGATGCAGGCGGATGGAAAGTCACCGGATGGTCCACCCTTGATTGCGGTCGATCATCTTGGCGCTGGTCAAGGCGAAACGGTCATGCTCACCAGCGATGGTAGTTCGGTACGGGAAACCTTCGGAGTCGAGAACAGCCCAATTCGTTGGTCCGTCCTAGGCCTAATCGATTCCCTAACATAACTCCACTACTCCCCACTCCCCACTCCAACTCCCCACTCCAACTCCCCACTCCAACTCCCCACTCCAACTCCCCACTCCAACTCCCCACTCCAACTCTCCAACTCTCCAACTCTCCAACTCTCCAACTCTCCAATCCTCCCCCACTCCATCATCCCTACCACCGCCGCAGAAATTGAAAGTATCGTTCGTCGGGTGCTCGCCACCTTGACTAGTGGCGCTACGACTGTGATTGGTGTGGTACCGCAGCCGGGAACGTTGAGTCTTTTGGATAGAGTCGTAAGCCTTCAATCCTTGAAGAACCGGCTGCTAGGTATTCAACTGGTGGAAATCGAGCCGTCTGCCGTTTTGACGCCCGCCGCTCGAGACTACTGCAAGGAATTCAAAGTCGCAATTGTTCGAGGCTCCTCAGTGGCTCGAACAACGAACGCAGTCGGTGACTCCAGCCTAGCAACCAGTGGACATCCACAACGATTGATCGTTGCAGGCAGCACCCAATGGATTCCTTCTGTGCAAAAGCAACTTTGTTCCAAGCAAGCAAAGGTCTGCGAAATGGCCACCGACGATACCACCGCCTTGCGAACGATTGCAGATGGCATTCGAAACGGTCATCAAGCGGGGGTGGTGATCGTCAGCGCACCACATGCAACTTGTTGGCAAGCGGCTCGCGACGATCGACTGCGACCCGCAGTCGTATCGAGTTGGCCGGAACTCAATGACGTTTTGCAAGAAGTCCCAGCTAATGTTTTGATTTTGTCGACTAAGACGTGGAACGTCCCATCGGCTTGTAATGTTGCAAGACGCTTTTTTCAACACTTGCAGAACCAATCTTGATCGAAAGCCAACCGAACGATGCAACTATATCAAGTTAATGGAACAGTGACGCTTAGCCGTGCTCATCCAAGTTTCCTGGGGGCATCGCTCAAAACCGCGGAAGCTTACGGTGAAACTTTGCTAGGCAAGGAATCCAAAGATCCAGACCTAGTCGTCGTTTGGGACGACCTAGGTGCAGCATACGGTTCGATCATCGCCGTCAGCGATGGTGCCGAAGCGGCGCAACCGTTCCGACCAAGCCAGAAACCAGTGGACGCGTACAACGCGGCAATCATTGACGAACTCAACGTGAAACGTACGTAAACTGCTTTTTACAAAAACGATCCTCCAACCAACCGACTTTCAACGACCCGAGAACCAACTTCCATGAATGCACACAAAATCAAACAAGACATTTGCGAAATGGGCCGCCGGCTCTACAACAAAGGTTTTGCCGCAGCCAATGACGGCAATATCACAGTTCGGATCGGTGAAAACGAAGTCCTTTGCACGCCAACCATGCACAGCAAGGGTTTTTTGAAAACAGAAGATATCTGCACGATGGACATGACGGGCAAACAGACGTCCGGGATCAAGAAGCGATCCAGCGAAGCGTTATTGCATCTAGAGATCTACAAGAAGCGATTGGATATCAAGAGCGTCGTTCACTGTCATCCGCCTCATGCGACAGCCTTCGCCGTCGCACGCGAGCCGATCCCACAGTGCGTTTTGCCTGAGGTCGAAGTGTTCCTTGGCGACGTTCCCATCACCCGATATGAGACACCGGGTGGTAAGGCTTTCGCGGAAACGATTCTTCCGTTTGTCGAGAAGACGAATGTTATCATCTTGGCGAACCACGGAACGGTCAGTTATGGGATCGATGTCGAACAAGCCTATTGGTGGACAGAGATTCTGGATGCGTATTGCCGTATCTTGATGTTGGCCCGGCAGTTGGGCAACGTTTCTTACTTTAGCGAAAAAGAAGAACGGGAGTTGCTTACACTGAAACAGCAGTGGGGTTGGTCCGATCCTCGCAATACGGACGAGTACAAGAACTGCGATGTGTGTGCCAACGACATTTTCCGTAATTCATGGAAAGAGTCAGGGGTTCAGCGTCGAGCGTTTCCAGCCCCCCCCGCGATGCCAGCGGCATTGAGCGCTAGCCAAGTGGAGCAGGCAGTGAGTCAGTCGATGGCGGGCATCGCTCCGGTACTCAAGGCCAACAGTTCCCAATCGTCTGGAAACGGGTTAGTGGGTATCGATCAAGAGGAGTTGGTCAAGCTGATCACAGCGCAAGTCATGAAGCAGCTTGCCCAATAATTCAGTCCCTCCCTGAATTCTCACGAATTCAGCTACGACAGTAATTCCATTCAAAAAAAATTCAGGATAGCAAACAACATGAAGGTCAGTATTATCGGCGGTGGTGGGCTAGTCGGCTCGTGTGCAGGTTTTGCCCTGCAATGCGGTGGAATTGTGCGAGAGATTGCCCTGCTTGACTTAAACGCAAACTTAGCCGCAGGCCAGGCTCTGGACATCATGCATGGTGGTCCGAGTGTTGCCGATCAGCGCATTTCGTCCGGTGGATACGAGCACATTCCTACTTCGGACATCATTTGCATTACGGCCGGACTTCGGCGCAAGCCGGAAGAATCTCGGCTGGACTTGATCAATCGCAATACCGATTTGTTCGTCGGTATCCTAGATGAAGTCAAGAAAGCTGGCCCAAAGTCCTCTGCCATTGTTTTGGTCGTTTCGAATCCAGTCGATATCTTGACCTTCGTGGCTGCCAGGAAACTAGGGCTTCCGGCGACTCAAATACTCGGCCTCGGGACACAACTGGACACGATTCGATTTTGCTCATTGATCGCCGAGCAATTGGGAACGGCACCGACTCAAACCCATGGATTGATTTTGGGTGAGCATGGTGACAGCATGATTCCGGTTTGGTCGAGCGCTACCGTGGGTTCGTTGTCACTGGAAAAATACCCAGGCTGGAACAACACCTTGGCTGAAAAGATATTTACGCGCACGAAGCAATCGGGTGCCGAGTGTTTGACTAAGAAGGGGGGAGCTGGTTTTGCCGTAGGGATCGCGATCCGCGACGTGATTCATTCCATCGCTTTGGACCAACAACGCATTTTGCCGGTGAGCACCGTCCAAGACGGCGCTTGTTATGGCATTCGCGACGTTGCGATCTCGGTACCGACGATGGTAGGTCGCGCTGGAGCCGTGCAACGTATCGAAATCGATCTTTGGCCCAAGGAACTGCAAGGGCTCAAATCCAGCGCTGCAGCGATCAAGCCGACACTGGACGCCGTGTTGAAACGCATCGGTGGTTAGCGGAAGGCCGCTTATGCGTCGCGTCCGACGATGACCAAGCACATGTCGTCTTCTTGGTCGCAGCCCACAATGTGCTTCGTGACACGATCGATAATTTCGTTTCCAGCACGTTGTATGTCTCCCGCACAGGCCGCCACTTGCTGTCGCACGCGGTCAATGGAGAACTGAGCTCCCTGGGCATTCGGAGCCTCAAAGATTCCATCGGTGTACAAGGTCATGGATTCCCCCGGCTGGATTTCCAGTTCGAAGGCATCAAATTGCAGATCGGCCATAATTCCCAATGGAGGACCGCCCACGTCGGCACCAGGTTCCTGGATAGACTTGTCTTTCATGAGCATGATTGGGGGCATGTGGCCGGCGATGACGATCGTCGCTTTGTGAGCGACGTAATCCAAAACAATTACCGCCATCGTGATAAACTTTTCGACACCCAGGGAAGTAATTCTTTCGTTGAGCGTCGCGAGGGCCAGTCGCGAATCCGGGATGGTCGCAAAGGCAAACCGCCACTCAGCAGATAGCTTGGCCATGAACATGGCCGCTGCAACTCCATGGCCGACGACGTCGGCAATGACTATAGCAATGCGATTGTTGTCTAGTTGGATATAGTCAAAGTAGTCGCCGCCGATTTGTTGTGCAGGATTGTAATACTGAAAGAACGAGTAGCCAGGAATCTTTGGAGCGGCCTTGGGAAGGAAGGCCAACTGGACTTGGCTCGCGAGTTCCAAATCTTGCTTGACCAATCGCTGTTGAACCATTTGTTCATGCAATTGGGCGTTTTCGATTGCAATGCCAGCTTGATTTGCAATACCTGCAAGGATCTCAAGATCTTTGCTTTCGAAACCACCCTTTTGTTGGATGGTATCGATTTGGATAGCTCCGATCGGTTCGCCTTCGCTATTGAGAAGCGGTGCAACGATCATGGATCGAATGCGAAAATCGGCTATGCTTTGGCTCAACTCAAAGCGGGCATCGCTCCCGGCATCCAGCGAAATAATGGCCTCCTTGGTTTGCATGACTTCACGGAGCACCGTCTTGGAGACACGTACCATTTCTTCTTGGTCCGGTCTGCGTGTCTTGACCCATCTTGGCTTCAGTTGACCTTCCGCGTCATTGAGGACAATAAATCCTCGATCCGCTTGAATGAAAATCGTGAACAACGTGTCTAGGACTTTTGGCAAAACATGATCGAGCGTAACGGCTCTTCCGAGATTCTTCATGATCTCCAGAATGGCGGCGAGTTTAGCTTCCGGTGAAGCACTCAATTGCAGACCATATTGGCTACCGCGAACATCCAATTTCGCGGTCACCGATCGGGACGAGGAACTGCTGTCGCCATCGTCGACGATCATGATCCCCAACGCGGATCCTTCGCCGGATGGATTGACCGTCAAAGCTGAGGATTCAACCTCTTCGTGAAAGTTCAATTCAATATCGCAAATCCGAATGGTGTCCCCTTCCAGGAGTTTGGTCGATTCATTGATTAGTCGACCATTTACGAAGGTGCCGTTTCGGCTTTTGAGGTCTTCCAAAACGAATCCTGGGCCGTTCTTGGAGATTCTTGCGTGCTGCCGCGAAACAGAACCGCTTTCGAGAACGATATCGCACTCAGGATGCCGCCCCATGACGTACTGGCTGTTTTCCAACGGATATCGACGCCCCATTGCAGGGCCTGTAATTGCGTCCAGATATGGCATGTTGCAAATCGGTAATCTTTTAAAGTAGAATTGTGTTTCCGATATGATACCTCTTTGAACGGAACTCCGGTAATTGGCAGCAAGAATTGTCCACGACAATTTGCTTGGAGCAACTTCGGGCGTCGATCTTATCATGGGCCGAAAACCGTGGGCTAGCGCCCTGCGGCTAATCAGCCGGAACGCGCTAGCGTCCGGTTCAGCCCGGCTAAAGATCGATGCCCAAATTCGACGGAGGCAGGCATCCATAAAAAAACCGAGGAGAGGAATCGCTTTCGCAAGACCTCTCCTCGGCAACCTCTTCCCCTCTCAACCCCACACACACTACCAAAAAAGCTGAGAGGAGAATCTTCCTACTATTCCAATTATATTTTCGCCCGGAGTGCCTTAGCTCGCACGCTGCTTGTATCCGAATCTTTATTGATCGCAGGGACTGGGTCGACTGGCTTTTCCTCCTCAGCAATCACCGGTACAGCCTTAAACTCGCCCGGCATTGCCGTTTTTGCCTCCAGTTCCACCGACCTGATAAATTCCAGGGCGTTGATATATTGGTCCGAAGTCATATTTCCAATGTTTTCACGGAGTAAACCAGTTAGTGCGTTGCTGAGCTGGTAAACCTCGCGGTGGGTCGTGCTGCCATCTCCAGTATTCGAGAGGTCGCGAGTTTTGAAGACTTGGTCAATCCGATCTTTCACGGGGGCAAACTGTTCCTGGCGTAGTATGTGCGGCCACGTCAGTTTCCCGTGTTGCGAATCGAACTCTTGCGCTGACAAGCGTTTTGGCGAATAATACTCTATGAATTTCTTTCTAGCCTCTCCCACGAATGCTCTCGGAGCGTACTTTAGCATGTACTCGTCCCGGATCGCTCGTCGTTCGTAGTAGGACTTGGTCACCGCAACACTGTTCTCAATCGCCCGCTTGTACGCTTCCGTGTAGTTGATCGCCGCCAGAGAATCAAAATAAACCGTTTGACCTATAGAACTGATGACAGCCGACTGACCTCGAAGTGCTCCCTCGACAAGGGTACTGGAGTGTCCCGTGTAAGACCAAGTCGAAACGGGTTGAGCGATAGCTGGCCCCTGAGCGCGAACTTGATCCATCATCGCAACACCAGCAACTAATCCAGTTGCCAAGACAATCCTCTGAATTTTGCTTTCGATAAGTGTCTTCATGTTCTCTCCTCCACGAATGCAATTGGCCAATTTGGCTCCGATACAAAAATTAACTAAAAGCAAGTTTCGTGCCAAAAACTGCATTTCCGTTGTGCTCCCTCACATCTCCACTACATCGCTGTGCTAATTAACCAATTGCTCCAGGATTCACTTGAGAAACGACACAAAATGGAAATCGACATCCGTTGCTTCTGAGGAGGGATAGACTTGATACAATCAGTCTCACAGATAGTGCTTTGTCTCATTTTGCGATAGAAATCGCAATTCCCGTGCGATTATTAGCCCAACGGGCTAGAACAGTTTAGCCCAGGGCAGAGCGAATCGCCGCCCTGGGTCTGATCCGAAATTTCCGCCGTCGCCCTGAAAGGGCAAAACCGTATCGAGGCGTGCCTGATGGATTCACTTCAATTCGACGACTCGTTAACACTCCTGCCGGTGGTTCACGGCAGCGCTTCGTATGCAGTTGCGGTTCGGCGGTTCTTGCTAGAGCATTCTTTTGATTGCATCGCGATCCCACTTCCAGCCTCATTTCGCAAATCCGTGTTGTCTGGTGTTGAGCAACTCCCAACACCGAACGCTGTCGTGCAGCTTGCTACTTTGGAATTCGATCCCAACCATTCCGCCTCGAAACTGAATGGAGAGGACGAAGTCGTTCGGACTGCGTCGTACGTCCCGATTGATCCATGCCAGGCGGTGATAGCTGCGATCCGGTTTGGCATCTCCGACCGAACCCCGCTCCATTTTATCGATCAGGAATGCGAGGATTTTGATCCAGACGCATCGATTTTCCCTGATTCGTTTGCATTGCGAGAAACGACGATCGAGCGATTTTGCACGGCCGCATTACCAGCCATTCCTAATCCGACGAGCCAACAGCGTCTCGACCGAATCCACTTCATGGCTTCTCGATTGAAGGAACTGAAACAAAAGCACAAGAGCATCGTGTGCCTTTGCGACCTGCAGGATTGGCCATGGCTGCGGGAAGCCATGTCGACGAGATCCGAACATCCGTACAAGCGAGCGACACCAATACTCCGCGAAGAAGACGTGATGCCAGCCGACAACTACGCTGTGGACTCTCGCACGCTGATGTTCTTCATGGGAGAACTCCCATTCATCACCGGGTTGTACGAAAACGCGAGAAAATTCTTGGACGACGACAGTTCGCTGGTGGTCGACGGGATCAAGGAAATGCTGATCTCAACTCGCCAGAGTTATTTAGCCGACATGGGCAATCGTGCTCGCAAAATCCCTCCCTTGTTGTTATCGCAGTGCCTCAAGTACATTCGAAACCAAACCCTGCTGGAACGCCGATTCACCCCTAGTTTCTACACTATCGCCCGTTCATCGCAGCAAGTCATGGGAGATCAGTACACGATTCACTTGGTAGAAGCTGCAAAGAATTATCCGTTTGATGAACCCTTGCCCTGGCCCTCGCTCCGAATGGGAATCGACAAAGCGCATTTGCCCGGTATCGGTCAAGTGTCGATGACCAGTCGGTTGCCAGGCCCCCCTACCCATTGGCACTCGCTGGAACTCAATCGACGTCCGCAAAAATTGGACCAGCGTCAGTGGAAGATGCGATGGAACCCCTACCAGCAGTGTTCGTGGCCCGACGAAGACACTCGCATCGAGAGTTTTCGCAATCGAGTCATCGAACGAGCCCAAGGTATGATCGGTGCCGATTTGGCTCGCACCGAAAAGTTTACGACAAGCATGATGGACGGTATCGACCTTCGGGAGACACTTCGCCATTGGTACGACGGTTCGCTCTACGTCAAGGTTCAACCGCCGACGATTGGCCACCTCGACGCCGCGATAATGCTTTTTGACAACGAGCCCGACCCTCGCGAATACTCATGGCGTGCTACATGGTTTGCAGAGCATGAGCAAGAGTCCACACTGGCTTTTTTCGCAACGCCATTCCAAAAAGAGTTGCTCGGCCCCGGAGTTGCCGTATCAACTTATGGTGGCGCTATGTTCCTTTTCCCGCCCAGGCATATCGCCGACGTTTGGGAAGACAAATTGCTGGACTTCACCGACACCCTCGAACAGCGCTTGGTTGCTGCGGCTTGTCTTCACTCGCAGGCCAGGCACATTGCTTTGTTGAGTTGGTCGGCTCCCGGATTGGCGTTAAAGAAAATAGCTAAGTTGTTCAAAAAAGCACTGGTGCATGTTCCGCTCAGCCACTTCTCCGATTCTGTTGTGCAACAGCTTCGAACATTCCACGTCCTGAACGGTCAACATGTCCGAAGCTACGCGGCCCACTTCATCCGCAAAGGCTGAGCATCCGTTAACCCACGACGGTGAGACTATCGGATTTCCCACCTCTGTACGAAACCGTCTTTCGTCAGGGTCCAAAATACGTTTTGATCTGTTTCGATGGCAACATAGCCTCGATCGCTAACGTGCGAAGCTATCAGCTTGATCTTGAAGCCTTGATTGCTGTAAAGGTCAATCCCGGCGTCATGCGCGACGACAACGTGGCCCGTCCTCATAAAGCAGCTATGCGAATTCCTGGCCGAGTCATCGATTATGCAAGATTGGAAATCATCCGCTTTCAACCACTGCATCATCACTCCTGAATTCAAACCGAGGATGACTCGGGGGCGGGTAAAACGATTGCTCACACACATCGATTCGATCGGTGAAAAGACTTCTATCGATTGAAGCAACGTCGATGGATCATAGACATTGAACCGCGTTCCACAACTGATCAGAAGCTGAGTGTCATGTCTGGCGACACACCATTTAAGACTGGCCAAATGCGCCGCAATCCATTGGAACTCTTCGGCCTGTGTCGCGTTAGGAAGTTGCAAGTTCATCTCGTGCGAAATCATTTCTTCGAAGTCGCGAAATCCGTCCTTGGGCGGAAACGAGGGATAACTGACTCGTCCAAAAATATCCCGAATCCCCAATCGAACCTGTCCTTGGCTCCTCGTGACGAAAAATGTGTTGCTGCTGTCTAGCAATACTCGGCTCGCGGGGTTCGAAGGCCCAAAGTCAGAAGGGTAGGAACAATCGCATATGTCGGTGCTCGCGGGTGTGACATAAAAGGTTAACCGGTCATCCAGCCAATAGGAGGAACCCTCGCCAAACTCAGCCTTTGTATTGCCCTCGCCCACGATCACCATAAACGATTCTCCCGTCTGGGATTTGCTTCCTGCATATCGAAGCCAAGGTGACGTATCAATACTTGGAAAGAACGAAAGAATCTCGCTTTCCGCACCAAAACTGCTAGTCTTCTTGAGCGGTTTCGATGGAAACATAGGCTGCACCAAAAGAGCTCCGTCCCTCGCACCGAAGCACAACGGACCACGCGCCGTTGGAATCAAGCCAAACCATTCGACATCCTTCGACAACATCATTGTTTCGACCGGCTCCAAAGCCTTGCCCAAAGTACGTTGTGGAAACTTGACTAACAGACTCTTTTTCCGTTTGGCTTGTGCATCGAAGGTGTTTTTTGCTTCTTGTGCAAAACGTTGCGAGTCGCGATGCAAGAGCCGGTCCTCCGGGATCGCTTTGCACAATGAAGCTGTAATCGCTGTCACCGCGTTCGCGTTTTGCAATGATCGTATAACCTGACTTGCATTGACGAAGAGCCCCCGTTGAGCGTTTTCGCGAACCGAAGCGTCAGGATAACCACGCACCAAGCCAGACAAAAACTCCGAGGGCCATACTCCTACCTCGGCTATTCCTGGAAAAGTTACCAATCGGTCGATCTGATTCTTCGCTTCGCCGTGTCGTCCCAATTGCGACAGTAGATCCAGCGTCTTCTGCGCACAGGCTCTTGCCTGCTGACCATGTGGCCAACGACTTGTCAGCAGTGCGATGGCCTGGTCCGGTTGATTCAATTTGTCGACCAATACGTCTGCCGCGTCGCATGGTCGCGATTGCTTGCACAGGGTATCAACGTGTTTCAGATATTCGGCGTTTGCCAGTTCCGTTTGCCCAAGCCGCAGGTACAAATCCCCGGCCTCCAGATAAAGGGCCATTTCATCGTATATGGCCAACGCCAAATCAAAATCGCCAGCAAGACAATGCATTTCTGCAGCCTTGCGATGGCTACTGAGTCGCTCGCGATAAATCAATGCGGCCTGTCGGTAGAACTTGCCCTTTTCCAGGGCCTGAGCAGCTTGTTGGAAGTCGCCGAGCAGTTGGGCAAAAATGGTCGCCGCACGCTCATATCGTCCATCGCTCAGCTCCCTGCCTGCGAGCTTCAAGTACTTTTCACGCAATCGCCTTTGTGCAGCCATGCTCACCGACCAGTTGTCAACGCCGCCAGAAGGGGCATTTCCCCAACGCAGGTCGCGCGCGACCAGATCCGTCCCTGGCGCCGCAAGTCCTCGTCCCGGATCGTCCGATATTGGGATCGCATACCTTAGCCCCTCATCCGGATTCTTATCGAGCATTTCTAGCAATCGACTCACCGCAGCCTCGCGTCGTGCTTCGAGTGTTTCGTTCCATTGTTCCATCTGTCGCTTGGCCCATTCGCGAATATTTTGAAGCCACTGAGCAGAGGACAGCGCTTTTCGATTTGACGCATTCCGCCCAACAGCGTTTCCGGTTTTCACAGGCTCGATTTGTTTGGGAGTTTTCTTGCTTGGATCACCCGACAATCCACCTAACCGGTCCGCTATCCATGTCACGGCCCTCCCTACTGCGGAACGAGTCATTGCGCCCAGGCTTTCGAGCGGTCGCCCAAGCTTCTCTTTCTCGCTCGCAGGTAATTCCATTAGACCATTGCTCCGATCCCCGAAGCCTTCTCGCGATTGTTCAAGCCATTGCTCCAGCGTTGGTGGTGGAGGTGCATCCACACGAATCAATCTCTCAGGTAACGCCGTCCCCTCCACTGCCAGATTCCAACCCCGCCTCTCTGACTTAGGGGCCGCAATCAACGACTCGATCCCAAGTCGATTGCTCGGATCGATGGACAGCAAACCCATGGCCGGATGCCAGACCAACAATTCAGATTGACCAGAAACGAGCACCGGCCATTCACTCGCAAGTGGTGTTGGCAAAATCTGTGACTGAACTGGAATCCAAAGCTGGCACTCGGACTGCGAGGTGGGGAGCGACACTGACTTCCATGCCAAGTGTAGCACGGCACTCCGTGCCGCGAATCCAGCCCTTTCACACCCCAAGTGTCCCTCCTCACAGGTCGTCTCGATGCTCGAATTCATTCGAATAAAGACACCTTTCAGCCAGCCATCCTTCCATATTGGAAAAAAGTCGCAGTTCATCGGATCACCACATACGCTTATGGCAACATCGATCCATCGACGAGCATGTTCCGACTCAACAAAGTATCCGGCCGCATCGCTTACGCCGCGCGGTGGCCGTTCGTTTCTAGCCTCTGCCGTCGCCAGTTGCAGCTTGAGTGTAATATCGATCAATGCAATCCTCCTGAGAATTGTTTCAAGAGTGGCTGCAGGATGTCCGAATCGATCTCATTGCTGGATGAGATTGCATTCGGTCCGCAATGGTATGCCGAACCAAACCAACGGCCGTCGCTAGTCCAACCGCTGGCCAAACCGTCGTTGATGGTCAATGTCAATTCCGTAAGCAAGCTATTCTGTGATCGCAAATGCAGCAAACCACGCGAATCCAAAACAGCTTCCATTTGATTTTGCCTTGCAAACTCCAAACGAAAGCCAACTTCCTTCTCGAATTTATTGTCGTGTTGAAAATGCGCTTCAACTCTGAGTGGCTCACTAAACACCAGCGGGCTTGCTACCCAGTTCAATGTTTTGTTGCTATTTTGCAGTAGGAAAGCACGCTGGTTCCTCAGCAGGATGAGACACCCGTTGTAAAGAGCGATTCGATGAAATCGATTTCGATAAGTCTTTTGTACAATCCAGTTTCTATTTTGTCCGACGCCCCAAGCCAGGGTCGGATTGGTTTGCCGGGGAGTTTCCTCGGAAAACGGTGTGCAATTGCCAGCAGTTCCATCGTCATTCACCTCGACTACGAACGAACCGGTCGAGGTACCAAACACAATCCATCGGTTGTCCCCCAGTACCGTTATGCATTCCGCTAGAATGTCCTCATTGTTCGCGATTTGGATTTTCGTGTCCGATCCTTTCGAGTGCAGTAAGCGTCCTGAACGAGTGACTGCAATGAAACCATCTCGATTTGGAGCTGCCATTAAGAAAATAATTTTCGAAGAGCCACGCTGGGGATGAAACGAAACTGGAAGCACGTCAAATCCAAGGCCATTAAAATGCGCTGCAAACCAATTCCCAGATCGATCTTGGAATGAATTGCACAGTCCAGTTTGCCTTACCGTGAGTGCATCGATCATCTCTCCGTTGGCAATATCCCATGCCTGAATCTGCTGCAGTTTTCCGTCACATACAATGAGAGTGCTTCCGTCCACTGAAAACTGCAATGAATCCGATTGCAACATCAGTACGGAATTCTCCAGCATGGCATAGTCTCGCAGATCGAATCGCATTACGGTATGACTCGCATGAGTACCGTTCGCCCAAACCACGAACAGCGTCTGTCGGTCTTGATCGCGTCCGGCCCACGCAATTTGGCCATTTCTAAGCTGCGAGTGCAGCGTGACCCCACCTTGATCCGGATTGTCCCAAAGGACAAGTCTGTTTCCATGGGCATTTCCAAGCATTAGCCCTTTATCAACAAGGTAGCAATTCGAATTGGACAACGAAAGCCGAAGAGGGAACGGTTTGCAACGGAAGATGCTAGGCAGCTTTTCATTTACTATTAACGCTGCTGGGGCTGCATGCAATTCCCCATGATGTTCGTCCAGCTTCAAAGTAACTCTCTTGATCGACTGCAAGCCACTTCGTGAATATCCTCGCCCATACATCGGCGTTCCAGATCTTCAAGGACCATGTTGCACAGAACCGTCTTGGTCCGTAACGACAGCCGCAACTCGCGCGGCAATGCGTTCAGACGATCGAGTTGTTGGATCAACAGCAACGCCTCGCGTTCGCTCAAAGTGGCATACTTAAAGCAACCCAGTTGGAGTTGGTCATATTCTAGACTGGTATGGAAGGGTGACCAAGTATCTCGCAATGCAGCCAGCACCAACAAGGCGCAATCAAATCTCGGAAAGCCATGCGGCGAGAATCCTTCCAAGACCGCTACCAGTTCCTGTGGAAAGGCGATAGTCGTTCCGGTCAGCCATTGGACGGATCTCTCCTCCAAGTCCCATTTCCAAAAGGTATGCGACTGCGGCATCAGATAAGTCTGGGCGGCTTCCATGCTCATTGAAAATGCTTCTCGAAGGAGTCTGCCCCAGTCGAATGAGCGATCGCGTTTGCAGTCGCTCGAATCGATACACGTGTTGTTGGGAGAAAATCGCTGTCCGACACGATCTCCATCGATGCCTCACTTTCCCACAACACCCAATCGGATTCGGCAACCCGAAGCGACCGGCGGATCGTTTGTGCAGGAACTGCCGGTACCCAGGTGAACGCCATGGGTGTCAGTATTCGACTGCAATCGACGAGTCGAACCCCTCGGATGCTTGGTATGGGTGAGCCAACGACCAGAGTATCGAATTCGCCATGTGAATTCGAACAACATGCAAAACGCAACCCGCGCCACTTCGACTGGATGTTCTTGAGTACAAACGAGCTCCAATCGAAAAAACGGCACAGCAATCCGCCCGGGTTACCCAATTCTTCGGACGGTTGCCATTGCAGCGGATAAGCTAACGGCAGGGCGCAGTTGCCTTTCCCAATAGTCTGGCGTTGGGGTAGCCAAATACGTATCCAATGACGGATCGGTTTCCATTGGACTCCGGCAGGCAACACACCGACTGGAACGGACATTCCGAGCGGAATCAATCGCTGTTGCTCGTCCAAAAGAAAAAGTTCCGCTTTTGGCATGAGCGACAGGATACGCATCGCATCCGGGGCAACAGAACAATCCGCTCGAATCCACCAAAGTTCTTCACCGAAGCTCCCTTCGAACTCCAGTCGGTCACGCAAAGGAGTCAACCATCGCAGTGCATCGCCATCGAGCGGTTGTCCCCGTGCAATGAGGATACTGGAGGTTGAGGCGGCCATCTTTTACGTCCCTTCGATTTTTTGAAGCAACGTCCAAACCGAATCGCATTTCTCTTGAAGAAAGGTCCGTTGCGTTTCGTCAACGATCCATTGACTGCGCGTAGCCAGGGCAGACAATTGATCGCGGGCAAAAAGTCGTTCGGTCGAGGCTGCGTCATTCCCGGATTCGCCAACGAGAATGGCCAGCAGTCGATCGAGCGATTGAGCGATCTCCTCTGCATTGGGTGGTGCATTTTGTTGCGATTGAGGGTGCGAAAGCAACCGCTGTGACTCGGTGGCCGCTTCCATTGCCGAATCCACCATCGCCGCAAGAACTTCTTGTTGTTCTTGAATATCCCAAATATGCCGAAGGATCCACAGATCCGTAACATTGGCAACAGACCGACCGCAGATCAGAGCACTCGCCGCAATTGGACGCTGCAATTTCACCGCCCGGCGGTCCGAGATCGCGATTCCAGCCCGTCGCATTTTGCCAATGGTATCGATATAAACGCTGGCGATTTCAGAAATATTGATCAAGTCGACGGCGTCCTGCAACTCCCGCAAGCTCGATACCGAAATGGCCCCCGAAGATTTCGAAGGATACCGTTGCAACGCCCAGCCTGCCTGCAATACTTCTGGCAGACGTTCCTGATGGACATTGTCGCATCGCACTCGCAGCAGGAACCGGTCAAACAAGGCATTCAGCGATTCATCCTCAGGCAAACGGTTGCTGGCTCCAACAAAAATCAAGGCAGGCAGGGCTCGCGTTTCTCGACCTCTCCGAAAAACACGTTCGTTAAGAGCCATGAGTAGACTATTCAGAATCGAGCTATTGGCGTTCAGCAACTCATCGAGGAAGACAAAGTCTGCTTCCGGAAGCATGCCTTCGGTATTGGTCACCAGATCACCATCTCGCAATCGCCGAATATCGAATGGACCAAATAATTCGTTCGGCTCAGTGAATTTCGTAAGCAGATAATCAAAAAAACGCCCGTCGATTTTATCGGCGAGTGCTCGTACTAAAGCGCTCTTGGCAGTTCCCGGAGGCCCAAGCAAAAACAAGTTCTCGCGGGCGACGAGGGCCACTGCCAACAGGTCGATGATTTCATCTTTGCCAACAAACATCCGCTTGAGCGGTTGAACAACATCGTTGTTGAGTCGGCGAGTGGATTCAAAAATGGGCAAAGATTCAGCGATGGGTATCAAATGTCTTCCATTCGTATTGGGCATTGATTTTGTTCCAACGCTCCATTTCCATTTGGCAAAATGGACCGCGATCAAGGACTCTTTCAATATACATAAGGCGAAGACAGCGATTAAGTAGAATCGGTTCCAATTTTTCTTGACAAGCGGTTTGGTTCTGCATTCTTGCCGCGGAAAGTGGCCATCGTGCAGCCCAGGCGTCCATCTGCGCAAGTAATGGATCCGACGAAGAGGCCGCTTTCGCCAACCGCTGCAAATCTGGCAAGAAGCGAAAGAGCAAGTCGACGGAATAGTGAATCGACGCGATAGCTTCCGTGGCGATAGCATCCGTGGCGGAATGACAAGATGGCGCTCGCTCCTCGAACGGTTCCGTTTCCAACCCACTTTGAATGAACTCTTCGCCCAGTTCGCGATGAACCATCAATTGCGAAGCTCTGTAGAACTGCTGAACAGACCAAATCGCCGATGCGACATCGAGCGGCGGTGGTGCGATTGGCAACTGCGGTCGATACTCGGCTTCCGCCTTCCGAAGCCAATCGACCAGGGCGTTCCTTTCAGGCTCAAGTGAGGCGACAGGATGTTCTGCCACCAGTCTTCCGGTGCGCCAAAGTTCATTCAAACGTTCAATCATTCTTTCGTCACCGGTTCAACAAATCGCAGCATAGCCTGCTAGCCTGAATTTCGCAAAACAATCTCCATTGTACTCGCAAATGTTGAGGCCCACGGCCCAAGCTACACCTGTGTCTCCAACCAATTCAGGACATCTCGCCGCCTTCGTAGGAATGGTCGAAGGACAGGACGATCCCAACGACGACCGCTATGTTTCTCCGAAGGCCAATGCGATGGTGCTCTTCAATCCAGTGTTCGATAACGGTCCTGAGGGTGGTTGTGCGCCCTCTCCCTGAGGGAATTGGCAAAGTCAATGGGTAGCGGTTGCAAGATAGGTGCGCCTCAGTTTAGACTGTATCCCATCTACTTGTCGCCGCGAAAACGCCTTCAATCTTCTTTGGATCATTTATGTTCCATCGACTATCCCGTTCCGCGGCCTTTCTTTTTCTGTCAACGACTCTTGTTGGACTCGAGGTTCAAGCTCAATTT
>JANPNA010000283.1:0-12314 GCA_031427235.1 Pirellula sp.
CTCGAGCGCCACAGGAGTCAGAAAACAAGCCAGGGGCTGCTTCGGTAGCCCCTGACTACTTTCGAGCATGTCAGCTTGATTTTTTATTAATGCGAAAAATCCAACACGCTGATGCGGAGCTATATCAAGCTTTTTACCCACTGAATCTGCGGATGAGCCTTTCGCTAATCTCCAGGCTTTAATGAAATTCCAATTTCCGGATAGACTCTAACCACTAACCACTAAAAAAATGACAACAACTAAAGGCATCATTCTCGCTGGCGGGTCCGGGACACGACTGCATCCGTTGACCCTGGCCACGAGTAAACAATTGCTGCCGATTTACGACAAGCCGATGATCTACTATCCACTCTCGTGTTTGATGCTGGCAGGGATTCGCGATGTACTGGTGATCTCGACTCCGCAAGACTTGCCTCAGTTCGAACGATTGCTCAGAGATGGCTCACAATGGGGAATGCGGTTTTCTTATGCAGCCCAACCGCGTCCGGAGGGCTTGGCCCAAGCGTTCGTGATCGGTCGCGACTTTGTCGGTTCCGACAGCGTGGCGTTAGTGCTCGGCGATAACATTTTCTATGGGCAGGGTTTTCAAAAAATACTACATCAGGCGTCGACACAGACAAGTGGTGCGACGATATTTGGGTATCAGGTGCGTGATCCGCAGCGTTATGGCGTGGTGGAATTTGATGCCAACGGACGAGTGGTCACGCTAGAGGAAAAACCCAAACTACCCAAATCGAACTATGCGATCCCGGGTCTCTATTTCTATGACAACCAAGTTGT
This sequence comes from Pirellula sp., assembly GCA_031427235.1. Classification (GTDB taxonomy): domain Bacteria; phylum Planctomycetota; class Planctomycetia; order Pirellulales; family Pirellulaceae; genus JBKCUI01. The sequence continues at coordinate 781 of JANPNA010000283.1, forward strand.
GGAGATCGCAGCCAACCTCAGACCTTCACCTCGAGGTGAACTTGAAATCACCGATGTCAATCGAGTTTATCTGGAGCGAGGCGAACTGAGTGTGCTTCTATTTTCACGAGGCTTTGCCTGGCTGGACGCTGGGACGCACGAATCGCTGCTCGAATCCAGTGAGTTTGTGGCCGCAGTCGAAAGACGCCAAGGCTTGAAAATTTCTTGTCCGGAGGAGATCGCATTCCGAAAGGGATTTATTTCAGCCGAGCAGCTTGAACAACTCTCAAAACAGTTCGTAGGCGACTATGCAACTTATTTGCAAGAGCTAGTAATGTAATGCAAACACTCCAAAATCGAGGAGTGCTCCGATTTCATCGGAGCTTTCTGATCATCCTGCGCAAGGAATAGCCAGCAACGACTGAAACGAGGGTACTAGAAAACAACTCGAACGTCGAATGTTCACGCCAGTCGCTAAGTATTTTAGCCACTGGCTTTTTTTGTTTGCTGTCCGATGTTAGGACGCCAGAACGGCGTCCGTCGGAGACAAGCTCCGAACGGACGGTCTCGGCTCAGGCGGGAGCTTGTCTCCCCCTGAGCGCGTTTTGGTGTTCTATGCTAGGACGCCAGAACGGTGTCCGTCGGAGACGAGCTCCGAGCGGACGAAAACGATCCGTATCGTTGTGTGGCGGGCGTATCGAATGGAGATCAGCGGGCGATGCCAATCCAAAAATGAAAGGAATCGCTATGTCACTTCGCATCATGTTCGGAGAGCGAATGGCAAAAAATATCAATTAACGGAAAAAACCGGCTGACACAAAATTCCGAACAGGCCCACACGTTGCTAAAAGTATGAACCGTCGCTTACCATACGGAAGTCGTTAACTTTCTCCACCCTCAACCCTCCAGCCTCCCTCCATGCCTTCTGATTCAACGCAAGAACATCGACGTCGTGCAGCCCGCCCGATCACCGTCTCAATACTCACTGTCAGTGACACGAGAACTCTGGAAAACGACTTGGGAGGAAAACTGATCGAAGAGCTGATCCAAGCTGCTGGGAATAACGTTTTGCAGCGCGCGATTGTGGTGGACGAAACGCACCAAATCCGTGAAGCCGCGCAGCAAATGATCCGAACGGATGGGTGCGAAGCCCTGTTGGTGACGGGCGGAACGGGATTGGCTGCTCGCGATTGCACTCCCGAAGCGATTGAACCGCTTTTCGATGCCTTCATCCCGGGTTATGGTGAGCTTTTTCGCATGCTCTCGTTCGAAGAAATTGGATCAGCCTCGATGCTTAGCCGAGCTAGTGGCGGGCGGGTTGGCAAGAAAGTTATCCTGACCATGCCCGGTTCTCCAGCGGGCGTCCGGTTGGCAATGGAGCGACTGATCGTGCCCGAGCTCGCCCACTTAGTTCATCATGCGGGCAAGTAAGTGTAGCTCGAGTGTAGCTCGGCACTCCGTGCCGAGAATCATGGCGTGCCGGAATCACGGCGAGTCGAGAATCACGGCGTGCCGAGAATCACGGCGTGTCGAGAATCACGGCGTGTCGAGAATCACGGCGAGTCCGGAATCACGGCACGGAGTGCCGTGCTACACTACCTTGGAGCTGCAGGTGGCATTCCGCCGGTCTTCTTGCCGCCAGGAACCGCGCCTTTTGCCGCGTCGGCGCTTTCTTGAGCTTTGACGGCCGACCTGCCCGGAGGAATGTCTGGAATACTCTCTTTCGGAGGTTCGTATTCCTTGGTACATCCGCACAAACAAAACGAAGTCAGAACCAAAAGACAAATCAACTTGTGCATCACAATCCAATCAATTTAGAGTTTTACTAGCCAACCGATTCCTTTTGCACGGAGTCCAACCGCCGTCGCAATCAATCAATCGGGAGTTGACTGGACGTACGCCTCCGATCGCCCCGCCATCGCTTCAATCACGTTCTTGAATGAAGTCGCGGTGATTGGCAACACTTGCGCTGCCGAGGTCGAGTAGCTTATGAAACGAACGCTACCGTCAGCCAACGCCCAATTGCCTCCACCTGGATGCAAACTCCAGAAGTGATAACGGTGGATGTCATTAGGGTCCTTAATCGTGCCTGGTCGGAAAAAATCAGGTGCCGCGTTAATTGCACTTCGTTCGTGAACCCCTAAGACCACGTCCGTCGCACCGAAGTAAGGAAAATCACCAGACCCAGCCCATTGCCATCCATAGTCCAGCGTTGCGGAAGGAGGCCTCTCGCCGATAATCAAGGTGTTGGTCGTTCCGTCCGTAATATCGGCCATCCTAACTTTGGCGTTTACGAACAAGATCCCATCCTGCCCTGCATTCTCTTGGAATTGATTTGTTCCGGTCACTCCCATATACGAGGTCAGAGCGGCCTTATCGGCTCCTCCATCCCATACAACCCCGCCCCTGACATCCGATGGGCAAACAAACGTTTGGTTAATTACGGCATTAAAGCGTTTGCCCGACGGACCTTGAAACCATGGCCACCGATTGCGGTCGAAAGAGGAATAGAGATTTTGCCCTTCGACGAATGGCAGAATGTGATACATCCAGCTAAAAAAGGGCCCGTCATTGGGATATCCAGTGCTTGGGTTGATTCCGCTTGGCGGTGGATTTCGTCTGGTCGTCGAGTACCAAGTTTGGCCAATTTGAAGAGCCGCTGGGAAACGCTTAAACGCGTCGTGATGATTGTGCATCGCAAGCACTTGCTGCTTTAGATTGTTCCCGCATTGCATGCGTCTGGCCGCTTCACGAGCAGCTTGCACAGCGGGTAAAAGTAGTCCCACCAAGATACCGATGATCGCAATCACGACCAACAGTTCCACCAGAGTGAAGCCTTTCCGGCGTATTTGAAAACCATTCACCATAATAAAGCCTTCCAACTCAGAACCAGAAAACAAAAAATGGAACGTTCGATAATGGAGGCGTTCAAACCTCACGTAAAGTTGTAATTAGTTCACTCGTTTCCCACGGATTGGGCTAGAAGACACCGCAGGCCAGACATAGAGAGGAGACCAGACATACCGAGGAGAGTTGTGAGCTGATAGGCATGCTTGGTCGCGCTACTCGAATTAAAAACAATTTCAGACCAACTGTCAATCAACATGCGACCCAATGCGCGAAAAAACCATTAGGCGCAAAAAAAGGGAGCTGAGTTTGACTCAGCTCCCTTCTTTTTACTTCGTTTGCAGGCTTATGGTGGTTCCGTCGGGACAGCAAGGTTTCCCTTGAGTTGCGATGTCACATCCTTTTTCACTGGAGCCTTTGGAGGCTCAGTGCTTGCCTTTTGTCCTTCGCACCCACACAAAAATGTGATTGCGAGTAATAGGACTGAAAATTTCCTCAAACCCATTCTTAACTCCTGAGATTAATTTAGAATGCTTAAATCCGCTACTTCACCGTCTGCCATACCACCGAGTCTTAACATCGTTAGAGGATCGGTATTCAGTGGGATTACTTTGACTGCACCATCCGAAAGAGTCCATTGTAGAACTCCACCTGTATGCATACTACTGAATCGATTCCAGGTCTTGATGGATGCGTTGTATGGGGCGCCAGCAAAAGTCATAGCATTCCAGTGAATTGGTTCGGCAGAACAGGTCCAACTGAAAGACCATAGACGTCCTGTGGGCTTCGATCCATCTGTCCAAGCACCAGTCACTTCGCCGAACAAGAGTGTGTTGGATGTTCCATCGGTAAGCGCCGCGAGCTTGGTTTGTTTGTTGTAGCGGAACACACCTTTGTAGGTATCAACCGCTAATGCAATCGCCCCTGTCGCTCCATAGGAGGAAGCGTCGATAGGCATTCTTCCAGCCACACCGAGATAGTTCGTCGGGGCTGTATCGCGGGCGACCGGACGTCCAAGTTGGTCGTTCATGCCGAACCCTGAAATGGATGGGGCTGATGCAGAGCCTGCACCCATGATCTGGAATGCATATTGAAAAGCAGCTCCGTTCGGCACAAACGCTATTTCTGCGTTATCCGAAGGGCAGAGAAGCGAAGGAATCTTAGCTGTCGAAACGTTCATGATGTCCGGATAAGTAACGTTGCCACCACGTACAACTGCACCGGTCGCACCGTCGAACCACCATGCTCTCCGTTTCGGATTTGCGGGTGACAAAGCTGCTGATTCGCTCGCGAGAGGACCGTCATAAAGGGAAGCAGTCATGTCAATATTGGCTGCGAAAGGCGCATAGATTTGACTTTGCTCTAAGAAGGGCAAGAGCACCACCAAGTGGCCAACATAGCTGTATTTCGCATCGTCGTAATGCCCCTTCGTTGGAGCCAAGGAAGAAGCAGGAAGCTTCTGATAGGCGGATTCAAAATTGTGAATGGCCAATCCAAGTTGTTTCATGTTGTTGCCGCACTGCATACGCCGAGCCGCTTCGCGGGCAGCTTGCACAGCCGGTAACAGTAACCCCACCAAAATACCGATGATCGCGATGACGACCAATAGTTCTACGAGCGTAAAGCCTCTTCGGCGTCCCCAAAAACTTTTCATGATAACACCTTTCAACACAAATCAAGAAACGAAAAATAACACCGTTATGAAAAGAGGCCTTTTTCAAAACCTCATTGACATCCTCATTAGGTCAACTTTTGGTACCCGGCAAGTGCAAAAAACACCGGAAATCTCACGCATCAAGGGAGCTAGATTCGTGGGAAGACACCTGTGCGCATTCCGCTAATTGAAGACAACGCCAGATCAAATGTCAATCGACCGATTGGGGCAAATCGGGTTTGTCACGCGGAAGTCAAGGTCCAACGAGAGAAGATTGGGTTAAAAAGCGGCCATAAAGTCCATGGAAAGGCAGTAAAATGGCAGATCTCCACACCTTGCACTTTCCCTTAAAAAAAATCCAAAAATCCGCCAATAATTAGTTCTGTTGAGCATAAGCCGAGCTGAATCTGGCCCGGGAATCAGAAAAACTGCGTGATAATGTGGATAATGCCGCAACCTGGAATTGCTTTGTAACGCACGAATGATTCGCCATGCGTTGCGTTTCTGCCCGCCCATGACTTAACGCCAAGCGTTACGACGAACTATTTCTATTCTAGAGGGATGGTAAATATCCCCCGAGTAAAACTCGGGGGCATTTCACCACTCGGTGGGGACCACCGAACCACACCTACTCAGCGTCGCTATTTTCTTAGCCGTAGCAATTGCCTGTTCTGCGAAATCCAATCGAGCAAGATCACTCAGGTTAAGGGCGCCAGAATAGCTCGCTACCACGACGGATCTTAGCTGCTCCATGCGATGGTCTGTCACCCGATGATGGTTTCCGATCCTAGATAGTTGCCGACCATCCAGCATTGCTCTCAACCGCAAACACGCAGGACCCCCGCCATTTCTCATGCTTTGATCGAGCGAACAATAGTGGACCTTGCGAATCGGATTGCTTTGGTCCTGTATCCATCGATCCAACAATGCCGACACGGCAGGTGACTGAACGCACTGCAATGGACAGATCAATGCCATGTCTTGAGCATCAATGGAAATCAGTTGACTATTGAAAAGGTAAGTGCGAACCGCCTCTTCCAGCGGTAGTTCTGACTCGGAGACCGGCAAACCGATGAATGCATCCCCCGTTTTGGATTCGAACTTATCGCGAATCAGGCCAACAACTGGTTCGCTGTTTTCAAATGCATGTTCATGATAAATCATCATGTTGCCATTGCTCATCGCGATGACATCGTTATGAAATACCCCCGCATCGATCGCGCGAGGCTTTTGTTGCAGGAACACACAATCGTCTCGATTTAGACGCAAACAACAAGCGACTTGTCGGGCTGCTAGTTCGGATTGTCGGGAGAGGAATTTGGTCGATTGGGGTTCGTTGGAGGGTCCATGTACAAAAACATGGATCGCCTTGGTTCCATCTAGACTGCATAGTCGCATATGGTTCGCAGCACCCTCGTCCCGCAACGCAACGACGGCGGGAAGTGGTTGATGGACGACTACGTCATCGAGCTGGTCAAACATCACACCCAATTGGTCGCGGCGCTCTAACGCCTCTTGCCCTCGATGCAAGTTGCTGCAAAGGTTAGCAGGCACGATATGCAGTTTTCCATCCAGGGTGTCGCAGGACGGGGCAACCGTGGCCGCGTTGGCGGTCCACATGAATGCCGAACTGTATGCTGCCGACATAAGACTCGGTGCCTCGTCGAAGCACCGCTGCAAAACATCACTGTGATTGCCAGAAAACCCTAGCAATTCAAGCCAGTGCCAATTGGGACGTTCCGGAGGCGGCAGGTAAAACTGCTCGATCCCCATCCGGGATAAGAGCTCCATTTTAGCGAGCCCTTCCAAGGCCGCTTCTCTCGGGTTGGACACCTGATTTCGACTGCTCAAACTTGCAATATTTCCAACCCCTAAGCCGCCAAAATGATGCGTGGGCCCAATCATGCCATCAATGTTGATTTCAATGTTCCGCGTCTTCATCTTCAGAATATTTCCTGCAAACCAGGCGGCAAATGGCTGGGTGTCGTAAGTTCAAGGTTTTCAATCGAAGCCACAGGGTAGCTACAATAGTCTGCCGCAAAGTAACCACTCGGTCGATGATTTCCACTTGCCGCGGTTCCGCCAAAGGGTAGCTTGCCACTAGCCCCCGTTGTTGGTGAATTCCAATTGATGATCCCAGCCCGAACGCGGCTCACAAAATGTTGATAGGCCGACGGATCGTCGCTCAGCAGACCTGCAGCAAGCCCGTACTTGGTCCGATTGGCTATTTCGATGGCTTCGTCTAAGTCCTTTGCTAGACTGGCGGTCAGCAAGGGGCCAAAGTGTTCCTGATCGCTCATGGAGTGGTCATTCAGCAACAATAAACCTGGTGTCAACATCGCACGACAAGTGACATCGGTTTTTGCCTCGTTTAACACTGCTGCTCCTTGGGCTTTCAGTTCCTCTTGAGCCGCAACAATGCTTTCTGCGGCTTGGCTGGAGACGAGAGTCCCCATGAACGGCTGACGATCTGAGAGCGGGATGCCGACGTGGATCTTAGCCACCGAACGGCTTAATTCCTCCAAAAACCCTGCGTTTTCTGGATGTTTGACGACGATGAGCCGCCGAGCACAAGTACAGCGTTGGCCACTCGTAATGTAAGCCGATTGAATGATCATCGCGATGGCCGCTCGTCGACTCTTGATTCGATCAACAACCATCGGATTGTTTCCACCCATTTCGAGAGCCAACAAACATTCAGGTCGGCCGGCAAGTTGCTGGTGCAGTTGTTTACCCGCAGCATACGAACCGGTGAACAAGACTCCCGCCGTAGCCGGTGCCCCGACCGCCCACCTAGCTTGATCGACCGCCCCGTGAATGCATTCGAGGACGCCTTGAGGTGCAGCCGTCGATTGCCATGCACGCGCGATCCAATCCCCAACCGCCGGTGCTTTCTCGCTCGGTTTAAAGAGGACTGTGTTGCCCGCCAATAACGCCGGTACGATGTGAGCACCTAGTAAATGCAAGGGCAGGTTATATGGCCCGAGTACAACCATCATTCCAAGCGGTTTATACCGTATCGCCGAAAACGAAGAGCCCGCGCCTTCGCTTGTCGTCCAGCGTCGCTTGTGGATCGCATCGATCGCATTGTCCACTTTGGCTATCGAGGACTGGATCTCCAGATCGCTCTCCCAAAGAGGCTTGCCGGACTCAAGCGTGATCGTTCTCGCGATGGCGGCGCGGTTGGCTTGGAGAAAACTCGCGTATTTTTTAACGGTCTCGGTTCGCGACTCAAGCGTCGTGCGTGACCAACTCTCGAAGGATGCATTTGCCCGCTCGACCGCGTTAGCGACTTGCTCCTGAGTGGCCCAGGTGCCCGACCAAGTTACCGAGTCGTCGACCGGACTGCGACGTTCTTGGCGTTGCTGGTTGTTTTCCGAAGTTTGCATTTTGTCAGCCTTTGTCGATTTTATTGTCGCCTTTTGCTCCGCAAAAGTGCGTTTACGAGGCGCACTTTCGCGGAGCGAAAGGCGACATTAACGCTTCGCTAATCGGCCGGTGAGTTCATGGATCTCTTTCAGCAATCGTAAGTTTTCTGGACTTTCGCCAAGCTGCTTTGTCGCCCGAAAATCCGTGGCGGACACCATGGAACCATGTTCCGGCCCGCGTTCATCGCCAAGGCCAGCATTGAACTGGCTGCAAGCCAATATACGCTCACGCAATTCCGCTGCGTTGCCTAGCCCCTCCATGAGTCCAACATGCGAGCCCATGGCTTGTCCCTCATGCCCCATTCCGCCACCGCCCGCCGTCATGACCATAAGATTGGCAAACCCAAACCAACGTTGAATCGGTCCTTGAGCGATATGGACATTTTGAATGTTCTCAAACGTTATGGTCGTCTCATAAATGCTCCAGATTCCTCGCCGAATTCGCATACTACGGTCCGTCAGTACGTACCAGGTCGTATCGTACCGCAAATGGATGGCAACGTACGCAACGATATCGGGCGCGATGATTACAAAGAGCCAAAGGGGAGCGGTCAGCAATCCAGCCAACGGCCACCAGTAGGCAAAAACACCCCACAAAATGAATAGGAAAACATCGATGGCAAAGAGTCCAAACCAGAAAAAGAACTTGCGGTAGTTCAAAAAAGCGAGCGACGGGCGCATGTACTCAACCGCCTCTCCCTCCATGGACGGCAAACTGGGAGGACCGTTGGGCAAGCAAAAATACCCAGTAAGAATTCCCCAAACCCCCTTGTAACACCACCTGCATGCTTCATGAACCAAACCGGATTCTTTCATGATGCCGAGTCCGAATTGCGAGTGCTTTTTTCGACCATGCTCGCCAAGTTGTCTCGGATGCCGCGCAGCAGAGCAGTGACTTCACCGCCGTTCACACCGCCGTTCACACCGCCGTTATCACCGAGCTTCGGCGGGACCAAAGAATCCGACCCAATCGCAGCCAACGGCGATGCGGTGGAATAACCTTTGGCACCACGCATGCGTTCATACAACCAGTCTCGAACCGTATCCGGATCCGTGATTCCTTCCAAAACAATCTCCGGCATTGCGTTTCCAGAGGCAGTCTGGACACTCACACTGGCAATACCTAACCATCGCTGGATGAGGTTGCGGCTCACATGAATGTCTTGGATTCTTCGGAATGCAACGACAACCTCTTTTCGAAAAAAGAGCCCAAGCTGCATGCGTAGTCCCGATTCCTCGAATCGATACCGCAGCGTGTTGTATCGAATGATGAGTGCTGGTATCGCGATGACCAGACCTGGCCCCGTGAGGAGCCCCGTCAGCAAGTAATAGGTCAAGAGCTTCGGAGAGGGACGCTCCAAAGCGGTCGTGTCGAGTTGGGTTGGTTGAGTGTTCATCCCATTACTATAGCGTGACTCCGCCGCCCAGTGGCAAACAGACCAGGCATGTGGCGACCTGCTGTAGCCATGGGTTTGAGGCGTAAAGCCGAGTGCCTAGAAATGCCCCAGAGTTTACTCCAGAGTTTACTACGGGGATGCTTACCATCGCTCTAAGGCGAGCGGCAGAGTGGAGTATCCCAACCCGAAGTGTAAGCAAGGGACAATTTCGCAGGTCCCTCACTTACGTATCGGGTTATGATTGGTAGTTTTCACATCGCCGCTCGCCTTAGAATACATCGCTCAGATCGCCCGACAACGATCGCAAATTCTCCGGAATAGGGGAATCCGCCACCGTTTCCAAATCGCGTTGTTTCAAAGCTAGAACTGCGTCCTTCGGTGAAACTGGAAGCGGATTTGCGGTTTTGAAATCATCCACCAAAATTTGGATCCCCGACTGAAGTTCATTGAGCATCTCAGCCAGAGCTGTCATCACCGCATAAGTGTCGGCATTCTGATGATGACCGAGGACCTCGATTCGTCCCAAAACTTTTGTCTTCGAGACTACCGGCAATCGCAAAGACCATCGCTCAGAGAACTCTGGAAGCTTGTTCTTGTGCCAACTAGCATGAAAACCCTCATGTAGCCAAGGCATGTTCAGGTCCAGGCTGATCTTGGCCAAATGGTGCTTTTCTGCAAACTCCACCATCGTACTCCAGACCGTATCCCATTCACGTGAGCCTTGCAAGCGGACGGTTTGTTGTCGCACTTGATGATCCGAAACGCCACGTCGAGCAACGATTGTCCTAGAGAAATTCACGCTGCGTTTGAATAGGAGCTCGAGTTCAGCAAAACCAAAAACACGGGTTGCTACCAACGATCCAAGCGCGAAAACCATCGTTCCAATCGAAATCACATCCGATTGAAAAATAACCCCAAGCACGGCACCGCTCGCGGTTACTAAACTTAGGAGGGTTATGACCCCAACCAACCAACGATTCTTAATGCCGAATCGCATCAAATTGTGATGCAAGTGCCCTCTGTCCACCGTGAACACACTCCGCCCAGTCAACTTGCGGCGAACAATGGCCATGCCGGAATCGAATAGCGGAATCGACATCAACACAATCGGCACCGCAATCGAAATCGGGCTCTCTTCGGTAAGCCAACTTCTCATTGCTAGTACGCCGAGAATAAGCCCAACCAACATACTGCCCGCGTCACCCAAAAAGACTTTGGCTGGCGGCAAGTTGAAAACCAAGAATCCCAGCAGCGAGCCTGCCATCGAGGCCGCAACCATCGATTCCATGTAGTTGCCTGTATACCAACCGATTGCTGCCAAAGCTGCAAAGGATATCCATCCAACCGACGAACAAAGACCATCCGCACCATCAATGAGATTTACGGAGTTGATCGAAAGCAACAACCAACCCAGTGTGACCGGAACAGCTAGTAATCCAAGTTGCAACGGCATTCCGAGAATAGTGATCGAATCAATCGCAAACCCGAAGGCGATAATAGACAGGCAGATAAGGATTTGACCGAGCAGCTTCTGCCGTCCACGAAGTCCGAAACGATCATCCAACACTCCAAGTAGTACAATGGCAATCGCTCCCAAAGCCATCGACGTCGCTTCGTACACGTGTCCTGTAAACATCGTGGCAAACTCGACGTTGGTTAACAAACAAACACCTACCGTCGCGATCATGCTGAAAAGGATCGCTAGACCTCCGCACAGGGCGATGGGCTCTCGGTGAAGTTTCCTATGCGTATCGGGATGGTCCATCAATCCGACAAACAACGCCAGTCGCCTGGAAAGAGGGGTCGCAATGAGTGCGAATAGGAAGGCAATCGACAGCGCAACAATCGGGAAAATCATAGATGTACATACCTTGATGAGTGTTCACCACAAATCCACTTATCGCAAATCCGTGCGTGCGAGAATGGCGATAAACCAACCCGCATGGACACTATGATCCTCAAGTCTGACCCATTCGTCTAGATCCTGTTTCGTTAACTAATCGTAAAAGTTTCCAGTATGATCAGACGAATCCAAAATGCGAGCATGACTCAGATAAACCCCACAAACGGTTGTTCGTGCACAACCAAACCAGCGTCGATCTTAAGGCGGGCCGATTTAAATCGTAGCGGAAGCTGTCAAAGCTTTCGTGAATGCTGGACGCCAACGAAATGCTTGACGCATTCCGCTACTAGGGAACGCTAGCGAAAGTGTTTCGCGGCCCAGCTTAA
>JANPNA010000284.1:0-5452 GCA_031427235.1 Pirellula sp.
CTCGAGCGCCACAGGAGTCAGAAAACAAGCCAGGGGCTGCTTCGGTAGCCCCTGACTACTTTCGAGCATGTCAGCTTGATTTTTTATTAATGCGAAAAATCCAACACGCTGATGCGGAGCTATATCAAGCTTTTTACCCACAGATTCTGCCGAAGAGCCAGGAAAATCGTGTTGTTGATTTTGCTCGTTCGAGAACCACGCCCTCGCGTAGAAGGACCGTTACCGCAATCATGAATTGGCGTTCCTAGGATCCAATCTCTACAATGATGGTCGATTCGCATTCAAGTCGATGGTTGATTGACGACCGAATTGTTACGCAAGCTATTTCGTGAGTGCGATTTTGTCTGAGACTCGCAACGTCTGTCTTAGATGCAATCGAGCCGGTTATTCTTCAAAACGAATTTTAATTTTCTTATTTTGCACAAAGCCATTTTAGTCTGGCTTTTGTCGTTTCCATTGGACCAGTAGTTGCGTTGACTACTCGTAAACACTTCGAATTGTTCGAAGTTTTACTAGCTTTGTTTGAAAGAGATCCGCCATGTTCAAGTTCCGATCCCTAGTCGTCGCGTTTGCATTAGCCGCATTGATGCCACTAGTCGCGTCAGCCCAACACAAGGAAGATGCCAAGATGATGAAGAAGTGTGCACTGGTGTGCTCAACATGCCAAATTGAATGCGATAGTTGCTTCGCCCATTGCCTGGAATTGATTGCGGATGGGAAGAAGGAGCATAAGGCAACGGCTCAGCTATGCGCCGACTGTGCCGAATGCTGCAAGGCATGTTCGACGCTCTGCGCTCGCAACAGCCCGCTTGCGAAACACATGCTCGAGTGCTGTGTTAAGTGCTGCGAAGAATGCGCTACAGCTTGCGAAAAGTTTCCCAAGGATGAGCACATGGTGGCATGCGCCAAATCGTGTCGTGACTGCGCTAAGAATTGCCTCGAGATGTCAAAGCACGACCACAAGTAGAATGGTGACACCATCCTCCCAAGAAGTTTCTGCCGCCAAATTGGCGGACCTTTTTAGGGGAAGTCGTTAACACCGCAGATATTTAATGAAACAACTTCTTGTGTCGCAGAAAATGCGACTCAAGAAAATGGATGAGAATCGTCATTGTGGTTATTAATCCGAACATTGCTGTCACGTATCTTACCTCGCTAATGATGGGATCGGATGGCATAGAGCGGCCATGCTGCGTTGCAAGAGGCAGCTGAGGACATGACAGTCGTGATGGCAATCTTTACTTCCCGCCTGTCGGCGTCACCCACTGTACTGAAGCATGCCTGGGAGCACACCGTTGGCAGCGGTCACGCTATCCTTGCCCTCCGCGCGGATTGGCAAGAGCAGCTTCATCGTTGCCACGACGAACTAGGCTTCCGATACGTCCGCTTCCACGGCCTGCTCTCGGACGATATGGGCACGCTGATCAAACACCAGGACAAGCCTCTGTACTCGTTTTTCAATGCGGACCGCATCTGCGACTTCCTGCTGTCAATCGGCATGAAACCTTTCATCGAGTTGGGCTTCATGCCGGAAATGTTGGCCTCGGGTCGCGAGACGGTCTTCAAGTACCGCGGCAACGTAACTCCGCCCGCAGATCACGACGCCTGGGCCAAGCTCATTCGCACACTCGTCAGCCATTGGGTTGACCGCTATGGCATCGACGAGGTCCGGCACTGGTTCTTCGAAGTTTGGAACGAACCAAATCTTCCTGCGTTCTGGACGGGGACACAGGACGACTACTTCAAGTTCTTCGGTCATACCGTTCAGGCTATCAAGGGCGTCGATGCGTCACTTTGCGTCGGCGGCCCGGCAACGGCGATGACGGAGTGGATCGACGAGTTGCTCGACTACGGCGCTAAAAACGGCATTCCGGTGGACTTTATCAGTACGCACATCTACCCGACCGACCCCCTGGGATTCGAGGGAGCGGATACGGAAGAGCAGCTTGCCAACAGCCCGCGCGACCTCCCGCGCGATCGGGCCAAAGCCGTCAACGAACAGGCTCGAGATCGGCCCGTCTACTTCACGGAATGGAACATTTCCTCGAATCCGCGCGACCATTACCACGATGAGCCCTTCGCCGCGGCTTACGCCGCCAAACTCGCGATGGAGACCGACCCCTTCGTGGACGGCTACAGCTTCTGGACCTTCACCGACATCTTCGAAGAGAATTACTTCCCATCGATCCCGTTCCATGGCGGGTTCGGACTACTCAATCTCTACGGCGTCCCGAAGCCGGTCTACCGCGCTTTCCAGCTCCTGCATGCACTCGGCACCGATCAATTCCCAGTTGTCGGCACTCACCAGACGGTCGATGCCTGGGTCGTTGGCAAAGGCTCCTCGATCACGGTGTTCCTCACTAACCACGCTCAGCCGCGCCATGTAATCGTGAACCAGGTCGTGGAAGTCCGCCTCGCAGACGCTGCCGCACCGCTCGCCGCCTCCATCGAGCGCGTCGACGACGATCATGCAAACGCGTGCAGAAGGTGGCGGGAAATGGGCGAGCCCGAGTATCTGAGCCGCTCACAGGTGGAGCAGCTTGAGGCGGCTTCTTGTTTGAGGAAGGAGCCGCTCAAGTTTTCGTACGAGCACCGCACGGTCCACTTCGAAGTCGACCTCCCGCCGCATGACGGACGAGGATCGCCAGAACATCGAGGCACAAAACACCGCGATGGCGCAGCAAGCCCTGCGCGTGCTCGGCTCGGCTTGGCGCGACCTCGACAATGCTTCGCCAGCCGACCTCACTGCGGACGCCGTGGAGCACGACCTCGTGTTCGTTGGTCTGTCGGGAATGCATGATCCGCCGCGTCAGGAGGCCAAAGAGGCCGTCGCAAAATGTCGCGCCGCCGGCATTCGCGTGGTGATGCCGTCGTCGCAATGACCGGCGACGGCGTCAACGACGCACCCGCCATCAAGGGCGCCGACATCGGCATCGCCATGGGGAAATCAGGAACGGAAGCCACCAAACAAGCGGCGGACATGATCATCACCGATGACAACTTCGCCACGATCGTCGCCGCCGTCGAAGAGGGTCGCGGCATTTACGACAATATTCGCAAAACGCTCCAATACCTGCTGGCGGGCAGCGCGGCTGAACTGCTCCTCATGGCCCTCTGCGTAATCATCGGCTTTCCAGCGCCGCTGCTGCCCATTCACCTGCTTTGGATCAACCTCGTGATCGTGGTTGCCGTTTCTTTCGGCCTCCAAGTGTGGAGCCAACACAACGCGATGCTGGGCCGCTTCCTGAAGACGTCATCCATGCCGCTCGCTGATTGCTTCCTGCTGCTCGCCGTGGGCGCCATCCCGCTGTTTGTTCTGGAGGTGGTGAAAGTGGTGCGAAGGCGAATGAGCCAGAGACAGCACATTGATCCTACAGCGACGACACCAGCTTTGCGGTAGGGTTACACCTCCTAGCGTCGAGCCAGACTTAACTCTAAAATCAACTTGGGACACAGCCGCAACAAGCGAAGAAGGTGCTTGATGAAAACATGAGCGTCTCCTCCGCGTTGCCCTGCCGATCTCCATTTACGAGGAGGGCGGTAAAACCATTCTGGCCACACTTAAGCCAACCACTCTGCTGGCGATGCTCAACACGCCACAACTGAAAGGAGTGGTTCAGGAAGTGGAGGACACGATTATTAAAATCATGAAGGAAGCCACGTCAGGCTGAAGTTGAAGAATGAACGAACTTGATGCCAAAATGGCTGCTCCAGTCGAGAATGACTGGGGATCACGAAGCCACGTCCAGACCCTCGTGCTGATGGTGTCCACCGCCTTCGGAATATATCTCTGTTACAGGCTGGCCGCGCCATTCCTGCCCGCGCTGGCCTGGGCCCTAACGCTGGCGGTTATGTTCACCCCGTTCCATAGATGGCTTGAGTCAAAGCTCAAGGGCCCAAGCCTGGCTGCTTTCGTTTCCGTCCTGGTGATCGGCCTGATCGTGGTCATCCCGGCCACGTTCGTGGGACGACAGCTTGTCGTTCAAGCGGCGAAAGGTGCTGAACTCATCGAGATGAAGGTCAAATCCGGCGAATGGCGGCGCGCCCTTGACGCTCAGCCACGTCTGGCTCCTCTGGTCGACAGAATTGAGCGGCAGCTTGACCTGCCGGAAAATGTAAAAGCTCTCGCCACCAGGATGAGCGCCACCGCTGGGTCTATCGTCAAGGGTTCCGTGTTTCAGGTGGTCGGCCTTTGCCTGACCTTCTATCTGCTTTTCTTTTTCCTGCGCGACCGGCGTGCGGCGCTCCAATCGCTCCGGTCTCTTTCGCCACTCTCAGAAACAGAGATGGATCGGCTGTTTGGCCGGGTCGGCGATACCATTCACGCCACGATTTACGGAACGCTGGCCGTCTCGTCCATGCAGGGCCTGTTGGGCGGACTGATGTTCTGGTGGTTGGGCCTGTCGGCGCCGCTGCTCTGGGGATTGGTAATGGCTTTGCTGGCAGTGGTGCCGGTGCTGGGTGCCTTTGTCGTTTGGATTCCGGCGGCCCTCTTTCTTGCTTTGGCAGGCAGTTGGAGCAAAGCCCTGATTCTCACCCTATGGGGCATAATTGTCGTCGGCACAATCGACAACCTGCTTCGACCCGTATTGGTGGGGAAACGGCTCAAACTCCACACCGTTCTGGCCTTCATATCTGTGGTCGGTGGCCTGATTCTCTTTGGCCCGGGCGGTCTCATACTGGGTCCCGTGACGCTCACAATCACGATGGTGCTGCTGGAAATCTGGAGCGATCGAGTCAACCAAATGAAAGCGAACTGAAGTGGCTTTTGATCCGAACTACGAAAGGATGATGGACGAAGCTGCGGCGCTCCCCGCTGAACGCGACGGAAAGTAAGTATAACATGAAGACTCTTTCGTTAAGGTGGAAAACAGTCAGGCACACGCGTTCGCGCCCGCAGGGGAGCGAGCCGCCGCTGCGGGCCGAGTTGTTCAGCGTCGAACAACTCGCGCGCCATGCCAAAGCTCTCGCAGCCAATCACCAAATAGTCACCCGGCAAGGTTCCAATCGTCTGCTGGAACGGTTGGGCCAAAACGAGGACATCCTAAGAAACCTCAATCGCGCGACCCTCGCTGTCGATCCAAGCCGGCGCATCACACCGCAATGGCTACGACATCGGTCCAAATCGCGGGCCGGGAACTTGGGGCGAGTTTCTACAGCGACACGCTAAAACCTTGTGGCAATGTGATTTCTTCTCGAAAAAGATAGTTTCCAAGACCGGGCTCCGAGACATCTTCGTTCTGGTCTTTCTCAACGTCAAAACACGCGAAGTTTACATCACTCCGTCGACCTACAAACCAGACCAAGAGTGGATGATCGAGCAAGCCGACGCGATCATCAAGCACACTCAAGACCAAAAACTGCCATGCAAAATCGTGATGCACGATAACGATAGCAAGTACTCAAAACCATTTTTGAACGTGTTTAAAATGCCAAAATCAAGCTGCATCGA
>JANPNA010000285.1:0-6398 GCA_031427235.1 Pirellula sp.
TTTCCACTTGCCCGGACGCCAATTTGATGCACGCTTCATAGTCACCCGCGCGATAGAAGTTTTTGACGTCGTCGATTTCCGACGATTCGGAGCGAGCTGCCAAACCAATGAGAATCGCCAAACCCAGTAGGTATCCACTCAAAGGTGGGGACGCCCACCCTGTCCTATTTAAGCTGCGACACACCACTAGAAATGTTCTCATTAGCGGGAAACCAAGCTCGTTCAACAAACCTCATGCCTTCACGATAACCATTTGGAAAGGACTTCGCAGCACCCGACACGAAAATTCAATAGATTGTGCTCGGTAAGCAGCAAATCGTTCAAAAACAAGCGAGTTTAACCGCCAATAAATATCTTGCTATTGCAAAAGCTATTTGCTATCTGAATTGGGCTTTCGTCACTTTAGGAGAGATTGGCGTATCAAATCGATCGCTTGTCGGCTGCTGGTGCTGGGCTTTTGGAGCTGGCAGGGATTCGAACAGCAGAGGATCTTGCGACACGAAGACCATCGGAGGCTTTCTCTTCGATTCAAGCTGCGGCACAGACGACGGAGGGGCAGCGACTATTGAGGGATCAGGAAGCACCACCATTAAAAACGGTCCAACGGTGGATGGATGCAGCATGCGAATGCCCCCGAGTTCTACTCGGGGGATGTTTACCATACCTCTAGAGCAAAAGGTCAGCACCCTCGGCATAAAGCCGACGGCATGCAAATGCCCCCGAGTTCTACTCGGGGGATATTTACCATACCTCTAGAGCAAAAGGTCAGCACCCTCGGCGTAAAGCCGACGGCATGCAAATGCCCCCGAGTTCTACTCGGGGGATACTTACCGTACCTCTAGAGCAAAAGGTCAGCACCCTCGGCATAAAGCCGACGGCATGCAAATGCCCCCGAGTTCTACTCGGGGGATGTTTACCATACCTCTAGATTCGGAAGTTCTTTGCCTTTCTACAAATCCATCAACGGCGCATCCGCATCGCCAAACTCTTTCTCCAGCACCCCCATCCGATTCATCAAAGACAAGTACAAACTGCAAAGCTTTCGCTCGCCATCCGGTCGTTGCTCGTAATCGAGTAGACGGCCTGTTTTAAGTTGTCCATTTAGTCCGCCAGCCGTTAACAATGGTACCTTTTGGGAATTGTGAGCGCTTCCCGACCACATGTTATTGATGAACATGAGGCATGAGTGATCGAGGACCGTGCCGTCTCCTTCTTGCATCCCATCCAGTTTGCCTACCAAATAGGCGAACTGACTGCAATAGTACGTGGAGATGCGTTCAAATTCGGCCGAACGGTCGTTATGTGATGCGGAATGGTGTGCATTCCGGGCATCCAAAAACGGATAAAAGAGCCCTGAAATATCTCGACACAACAAAAGGGTCGCTATCCTTGTTTTATCGGTTTGAAATGCCAACGCTACAATGTCGCACATCAACCGCATGTGGTCGCGAATATCCTCGGGAAGTCCGTTATCGGGACGCGCCATGGTCGCGATGACTTGCGGATTGTCTTTCGCGCGAGCCCTGGCCTTTTCCTGAACTTTACGTTGTTGGTCAATCCCTTGCTCGACTTCCCGAACACTGGAAAGAAACTCATCGATTTTTCGACGATCATCCATGCTCGCTTGTCGCCGCAAATCGGAAGCGTGTTCCCCTACGCGATCGAGAACGCTCTGGTTGCGACGAGCACCTCGGTTTTCGAAGAGGCTATCAAACGCCAAAGCTGGATAAACCTCCATTGGAACAGGCGACGTTGCGTTCTGCCACGAAATGTGAGAACTGTAGGCCATCGAAAAATTGGTTTCGTGGTACCCCGTGACCGGCTGTTCGCAACCGAGCACCAAGCTCGACTGAATCGTTTCGCTACCGATCCGGTTGGCAAGCAATTGATCCACACTGGTACCACCTCCTAGCTCCGCTCCCTTTTTGAGCGAAGCCCCCGAAAGGATGTTCCCGGTTTGTCCGGGATGAATACCTACGCCAGTCGCGTTCTTGTTGAATAAGCCATTGATCACATTCAACTTGGCCTTCAGCGGCTCGAGTGGTGCGAGCGACTTTCCCAGTTCGATTCCGTTTTCATTTTGCTTTGCCCACCAATGATCCGGGTTGACACCGCAGGCCATGAAAAGCACGCCAAAGCGATTGGGGAATTGAGGTGCGTCGATTCCGGATGCCGCGTCTTCTCCCCAAACTGGGAGCGACTGCAACCAAGGCAAAGTCATCGACACGCCAGCTCCCTGTAGTAGAACTCGCCTTGAAACATGGTTGTTACTCAACATCAATCGTCTCCTTGTCGCTCGTTCCGCGCTTTTCCAAAAATTGTGGACTCAAGACAATGGTCTTTACCATCGCATCAAATCGGTAATCCTCCGAAACCAATTTTTCCTGCATCTGCTCGATAAGTAAATCATCAGAGAGGCGAAGGCTACGGCCAAGTGCAAAAGCCAACAGTTTTCGGCAAAGGTTTTCGACGAAGTCGGTTTGTCGATTCTTCATAATATAATCACGGAGCCCGGCTACCCCCTTGCCAGCTTGCCCATTTGGAAAGATCGCGGAGTCATCAACCGGTTTATCACCCAGATCTCGACTTCGGTGTTCTCCAACGGGACCATAGCTTTCAAAAGCCAGGCCTACGGAATCAAACCGATCGTGACACACCGCACAGCTTTCGATCGCGCGATGCTTCTCTAAGGTTTGCCGTAACGTCAGTTCCCCCAAATGCGATTCATCGGCTGGCAAATCAGGAACGTTCGGTGGTGGCGGGGGAATCGTTTCGCCTAACAGACGCCGAACTACCCAATATCCGCGCTTGACGGGACTCGTTCTCAAGCCAGGGGCGTTTTGAGTCATGAAGACAGCCATAGGGAGCAGGCCACCTCGTTCGGTCATCGGTAGATCGGACGCCCGCCACCAAGCCGATGAGTTGCCATGAACTTCTTTCGTGATCCTGTAGTGTTCGCCAAGTTCCGAGTTAACAAACGTATGGCTCGCATCGATGCAACTGAGGACCGATCGATTCTGTTGAATCAAGTCGACAAGAAATCGAATTGGCTCCTGATACATGGCTTCCCGCAACGAATCGGTGAACTGAGGGAAGCGGACCCGATCGACGCTGTTGTGCTCCTGGAATCGTCGAAAGTCGAGCCACTGCGAACCGAACTCGACCGCTAGACCTCGCACGCGATCATCGCGTAGCATGCGATCGATCTCGCCGCTCAATGCGACTGGATCCTTCAATCGCCCCTCACGGGCCTCGTCGAGCAAGCGTTCGTCCGGCATGGTTGCCCAAAGAAAATAGCTGAGACGATTCGCAAGCTCGATTTCATTGAGTGGCCGTCGGGATGAAGTTTCCAAGCTTAAATCTCCTCGGTAGCAGAACTCGGGTGACATGAGGACGGATACCAACAAATCTTGAATCGCTTCCTCGTGCGACAGGTTATCCTTTTGCCGTAACGATTGGTAATATTGTTTAATTGCCTTTCGATGACTCGTTGTCATCGAACCACGGTAAGCGCGTTCGGCGAAGCGCTCGATAGCATCCACATGAATCGGTTCAGAACTGACTCGCGTTTGTTCGACCCAACGGATCTGGCGGTCGATGTTGGTAAAGAAATCAGCGATGGCCTCACGTTGCTCGCTCGACGCATTCATTCGTCCCGCTTTGGCAAGGTACATTCCCGACAGCTTCTCGACTTTTGCCGCCGAAAGTGCATCCTTGTTCTCAGGCCGAGCAAAATCGAATTCGGCATCGCGAAGGAAGTTGTGATCGGTGCGTTCAAACCAGAGGAAACCTTGGTATTGTCTGATAGGAGCAGCAGTCACAAAATCGAGTTCCTGCCATAACTGGTTCAATTCCGTACGTTCAATATCGTTCAATATCAGCTCGCAAAGTGGCTCGTCGTCGCGAAAATAACCCATCATGCTATGAAAGCCAGCGCTGAGCAGCCGGCCTTTCTCCTGCTTCTCTTTGGGCACTCCTAAATAATCCCTACCTCGTTCGGCGACGAAAAAAGCATCCGGGAAGGTCTTGCAAAAGAGATCGAGGTCCTTATGGAAATCCGCCAGCAATTCATTTTCATCGGGAGCCTGCAGGACCCGCGCGATTTCAGCAGGAAGCTTGGCATAATCGATCGCCTTGAGAGTCTCGGGCATGAAACTTTGCCGGTGCTTTGCGGACTGCCGATTCTTCCAGAGTACAAATGCTTGTGCACCATCGTGAATGCCTTTTAGTCGCATATTGAACTGAGGTTCCAGATGTCCCCTAACTTCGAGAATGAAGTCTCGTATCAATTCGCATTCCTTTTGAACAAAATCGTCATTATCGCTGGGCAATGCAAGCCAACGCCTGCGAACTTCTGAGAGTGGACCGACTTCGTTTATTGACTTTTTTTCTTCCTGCAGAATTGCAGCGACAACGGTCAAGTATCGCAAACTCAATTGATGATGTTTTGCGAGCCTATCGAGTGGGACATCTCTGCCTTCCGCCAGACCAGTTCGAGCCTTCCAAGCGGCGTATAGATAATCCGCGATGTCAGCCGGCTGTTTGTTATAGAAGTCCACGATGCGTTGAACGCAATATTTATCCCGATCGGTATCAGTCAAAGCGGGGTGCGGCGCAAATGCTATCCCCGTTGGAGTCAAAACCATGTGGCTTGATACTTCACGAGCGGCAGCCAAATACTTGTTCAACAAGGCAGGGGACATTGCCAGCGATTCGCCGGAGTTGTCGAACCCAGCTTCATTGGCTGGATCAACGGGAAACTCACGGGCCGGACGCAGGTCGGTTCCGGTTAGATCGCAGAGCGTGTTGTTGTATTCAGCATTATTGAGTCGCCGCACGGAAACGATTCCTGGATCGCCTGCGTACCGAACCGCTTCTTCGCGCCGGAGTGATTGCGAGTGTTTTACGAAGGACTGTCGTTCCTGATCGGAAGGAATCGACGCGGCATCTTTTGGAGGCATGTCATGAAGGGATACTCGCCGTTCTATTTCTTTCCAAAGAGTGGTTCGATCGGAAATGGACTGACGATTTCCGAGTTCTCCGAGATCTAGTTTGCCTTCTGGTGCTGTGCCGCTATGGCATTCGACGCAATGCTCTTTCAGGAAAGGCTGAACTTTCGTGTCGAAAGCGTCTTGGGCTTGCGCATCCGTATTGGTGATGTAGTTTCCCGCAATCCAAAGGAAGCACACGCTCCATGCCGTTGCGAATCGCAATGGGTAAATACGATTTCGCGGGCTGGATGAAAGCATCGGAAGGATTTTTTTGGAAGGTGAGAGGAAGGGTGGGATGCCGTAGAACGGCGGTAGGAAAAATGGGAGAACGAGGCTGCTGCCGAGCTGGGTGTGGCGACCTACCCATTCTAACTCATCGAGAACAAAAACGCAGGGAGTCGAAAAACCGAAGTTTACAACAGTAGGTTGGGCGTAGTTGGGCGTAGTGGATCTTGTTAAAGATCCCTATGCTGCAGGATCTTTGACAAGATCCACTACCTAAGAAATAAGGCGTGAAGACGCACTTGTCCAGGGATTGCGACCGGAACTGCTTGACCGATCGCTATGCAACAAGTCACAATGTGCTGCGCCCTACATCCCAAAATTCCATAAGTTATCAATATGATGTTTGCCCAAACTGGTCTGAATTCCACCCCTCTTTCCAACGATCCAACAAGCGGTACGCCTGCTTTTTCAAGCTTATGGTGGCTGCTCCCGCTTGCCTTCGCATGCGTCGGTTTGGTTTGGTATCTTAGCCGTCAACGGAATCGCCCCCTACCAAAGTCGACGAACAAGACTGCTCCCCAAGCAAAAGTTAGGGAAAAAGAGGCGGTAAAAGCCTCTGCAATCGAAACTCCCGCACACGCAATTGAGGCGAGTCGTCGCAACGCCATCCCGGCAAAAAAATCAGGCAAAAAGTCGAAAAAGGATCGCAGCGTTGGTGAACGCCAAGGCGAGACAATTATTGCTCCACAAGCAATTTCCAGCCAATCAAAATCAGTTGGCTCGAGTGACCTGACTCCAAGCCTCCCGCTCGCCAGTCCTCCACCGACGATCGCACCGGTATCGTCAACTGCGATCTTCGAGCCGCTTCGCGATGTAGGGCAGAAACGGCGCAGAGCCGCCTTTTCTCCACAGCTTGATTCGTTGAGACTGAATGACGAAGCTGCTTCCAGTCCGCAGACCAATGGTAAATTCGAACGTAAAGTCTCACACGCCTCTGCAACAAAATCCGCTGCCAATAGATGGCCGTCTAACTCGACACAACCCGTTCGATCCATCGCGGTTGCGCCTCAAAGGTCGCAGGCACTGTCACTTCCACCAGCCATTCCCGTAAGTAATCCTGCTCCAATCCCCGCTCCGACCAAAGGCTTGACCAGCTTTGTCTCGAAAGTCAAAAGTACGGTT
>JANPNA010000286.1:0-5935 GCA_031427235.1 Pirellula sp.
AAGAGGAAGCACGGAGATTGCCGTTGGAACTGGGTTGATTTATTTTGACGGGAATGGCAATTACGTTTCGTCGACGAGTTCGACGGTGGCGGTAGATCGAAGTGGGTTGCCAAGTACCAAACCGTTGCAATTCGAGCTAGATTTCAGGCAGCTATCAGGTTTGGCAGCCGAAAACGCCAATCTTGCGGCCTCGCGTCAAGACGGTTCGCCACCGGGTGTCTTGACGAGCTACGTTATTGGCGAAGAGGGAACGATTCGAGGGGTTTTTAGCAATGGTATTACGCGTGACCTCGGACAAATTCGGCTGGCGCGTTTTTCAAATCCTGGCGGCCTAGAGCAGCGAGGCCAGAACCTTTATGCTCAAGGTATCAACACGGGACTGCCCATTGAAGCACGACCATCGGAAAACGGATTGGGAACATTATCGGCAGGCGCGCTCGAACTTTCTAACACCGATGTGGGTGGCGACTTGGTAACGCTTGTGCTGGCCAGCACCATGTATCGGAGCAACGCGCGAGTGATTACCGCTACGCAGCAACTCTTTGACGAGTTGCTCAACTTGCGTCGATAATTAGAAAACGAAAAAACCCCACTCAACCTAGATTGGTCACGCCCGATATCCAATCTTGGGTCAAGTGGGGCAAGTTTGTTCAAAATTAGACTTGACTCGGCTGATCAAACTTTGGGTGAATCAGCATTTTCAGTCCCAACTAACTGTACCTTAAATTAACGGGTTAGGTTGAGTCCCAAACCCGATTTTTGTGGGCGAATTTATCACCTTTTGTCCTTTTTTTGAATGACAATGGCGGAGTCCGCCAAAATGGCTAACGTCAGCCCCCCCGCTAGTTGCTCGAATTGTGTGATCGCCTTTAGTTTTGAAATGGTTTGAGGTCGGTATGGCCAAGCATAAATCGGCAATGACATTCTTGTTTATTTTCGCAACGGCACTTCTCGCTAAGGACCGCGGCTTTGAAATTGTCGGTATCGGATTCGACGAAAAGCAAGGACGAGGCCCAAGCGTTCATCAAGAAACTAGCCATACCATGGATCAATCTTTGGGAGTCCCGAAAAAATGGCGTTTCGAAGGTGATGGAAACGTATGGGGTCAATGCGATTCCGACCGTGTTTCTACTGGATAGGGAGGGCAAAGTGATCACGATCGAAGCCAGGGGATTGCTGCTTGGAAAGGCGCTTGAGCGACTGCTGCCTGATGCGCCCAGCGTAGAAACCGAGCAGGCCAAGGAAGCGACGAAGAAATAGAGGATACGTGCGTCGCTGAATGCGTGAGGATGGTCGGGAAGGCCCTTCAGGTTGGTCGGGGCTTGTCCCCTACCAACCTTGTTTTGGCGTACTATGTCATGTAGTACACCAAAACGCATCCGTCGGGGACAAGCCCCGAACGGATGGGCTATCGTTTCGAGCTTCACGGCGTAGACCGGCGTGCCACAATTAGGCTGCTCGTTTCTGAACCGAGATGATTTCGCCTTTGTCGTTTACTTCTTCAAATCGAACGGCCACTTGCCGGGAAACGCCGCTCTCCTGCATTGTGATGCCGTAGATCATGTTGGCAGCGGTCATAGTCTTTTTGCTGTGCGTCACCACAATGAACTTGGTCGTGTCCAAAAACTCTTTGAGAACGGTGACAAACCGTCCGATGTTGGCCTCGTCAAAAGGTGCATCGACCTCGTCCAATATGCAGAAGGGACTTGGGCGATATTGGAAGAAAGCCATAATCAAGGCCACCGCCGTCAAGGCTTTTTCTCCGCCACTGAGTAGCGAGTTGCTAAGTGTTGTCTTGCCCGGAGGTGTTGCGATAATCTCGATACCGCTGTCCGGGTCGTTCTCGTCCTCCAACACGATGTCCGCAAATCCGCCACCGAAAGAGCGGCGATACAGTTCTTGAAAATTCTTTCGTATCGTCGTCAATGTCTCTACGAAAAGGTGCCGTGAGTCCTCGTCAATCTTGGCCATCGTTCCAATCAACGTCGCTTTCGCATCGTGTAGATCCTGATAATGGTGCGAGAGTCGATCGAATCTTGTTTGCAGTTCGTCCAGTTCGGTCAGAGCTTCCATATTGACACTTCCAGCAGACGCGATCTCCTGCCGCAGTTGGATCATTTCGGCTTCGATGCTGGGCCGATCGAAATCGGTTGCTAACGGCATTCGCGCGGTGTCCCTGAGCAAGCCATCCAACCATCGGTTGTCGGCTTGAGTCGTCTCAGTGCTGGCCGTGCTTGCCGTGCTTGCCGCCTCGACTAGGTCTTCCTTTTCTTCAGGAAATCGGTGGCTTAGGAACTGACTGGCGGCCGTTGCGAGTGAATCCAGATTGAGTTGGTATTCGCTGGCGTAGTGATCGTGCAATTGTTCCCATTGCAGTTGCAATTGCAACTGCTGCTGTTCGATAGCTTGGAGTCGATCTTGTCCTTTTTCGATGTTGCGACGGGCGTTTTCGCATTGCCTCAGAGATTGCTGAAGGATCGTGTTTTGGGACTGAATTTGTTCGACCGATTCGGCTCGTCGGACTTCGATGGCTTGGATAGTGGTGTGCGCGGTAGCGGACCGACTTTGAAAGTCGGCAGCCGCAACGTTGGTGGCTTCGATCCGATTCGCAATCGTCAACAAAGTGCCTTCGGACTGGACGACGTTTTTGACTCGTTCCGCCGAATCGAGTTGCATTTGTTCGATCGTGATTCGAAGCCCAACCACACGCTGCTCCAACCGAGCTAGTTCGATCCGTCTCTCCGTGACAATGGCCTGCTCGCATTGCATCGCACGCTCGCATTGCGAAAACTCTTGGGCAATCGATTCGCGAAGCGTGTCCAGATCGCTTAATTGCAGCGAGTACTGCTGGATCGCAACTTCGGCGGTGCTCATTAGTTGATGTACTTCAGCAAGCCTATTCTTTGCGTTTTGCAGATTGGTTCGACTTGACTCTAACGCCGCGGTGAGTTTTTCTCGCCGCAGTTGCATGGCTTCCAAGCGGAGGTCGCAGGCTGTCAGGTCTCTTGCCGTTGCATGGGCCGCAGCATCTTTCGTTCGGAGCACGGACTCCGTTTGGGCAATCAAGGCCTGAGCGTTTGCTACCGAGGCCGTGGCCTCCACCAGACTCGCTTCAACATGTTTGATCTCCTCGCGTGCGGACTGCATCTCGCTACGACGGGAAACCAATCCCAAGCCGGTCTGCAGCGAACCGAGAGTAATGCTTCCATCGCTATCGACCAGTTGGCATTCGGCGGTGACGAATCGCAAGCCAGCACCGCGAAAGTGACTCAATTCCAGGGCCGTCGAAAGCGTATCGACGAACCAGGTTGTACCAAGCAAGAATCGAATCAAGGGTTCATAGGCGTCATCAAAACGGGTCATTCGATCCGCCCGACCCAATACGCCCCGAAGGCCATCGAGTTGGATTTTTTCGCCGGAACGACGACTGGATAGCCGATCCATGCGGAGCAACGTGACTCTGCCATCGACGGTTAAGCTTCCATCGTTGATCCAGTCAATGATTTGACCGTTGCTCAGGACGATCGCGTCGGAATGCGAACCCAGCGCAACGTCGATGAGTGGTGCCAAGTGCATCTCGGTACTGAGCAAATCCGCGACTAGACCAAGTACCGTTCCCCATGCGTTCGCAACGATTGCGTCGGTCGGGTGTGTCAAATCTTGATCAGGATTCTGATTGCCGCGAGCGAGACGAAGGAGTTGTTGCCCACCTCTGCCCGCACCGGTGAATTGTTCTTCGAGTTGTTCCAGTACGAGCAATCGTTCCCGAACGCCGTGTCGCTTTCCCTGGAGCAAGACGAATTGTTCTTGTGCTTGTGACAAGTAACTTCTTTGAATTCGCAGATTCTCTTCTTCTTCCCGTTTGGCGTTGGCCGCTTGCTCGGTGGCTAGAGCCGCGTTGTCTCGCAAAGCAACCGCCGCTTGGAGTGACTGTTCGACCTGCGCCATCTCCTCGATCGCATGGGATACGGATTGCTGCTGCTGGTCGATGGATTGCTGGATCTGATCGATATGCAAGTGATAAGCAGCCAACTGAGAGCGATTGGTAGACAATGACTCCCGGATCTTGTCCTGTTCCGCTTGCGCCGCGTCGATTCTTGATTTGATGGCACTCAGTTGCAGTTGGAGATTGTTCCAACGAGCTTCGCTCTGGGATAGTTCCTGGTTAGCGACTTCCCGGATTTGTTCGATTTCTACATGCTCCGACCGCTTTTGCAGCATTTCATCGGAGGATAGGCTCGCACGTTTTTGGAGCAAAACGATTCGTTCCTGAAGTACGGTCTGTTCCGCCAGGAGTTCGGCACATCGCTCTGTCGATGAGGCAAAGCCATTGTCGGAAGAAATGAGTTCACGCTGCGCATCGAGATATTCGGCTTGAATGACGTCCTGGTCCTTTTGCAGATTTTGCAAAATCGCCTGTTCGTTGGCAACCGCGGACTGCAACAAAGTCAGTTTCTCGACCAGTTCGACAGTCGCAAACTTGGCCTCTTCGACTTGAGTTTCATAACGCTCTTTGTCCTGTTGCAGCGCCATTCGATCGAGCCACCCCAATTGCATCCGTTTGGTCTGCATGGTGAGGCTCAGCTCACGGTAACGCTGTGCTTTGGTCGCTTGGCCCTTGAGTGTGGCTAGACGCTTTCCGACTTCATCCACGATGTCGTTGAGCCGGACCATGTTCTGATCGACGCGTAACAAGCGACGTTCGGCTTCGACTTTTTTGGCTTTGAATCGCGAAATACCTGCGGCTTCCTCGAAGATACCGCGCCGATCCTTGGCCGACGCTTGTAGCAACCGATCTACTTTCCCCTGTTCGATAAGGCTATAGGCATCGACGCCCACACCCGTACCGCGAAAGAGATCCTTGACGTCCTTGAGGCGACACGGTTGGCCGTTGATCCCATACTCCCCCTCGCCATTTCGAAAGACCCGGCGGCTTACTTGGACTTCGTCTGCATCGTGTCCAAAGACACGTGTCGTATTGTCCAAAATCAAGATAACTTCTGCGCTGTTGGACGGTTTGCGTCCACCCTCGGCTGAGCCCTTGAAAATCACGTCTGCCATGTCGGCACCGCGCAGTGCTTTGGCACTTTGCGCACCCAGTACCCACTTCACGGCATCGACAACGTTCGACTTTCCTGAACCGTTCGGCCCGACGACGACCGTAATCCCTCCGTCGGGGAAATCGAACCTAGTTCGATCTGCAAAACTCTTGAAGCCAACTAGTTCGAGGGCTTTGAGCATGGGTTGTTACCGAGACCTTTTGGCGGTGGTGGGACTTGAAAGAGTAGTTCATCGGTTGAGCATGTCGGAAAGCTCTTCATCCGAAAGTTCGTGATTGGTTGGCAATTCCTTGTCCGAGGAAACCGTTTCGTCCTTGGTTGTGTCTCCTTTGGCTTTTTTCCACGACGCATTTCGCAAACCGACGGCGGACCACCAACTTGACCTTTTAGTGGACGAGTTTCCGATGCTGGCATGATCCACGCTGACTTCTTTCAAGTCGCGAAAGGCCTTAGAAGCCTGATTTGCTGAGTCAACAATTTGCAAGTCTTGGTTGTGCAGTGGATTCATGGCTACCGGAGTTGAAAGAGACTGGTTTAGTGCCAGTTGATTCACTGTGTGAACCAGATCGTTGTAGTTGGCTTGAATATTCCCTAACCCACGTAAAACTGAAACGATATCGCTAGCAACGATCGCTTTGCGAATCTCTCCATTGGTGTGCCGTTTTGTTAACTTGATTTGATCGCCAAGCATTGGCGCTAACGTCAGTAACGGAGTCGGGGAGACAGGAGCGGTTAACGAGATGGTGATATTATTTCCAAAGAGGATTACTTCCTTGTGTTTTTGTAACGAGACGGTTAGCAATGGAGTGGAGCTCGGGATCTGGACAAATTGAAAATTTTTCCCAATGACCACCCCTTTGACGCTCATGTCGGTT
>JANPNA010000287.1:0-2897 GCA_031427235.1 Pirellula sp.
GCTCGCATGAAGGAACTTGGGCTTGTTCGGTTGGTCGCGCAGAATCTCCATGATTCGAAGCGTCCCCATGGCTGTCAGTTCGCACGTGCTCTCCGGGATTTCAAAACTGAGGCCAACGTGCGATTGGCCCGCCAGATGATATACCTCGTCCGGCTTGGTACTAGCAAGGATCCGACGAATCGATGTCGTATCGGACAGGTCGGCGTAATGGAGAAATAACCTTTTCCCATAAATTGCTGGGTCGTTGTACTGTTCGAGTAGCCGAGGCCGATCGAGGGAACTGCTTCGACGAACAATGCCGTGGACCGTGTAGCCCTTCTCCAATAGCAACTCGGAAAGATACGAGCCATCCTGGCCTGTGATGCCTGTTATCAATGCACATTTTGCAACGCTCGGTGACGGTGTGGTAATGGGCTTGGACTCGGTGGGCATGCGGAGGAGTGGAGGAGCGGAGGAGTGGAGAGTGGAGGAGTGGTCGGTTAATTTGGGCTGGCAATGCAAAACAGGTGCTTTTCACCGCGCAAAAACAATTCGTTTCCAGCCGGAGCCGGGGTCGCATCAACAGGTTCACCGACCGAATTGGTTTCCACAATGCTCAGTTCCTTTGCATCTTTAATGACCACAGTCGTGCCGCTTCTAGCGGTTAAGTACACATAACCGCCCGCAGCTACCGGTGACGCGTAGGTCGATTCCACGCCGGGAATTCTAGACGCCATGTAGTAAGGCTTGCCAGTCATCGCGTCCACGCAGGTCAGCAAGCCTTCCTTTGCCTTGTAAAAGTAGATGCGTCCCGACGAAAGAAGTGGCGATGCGATATCGGGTGTATCGCGATTGATGGTCCAGGCAACTTTGTCAGTGCCCTTAATATCTCCTTTTCCATCCATGCGAAAAGCTCCGAGAAATGAACCTCGGTGCCCGCTGCCAACGAAAGCCAGCCCTTTGTCGGCGATCGCCGAAGCAACGGGACGTTCCGTCTGTCCGGAACAACGCCAGAGTTCTTTCCCAGTCTCCAGGTCGTAGGATCTGGCAAAGCTCTGACCGTTCATGATGACTTGCTTCTTGCCAGCGTGCTCTGCGACCAAGGGAGTTGCCCAGCAAGTGGGTTCCTCTCGTGGCGTCTTCCAAATCGTTTTGCCGGTCAGTTTATCCAATGCGTACAGTGCAGACGGTCCATCATGGTCCCATGGCACCAGAATTTTGCCCCCTTCCAATGTCGGGGAACTTCCCTCGCCGAAACTGTTACGTGTTTGCATCTGCCCGAAATCGTCTCGCTTCCACACCTGTTTGCCGTCCATGGTGTAGCAATACAGACCCCGAGAACCGAAATGAGCGTACACGTGCTCGCCATCCGTACAGGGTGAAGCGGAAGCAAACCCGTTGGTCTTGTGCGTGTCTTCATGGGGCGTCGCCACGACCGCCGTTTGTTGCCACTTCAGCTTCCCATCTTTCCTGTCGAAACACAGCAGCTTGAACTCGAGATTGGGAAGCGGTCTTGTATTTTTTCCTGAAGGAACTGCCGTTGTGACAAAGACCGAATCATTCCAGACGACAGGCGATGCGGAGCCGCGTCCTGGGATCTCGACTTTCCATTGAACGTTTTTAGTCGGGCTCCATTGGGTTGGTGGAGACGCATTGATTGCGATTCCGTTTCCGGTTGGTCCTCGCCAGTGTCCCCAGTTGTCCGCTCGTGCAACTGGACTCAAGCACATCCAAACCAGAGTGACGAACGCAACTTTCTTCATGGTTATTTCCTTTTGATTTCTTTGGTGATGCGAAGGGGCTTTTGATTCTACCGATTTTTTGCAACGACGGGTGCGTTGGACCAAACCTAAAAGGCGTCGCAAGCGTTGGCTGTCGCTACTTAGAGGCATCCATTTGGATCGATTTATGCAAGCTGCGTAAGCAAACAGGACATCCGTCGGCGGAGCGACGGATCTACGAGGAGCCTAGCTGGCCAAAAAGATAGAGGTAGGCATCCTGCCTGCCAGTCAGAACGTCGTGCGAAATCCGCAAGCTGGAAGCTTACGTCGTGCGAAATCCGCAAGCTGGAAGCTTACGCCACGCGAAATCCGCAAGCTGGAAGCTTACGCCACATTTACCAACGCCAAAATTAAGACTTGAAGTTGCACTAGCACGTAAAGTCAGGTAATCAGCAGGCTGCGGAACTTTATTCCTATTCTTCGAACCGCTCTGTCGACGATACCGTACTTCTCATCGGAGCTTTGTTGCCACTGCTGTTCGTGACAAGCCCTGGGGTTGGCGAGAAAAACGACCGTTCTCTGTCGACCCTCCTTTTCAGCTTCTCGGTCTATAACCTCATTGCTGGAGCGTCTCTCATGTCCATTCGGAACTTGATTCAAGGACGTTGCGCGTTTTTTTCTCGCAGAAACTTTGCTTTTTGGTCGACCGGCTTAGCCATCGCTAGCCTTTCCATTGCGGCAATCTGCTTCGGTAATTGGTATTCTGCCAATGACTCGACGAACGAACCCGAATTCCTCTCCCGTTTCCGCGGCGGAACTCTGCTCATTGCCGGCGGGGGCGAAATGCCACCGATTGTCAATCAACGCTTCTGGGAATTGGCCGGCGGTCGGAACGGTCGTCTGGTGATTATTCCAGCCTACGACGCAACGCGAGTCGACACAAAACGCTTGAAAAACGAGTGGAAGGGATGGAAATTCGAATCCATGCGAGTCATTCAAGCATCCAGCCGTGAGATTGCGGATGAACCTGCTTTTGCGGATGCATTGCGAAATGCGACGGCAGTCTGGTTCAGTGGCGGTGAGCAATCCTGGTTGGCAAACTTGTATGCTGGCACCGAAACCGAAACGCGATTGCAGGAATTGCTCGATCGCGGTGGCATCATTGGTGGGACATCCGCTGGGGCTGCGATCATGACC
>JANPNA010000288.1:0-9143 GCA_031427235.1 Pirellula sp.
ATCGAAGCTGGCCGGCCATGATGCGGGATCGCTGAATCTGCCATCACGCCCGGAAAGTTGCCCACGTTGGTACCTGCGTAATGAATAGAATCACTATTGAACACTTCCTTATAAAAGCCGGCCTTTGGAACCCCAATTCGATATTTGCGAACGACCGGTGTGAAATTGCTGCAGACGACCAAGAAGTCGTTTGGATCCTTGGCTTTGCGAAGGTAACCCAGTACGCTGTCTTGTGCGTTCATGCAATCGATCCACTCAAAGCCATTCGACGTGAAATCGAGCTCGTACATGGCGGGTTCGCGTAGCATCAGATGGTTGAGGTCAGACACAAGTCGCTGCATGCCTCGATGCGTATCCCAGTCAAGCAAATCCCATTGAATCGCATTGTCGTAGTTCCACTCGTGCCATTGGGCCAATTCACAACCCATGAACAACAACTTCTTGCCTGGATGCGTCCACATGCTCGAATAAAGCAATCGCAGGTTCGCAAACTTCTGCCATAGATCGCCGGCCATTTGCGCAATCAACGCACCTTTGCCGTGAACCACTTCATCGTGCGACAACGGCAACGTGAAGTTCTCAGTGAAGGCATAAATCAGACTGAAGGTGAGTTCGTTGTGATGGTATTGCCGATGGATCGGATCGTTTCGCATGTAGCGGAGCGTGTCGTTCATCCAGCCCATGTTCCACTTCAGCGAGAATCCAAGTCCGCCAAACTCGGTCGGACGGCTGACTCCTGGCCATGCGGTCGACTCTTCGGCGATTGTCAAAACGCCTGGATGTTGGGTGTGGGCTTGGACATTGAACTCTCGCAGTAAATGGATGGCTTCGAGGTTTTCGCGGCCACCGTGAACGTTGGGTAACCATTCCCCTTGCTTCCTGGAGTAGTCCAGGTAGAGCATGGAAGCCACCGCGTCGACTCGTAGCCCGTCGATGTGGTATTTGTCGAGCCAGAACAACGCATTCGCGACCAAGAAGTTTCGGACTTCATTGCGTCCGAAGTTGAAGATCATGGTTCCCCAATCCGGATGCTCGCCTTGGCGTGGATCGGCGTGTTCATACAATGCCGAGCCATCAAATTGACGGAGTCCGTGCGCATCCTTGGGGAAGTGGGCTGGCACCCAATCGATGATCACGCCGAGGCCGTTTTGGTGGCAATGATCGACGAAGTACATGAAGTCTTCTGGGGTACCGTAGCGGCTAGTCGCCGAGAAATAGCCGACGGTTTGATATCCCCATGAGCCTGAAAATGGGTGTTCTGAAACCGGCATCAATTCCAAGTGGGTGAAACCCATCTCTTTGCAATATTGAACGAGCTGATGCGCGATTTCGCGATAGTTCATCCAACCATGGACCCCTTTGTCGCACTTTCGCCATGAGCCCAAATGGACTTCGTAGACCGACATGGGCTTTTCGAGCTGGTTCTCGTTCTTGCGTCGCTCAAGCCATTCTGCGTCGTTCCATTGGTAATTGTCGAGCGATGTTACGACCGATGCGGTTCTTGGGGGCAATTCCGCAAAAAAGCCGTATGGATCTGTTTTGTCGACAACCTGACCATCTTGCATGCGGACCCGGAATTTGTACTTTTGTCCAACCCCGATTTGAGGGACAAACAATTCCCAAATACCCGAGGGGATCTGTTTTTGCATGCAATGCGAACGGCCGTCCCAATGATTGAAATCGCCGATCAACTGAACGCTCTGGGCATTAGGAGCCCAAACGGCGAAATTCACGCCGGAATGGCCGTCCACCTCACGTACATGAGAACCTAGCTTCTCGTAAATCTTCCAATGTTGGCCGGCGTTGAACAAGTGCCGGTCAAAGTCGCTGATCATGCTCGGTACAGCGTATGGATCTTGCATTTCAATGGTCTTTCCGCTCGAATTCGAAAGTCGAAATCGGTATTGTGGAGGGGTGGAATCAGGCTGGGGCATCAGGCCTTCGTACAACCCGGATGGATGGATACGACGCATCGGTCGAGTCGCCGCATTGCGTTCGTCAAGCAGCCACGCTTGATCAAATCCTGGAAAATAACCCCGCACGGCAACGGCATTTTTGCCGTCAACATGAATGGAATGTGGGCCCAAAACGCTAGCTGGGTCCGCAGTCACTCCGTCGATAATGCTGGTCAAGGATTTCAGGTTGATCTGGGTATGCACAATTTCTCCAATGGTTATACCGAATGATGATGATTACGTGTATCGCAGCGTCATCGGAAGGGTTTGACTAACTAACGACGTGTTGGCCTTTTGCTCGGGTCAAGCAAAAAAAGGCAACGCAGGAAGGATTCAAGCCATTCGTCTATGGCTAAGATCGCGTCCCAAAAGTGGCGGCAAAGCCAAACAGGACCACGCCAGACGAACCAAAACGGCGACAGCAACGGATTGACTAAACCATCCAGTCTCGAAACCGAGTTTTGAAAAAACATCGGTAATCTTTGACGCGATTTTCTGTTTTCCAGGCTATTGCCGTCAAAAACCAACGTGGCCGCTGCTGGCATCGACGGCAACTGGCCTCGGTTTGCTATCGGATCCGACGGTCGGGAGAGGACTGTCGTGGATTCGTTCGGACTGCCGCTAGACGTCGGCGTATCGACGTAGACTCGTTGAACCTTGTTCGCTGAGACGTTGGTGCGGGTGCCATCGACGGTTCGGGACCGTCGGTGGGCGGTTTGCACGCTTGAGGATTTTAGGGTTTCAACACTTGTCTCTGACGAGGCGGCCGGACTTTGGGCGACTTTGTTCTCGGAAGGCTCATCTTGCGGTTCCGTGGTTCCCTCTTGAGCCATCCAGCGGCATTGAACTTGATGGTAGGCCAGGGCTCGATCGATGCGTTTCCAAATGTCTGCATTGCGAATGGGTTGAACGGCACCAAAGTGTTCCCAGGTGTAGTCGTTGTCCCGCCACTCCGATAATCCATATTGAAGCCCGCGTGTGACATATCGACTCGTGGTTACCAACGTGACGCGGCTGGGCTGTTGTAGCGCTTCGAGGCCTCGCAAAACTGCAACGAGAGCGGATCGATCCGGTGCGCAAGCGATTTCTTGATCGGTCGCTTCGATCCTTTCGCCGGAGACGAGGTCTTCCAAAACAAACCGCCATCGACCCCTTTGTGATCCCGCATTCTCGCCGTTGGCAGAGACATTGCCATCGCAGAATAGTAGGTAGTGCGGTTTTGGGGCAGTCATAACCAACTCTCGTAAATCTCAAGGTCCGTTCGTCTGCGTAAGCTTGCGCGGTAACTCGATTCGTGCGAGGCTATCGGTTAGAAAAAAGGTATCATTTCACAATGAGCCTGCGCTTTGCGTTGAAACTGATGTTTATGCCGCCTGCGCAATTTGGAACAAAGTCGTTGCTGGCGCTGCCGTGTGCTGTACGCCGAGGCTTCGGACCAACCGTTCTAGAGATAGGGTAAGCATCCCCCGAGTAAACTCGGGGGCATTGGCATGCCGTCGGCGTCACGCGCTTCACGCGCGGGGTTCTGACCTTTGCTCTAGAGATAGGGTAAGCATCCCCCGAGTAAAACTCGGGGGCATTGGCATTGCCTATTGCTGTTTTGGGTCGATCCCACCGTATTTCGGCACGCTGGGTTCCTTGATGTCTTTGAGCAAACGCGTAACGATTTTGTCGGTAGTCATTCCTTCGGCTTGCGCCTGGAAATTCGTGCTCAATCGGTGCCTTAGCACCGGAATCGCAATTTTGCGAATGTCTTCGATGCCGACACTAAATCGACCGTCCATCGCTGCGATGGCTTTGCCAGCATGAATGAGGAATTGGCCTGCTCGCGGTCCAGCACCAAAATCGAGAAGCTCTTTCACAACCTCCGGAGCCTCAGGTTCGCTTGGTCGAGTTGCTCGAACCAAAGCGACGACGTACTTCACAATGAATGGACTGACAGCCACGCTCATGACCAGTTTCTGGATATTCATGATCGCCCGAGCCGAAAGGATCTTGCTCACTTCGGGCCGTTCGCTGCGGGTCGTCGAGGTCACAATCCTTTCTTCTTCTTCCGCGCTCGGATACCCAACTTTGATATTGAACATGAATCGGTCCAACTGGGCTTCCGGCAGTGGATAAGTTCCTTCCTGTTCGATTGGATTCTGAGTTGCGATCGCAAAAAAGGGTTCGGGCAGTTGGTAGGTGTTCCTACCGACGGTAATTTCACGTTCCTGCATGGCCTGCAAAAGTGCGGCTTGTGTTTTCGGCGGCGTTCGGTTGATTTCGTCGGCCAACAAAATGTTGGTGAAGATTGGCCCTTCGACGAAGCGAAATTCGCGTTTTCCCTGCGAATCTTCCTCTAAAACGTTGGTCCCGGTGATGTCCGAGGGCATTAAATCGGGGGTGAATTGGATCCGTTTGAAATTGACGTCGAGAATTTTGGCGAGGGACGAAACCATAAGGGTTTTTGCGAGCCCGGGCACCCCTTCGAGCAAACAATGCCCTTTAGTGAATATTGCGGCGAAAAGCTGTTCGATGACCTCGTCTTGGCCCACGATCATTTTACTGAGCTCGCTGCGCATTTGATCGCGATGCTCGCGGAACTCTCGCAACAAATCCCCGATGCTTTTTGCCGGTTTTCCTGAAGGCGCGTTGGACACGTTATTGCAAGACTTTTGGTGCGAGGTCTGTTTCAAGCGAGCAATTCAATGCCCGGAAGTGTATTGTCACGCTACTACGCCATCCAAGCAAGTAGCCCAGTGTAGCACGGCACTCCGTGCCGTGATTTTATCCCTTAGCTTTGTAACTCTCTCCGAGACGTACAATTATCCTTAAAAATCAGGACGAAAAAGCAGGGCTAGGTAGCAAATCATATAATGCCGAGAATCACGGCACGGAGAATCACGGCACGGAGTGCCGTGCTACACTGGGCTTTTCGAAACGGCAATGGGAATCTGCTATGGACCAGAACACGACGCTTAACACGGTTTTGTCGCGGGAAAGTGTTCTTGCGATGCGAGACGCGGTCATCGGACAGGTTGATTTTGCACGCCAATACACACTTGAACTATTGGAGAATACTCCAGAAGAGCTTTGGCCAGTCGTTCCAAACGGGGCAAGTTCGCATATTGCTTGGCAAGTTGGGCATTTGGCCGTTTCGCAATATGGACTGATGCTTTTTCGTCAACGAGGACGCGCCGAAGGAGACTTGGAGCTAATGCCCGGCTGGCTTCGCAAGCGATTCGGACGTGGAAGTGTGCCGCCTACGGATCCAATCGAGATTCCCTCCAGGGCATCTTTGCTTGAGTGCCTTTCTAAAATTCATTTTGCATCGATGGCAGTCCTCCCAGGTTTTTCTGCAGAACAGTTGCTGGAGCCGACCGAAATGCCTTATGCAGCCTATCCGATCAAGCTCGGGGCACTCCTGTTCTGCCCGCTTCATGAGTCGATCCATATTGGTCAAATTGGGATTCTTCGACGAATGCACGGGCTACCACCCATTCGCTAGCAATTCACATTCTGGTATTTGCCAAAAAGTGCGAGTCAGGCACAATGGTTACCGATACCAGTTCACACCCCGACCAAAGGATGGGTCGCTATGTCGCTTGAGCCAAGTCACCAAATTCACCAAAATCAAAACTTTAGTTTGCAGGATCGGTTTGCTTACTTCTTCTTCCGATCCGTGGTCTGCGTCGTTCAAATCATGTCCTTGGAACGTTGCGATCGTGTCTGCCGAATGTTGGCACAAGTGCTTTCGCATTGGATTCCAATTCGTCAGTCGTTGATTCGTGAAAATTTACAAATGATCTTTCCCGAGTGGAAGCCAGGGCAATCCGAGCGAGTCACAGAAAAGATGTGGCACCATTTGATGTTGATGGGATGCGAGATTGCTCAGGCACCCCGAAAAGTTCACCGCGAGAATTGGCATGAACATTTCTACATTCCCGATCGCCGTTCCATGCTCAAGATCGTGATGGATGATCGCCCAACGGTGTTGGTCTCAGCTCACTTTGGAAATTTTGAATTGGCGGGCTTTCTAACTGGGCTCTTTGGAGTTGCGACGACCACGGTCGCAAGACCGCTCGACAACGGGTTTTTGCACAATTACATCACCAAGTTTCGGTCGTTAGGTGGCCAGTACTTTTTATCAAAAGAGGGTAGTTCGCTGGAGATACAGGGACTGCTTAACCGAGGCGGCAACTTGACGCTGCTGGCAGATCAGCACGCCGGAGCCAAAGGATGTTGGGTCGATTTCCTAGGCAAGCCAGCTTCGTGTCACAAGGGACTTGCGCTGTTCACGCTTTCGAGCGGTGCGCCGATGATTGTTTGCTGTAGTGTTCGGACTGGCGGCCCGATGCGTTTTGACCTTTCGGTTTTGGGGATCGCGGATCCTGTGGTGGGAGGAGAACATTTCAGTAGCGTCACCTCGTTGACTCGATGGTACAATCAGTGCCTTGAAACCATCATTCGATCGTTTCCCGAGCAATATTGGTGGGTTCATCGCCGCTGGAGAGAACCGCCACCCCAACGACGAGCCAGCCGAGCCGCATAGTTATGACCAAAATTTACGAAGGCCTTGGCCTGTCCTGCATGTATCCAGAAAACTGGAGCCTGTCCGAAGATACCGACGATGGACGCGTGGTCGGATTCACACTCGAAAGCCCAACCTCTGCCTTCATGACGGTGACCGAGTACCCGTGGACTGTTGCCCCGCGCGAAGCCTTGGAACAAGCTCAGGATATCATGAAGTCCGAATACGACAACATCGAATACGACGAAATCGATCCCGAACTGGAGCTGGATGGCAAGCCGTTGGCCGATAGCCGAGCTGGCGATGCACACTTCTACTACCTGGACCTGTTGGTGGTATCCAGGTTTGTGGCATTCACGGTGGATCGCAAGACATTTCTAGTTCAAATCCAAGCGGAAGATAGAGATTTCGAAGAGCTAGAAATGGTTTTCAAAGCCATGATGGTCAGCATGCTCAAGTCGATCAATGTGGAATCCAAACGGGCCATCACTTAGCCAGTGAGAATTGCATGTCCATGAACCAGACAGTGATTATCTCAGCGAATCCAAAGTCCGGTTCGTTTAGTCGCCAAGGATTGGTCCTGGAATTAAAAAAAGCAATTGAGTCTCTAGGTTTTCAATGCGAGCACCACACCGACCTGGAACGAATGACCCATCGGTGTCAAGAGCTCGCTCAGTCCAGAGAACTGAGAACGGTGGTGGCGGCTGGCGGTGATGGGACGGCATCGAAGGTCGCAAGCTTGATCCCTCACGACATTCCGCTGACTCTATTCCCAACGGGTTCGGAGAATCTACTTGCTAAATACTTTTCCATTTCCGCAGATCCTGCGGCCTGCGCTCGTTTGATTCAAAAATTGCGCACGAATCCAATCGATGTCATGTTGGTCAATGGCAAGCTGTCGCTATTGATGGCGAGCATCGGGTTTGATGCAGAAGTGGTTCGGCGCGTTCATCAATCGAGGAAGTCACATGTTTCCAAATGGACGTATTGGTCTGCGATTGTAGGAACGCTTTTTCGTTACCGATGGCCCTTGTTGAAGATCTCGATTTACGACGAGAACGACAAAATGTTAGAGGAAGTACCTGGAGGGTGGGTCTTCGTATTCAATGTCCCTCGCTATGCTGCAGGCCTATCGATCATGAACGATGCGATTGAAAACGACGGCTACTTTGACGTGGGAGTTTTTGACCAAGGTGGATTGGTTCGAAGCATGTGGTACTACTGGAACGTCGCACGAGGCAAGCATCATGTACTCAAGCAATGGCGCCGTTTTCGCAGTTGTTCCATTCGAATCGAAAAGGCGGATTCGATTGCAAAAAACGGATCGGTTGCTTCGTGCCAGGCGGACGGTGACTGGGTAGGTGAACTACCAGTCACGATCCAAATCGCGCCCCGCAAACTGAGAATCGTCGTTTAACTCGCCCAGACCACCCAGGTTCTCTTACGGTTGATCCCTACAGTGGGTATGTTGGCAGTCCGAACTCAAGTCGGAAATCCAACCCACCTGCACTCGTCCCTCCTAAACAATGTACTTGATTCACCTCGCTCGTCAGAAGCCGCTCATTTTTCCGAGTGCTTTTGCTTGCCTGCTGTTCGTACTCATTATTGCGACACCGGGTTGCGGGACAACCAAATCATTTACGGCAACGGAGCAGCTACTGATGTCCGATGCGGTGGATTCCACGCTTGCAAAAATGGATTTCCGCGCGATCTCTGGCTACAAGGTGTTTCTTGACACGCAATACGTTGTCGGCGCGGGCAAGGTCATTCCAGGGGTCGCCATGCCTGTCAACCTTGTTAATTCCGACTACGTCATAAGTGGCCTGCGACAACAACTAACTGCGGCAGGTTGTATGCTGGTGGATACGAGAGAGCAGTCGGATATTATTTGCGAAGCCCGTTGCGGGGCGTTGGGAACCGACGGCCACAGCATGACCTACGGTCTCCCCGCGAACAATTTCCTCAGCAGTGCTTCGTCTGTCATACCCGGTACCCCTTCACTGCCAACGATCCCGGAAATATCTGTGGCGAAACGAGAAATGAAGAGTGCAGCGGCCAAGGTGTCCGTCTTTGCCTACGACCGAGAGACCCGTGAGCCGTTATGGCAATCCGGGATCGCTCAGGCTGGCAGCAGCGCTCGGGATACGTGGATTTTGGGGGTTGGGCCGCTCCAGTATGGCACTATTTACAATGGAACACGATTCGCGGGCAAGCGGCTCAGAAGCAAAATTGCTAATCCCGAGGAATCTCAAATAGCCTTGCATGCCAATGGTGTCGACCATCGCAGAAACTATTTGTTTGCGAACAAGTTGTTCAACAAGAAAGACTCCGCCAACACGGTTGCGGACGCAGAAACGCAAACAAATGACTCTCCGAAGATAAAAATTAGCGATCAGCCAAGCAGTACGACAGTCCGCTAGGGTGCAACATCCCGAGACGCTAGCCCGGATTATTCATTGGTTTTCGTTGACCCATTGATGGACGAGCTTCGTCGGGACGGTGAGCATCGCGTCTTTAATGGTCGTCATCGTGGTCGTGCCACACAGCGCCGCCCAGACTAGAACAAAGCTGCTGAATCCGCTTTTGGATTGGCTACCTTCCATGGCCTTCAGTCTACCGAAACTCGATTCCAAGATCTCGGTGCTGCCAGGCACTCGGATATCTTCGGAGACTTT
>JANPNA010000289.1:0-1849 GCA_031427235.1 Pirellula sp.
ATCTTAAGGCGGGCCGATTTAAATCGTAGCGGAAGCTGTCAAAGCTTTCGTGAATGCTGGACGTCAACGAAATGCTTGACGCATTCCGCTACTAGGGAACGCTAGCGAAAGTGTTTCGCGGCCCAGCTTAAGATCGACGCCGATGGTCAAAACCCCGGCGTGAAGCCAGGGGCATGCAGAGCCCCAGTGTAGAACGGCACTCCGTGCCGTTTTTCTCGGCACGGAGTGCCGAGCTACTCTTTGTTGCAACCCCGCTTTTTAGTCCCGAAGAAGCATAAGGGCCATACTACCAATGACTTCTTGTTAAGGGCTCCCAAACCTGGCTTGAACCATATGAAGCCACAGGTTCTGAGATAC
Organism: Pirellula sp.; assembly: GCA_031427235.1. Taxonomy (GTDB): domain Bacteria; phylum Planctomycetota; class Planctomycetia; order Pirellulales; family Pirellulaceae; genus JBKCUI01. The sequence goes on from JANPNA010000289.1 coordinate 358, forward strand.
GATTTTAGCTCACGAGCCATGTACACCGAGCGGCACAAGGCCGCTTGGTCTCGAATTAACTTCGCATCGAAAACCTGGAGTCGCGTGCCATGCTGGCGGCCCAAATTTTTGCCAAAGATAGCATCGATACGATTGCCATCGACTCCTCCGACCCCCTGAACAATTTAACGTACATCGCGGGGAAGTTTAACGGATCGGCGGACTTCAATCCTAGTCCTTCGGCGTCACAATGGTTGAACGCAGAAAGTGTGAATCCGTCCAAATATCGGTTTCGATAGGAAATTGATGCGTCCAGCAGTAGCAGCAAAATGGCACCTAAAGAAGGAAGTTACTTTGCTCCGCTCAACGTGGTTTTGGCACGCTCTTCCATCAAGCGGATTTCGGCAGCGCCTACTGTTGAGGCAACACGTAGTGCCCATCCACTTCTTTTTGACTCGCCGCATGGGACAACTTCTCTTTCACGAACTCTCGCATTCCATCGTTGAAAAGGTATTTGCATCGCTCAAGCCCCTCGACGGTATACAGGCGTCTAAAAAAATCTTTCCTGCTGTTGATGTCCGACAGACCCTGGTTCGACTCTTGGTCCAAGTAGTCGTATTGCGATTGCACAAGCTGCTCAAGCGATTTCACTTCTGCGGTGATTGCCTCGAAGATATTCTTGCGAATATCCTGTTCGGTTGGAGCACTGGTCTGCTCCCATTTTGCAATCCATTGTCGACGCTGTTGAAGTTCTCGCTTGATGATCTTAAGCATACGAGGATCGGTACTGATGGCAACGTGGTCGAATTCGTGTCGTAGCAATTTCGATTCCCAAGGTGAAGCCGGGGCGAAGTCGGACTGAATGCATATGGTGTGATCCAGCCTGACCTTGGGTTGGTCGATCCAAGCCATAATCTTGGCCTGCCAAGCGCGCGACTCTTTGTCATAACCGAGCACCTGATGGCGAAACTTGAAATCGTAGTCAACCACGAATTGAAAGAGAGTTAATGCGGTCTTGCCGGATTTCCGAATGCGCTCATCGTCCACGACAATTTTGACATTGCCACGATCGACCAATCGCACGAACTCCCCGGGCGCTTCGCCCAACCATGGGTGGGCTTTGTCAGTTTGGGCGAAAACTTGATTTATGGTCGCATCAAACAACAAACAAACGGCGAAAAGCACTACGCAATAGATCTGTTTTGGATGCCCGAAAAACTGCATTGGTTTCACACACGACGTGGCGTGCGCCCTTGGGAGACGATTCCATTCTCTCAGAACGTGGCGGATGCTGCCAGCATCCGCGTAAAACCCTAACCACCCATCACCTATTTCGATTCAGCAGCAGCTTTCATTGCATTGAGAGTGCCAACGTTTCGGAGCAGGAGACGCAGGGCGGGAACAGTTTGGAAAACTGTTCTACACTGCCGCTTGGCGGTTCGTGCAATAAAAAAGCCCGCTTGCATGGGATGCAAGCGGGCTTGTTGTTGTTGAAAAATCCGGCAATACCTAC
>JANPNA010000290.1:0-53685 GCA_031427235.1 Pirellula sp.
AAGAACTGCTTGAAGCGTTAGAAAACCAGTTGATTCAAGTTGCATAAATAATCATAGTAAAGCCAACGCAAATACAAGGAAAACGCATGTGACACTACCGTTATTGGGCCAAAAAGCGCAACGGCATTGGGTCTGACCCCAACGAAGTTAACTGTTACTCCGTGAAAAGTGATATCATAGTATCATAGCCAGAACGCTGCAAAACGTCAATCAAAGACGCCTGACCCCTTTGCGTTTTTTCTTGTAAGTGCATGCCAGTATGTGTTGTCAAGCTGGCAAGTGGCTCACACGATCAACGACACCGTCCAACTTGCGAACTATTGCCGCGAGATGCTAAAAGCGATTGGCCAGTGCGTGGTAGGTGATCGCCCTGGTCGATTTGAACCTCGGGTTGTGAAGCGGCGACGAGACCAATACAAGAAAATGACGAAGCCAAGAAGCGAGCTCCGAAAACGACTTGAGCGAAACGATAACTCATTTGAGTAGAACGACTTAAGCCCAGCCGACAGCACCATTCGTGCCTGGCACCTACCGAACAGCCCGCACCTACCGAACAGCCCAACCAACTATTACCAGTTCATGGTGCTCAGTTACGACCGAACTACTGGGGCAAAGCAATGGGAAAAAACCCTGACTGAAGAAGTGCCACACGAAGGTGGCCATCAAACGAACACGTATGCGTCGTCCTCTCCTACCACGGACGGAAAGCACATCTACGTCGATTTTGGATCCAGAGGAATCTATTGCCTTGATATGCAAGGAAACCTACCGAAGGGCTCGTAAGCAACTTTACTAGCACTTACTGCAGGGCCTTGGCACCTCATTCACCACGCATTAGCTCTGCCGCACCCGTTTGTTTGTTCACGCGTACCGCACCACCACCGCCGGGAAGCTGGAAAGGCCCACTCTTTTCAAACCAAACTATCCAGTATTCTGCATTGCTAGTGTCGATTCCGACAGTAATATCAAAATCAGCCAAAACATAGTCGTGTTTTAGCAACTCCTTCTTTGCAATTTCAACTGCCTGTTCTTGCGTTGTCATAGCTTGCTCTCGATTCTCGACTGTTTTGCATGATAAAAAAGCGGCTGCCAGGAAAAACAGGATGATACCGTACAACGTTCTTGCCACCATGATGTCGTCAGCCCCCGTACTTTTTGATCATCACTTTGTCTCGATCGATGGCTTTCTGAATTGCGGGCTTGTCCTTGTCTGATGCGGACTTCAGTAACTCCTCGCGGCATGAAAGTCCGACTTTATATGCCTTCAACTCAGATTCTTTTAGGAATTCGTCATAGCCGTCGCCTCCAACGGGCAATTTGCCATCTGGAACTCCTTTGCAGAGGTCGTCACCGTATCGGTCCTTCCAATCTGCAGCATGTGATGCTTCGTGCTTGTGTGTGCAATCTCGGTCTGGCCCTGCGTTGTTGTTCTGGACCTCAAGTTGACCAGCCTTGCATACGATCGTATTCGCATTTGGATCCGAGACAACAGTTACCGGAGCATGAATTTTTCCCGCACAATTGACTGTATTCTGGTGATTGTGAAACATTTTGTCGGTAAGTCGGCATGCTCCCTTGCCCTGCAATTTTACATCAAACGAAAACGTAATCCACGTCGCTTCTTTGATGAAAGTGCTTGAGAGAACACCTCCTGCCACCCCAGGTTCATCTCCCGTGCTTTTGAAAAACTCTGACCCATAAATCGCACACATCATTCCACCGTCGGCTTTGATCGTTGTGGTGCCCTTCATTAGATCTTGTTCTGTAGCTATGTTTGGATACGGAATCGGCACTGGACCTCCAGGCGACGGCGTTTTGCATACGTCTGGAATGGTCGCTGTAGACATTCCTCCGCTTCCTTTGTGGCAAAGGCTGAGGTTATTGATATTGATTGTTACTGGCATTCTAGTTCCTCTCTCCTCGCCAATTGTTGCGGAGTCGGATGGCGCCGCGGAGCGACGATGACGCGCTGCTTGACCAGCAAAGGCTGATATCCCCTTTGGCGTAACCGCGTGACCATGCGGATGTTGCCAATGCTACTTGCAATGGTACCGAAGCTGCGCCGACGTCTCCCCAACACTCGGCAGCCGCCGTAAAACTTCCGGCGTCATGAAAACAGTCACTGGTGCGACAGACCGCGAAGCCAAACTCGTCCGCGCGATACGTTTCGCCATTCAAGTCGCAGTAGCTATGCGAAACTTTTTCGCTAGATGATAACGCGCCGCGAAACGCTTGACTCAGTCCTTCGCCAATGCAGACCGTACGTGTTCCCAACAACTTGCCCTCAGAGCCGGTCGCCACCGCTGCAATTTCCGCCAATGGCTTCAATTTGCCTTGCGAAATAGCTCGCCCGGTCGCAAGCAGAACGGCCCCAGCCCCCTCTCCTGGTGTGAACCCCCAACTATTATTGACGGAATGAAGGCGTCCTGAATTGTCTATCGTTTCCAGCTGTTCTGAGCCCAAGTGCGAATCCACTCCCAAAACCAGGCACAAACCATTGCCGCTGTTCTTCAAGTATTCGCAAGCTAGGCGGAGCGCCTCTGCACCAACGGCATTTAAGTCAACACAAATGTGATGGCGTATGTTGCCGCACTTTTCCCGTAAGCCTACCTCAATCTTTTCCACCACCATTCGTCGATCTGCGTCCTGTGGCAAGTTAGCGGATGAGAGCGCAAATATAATCGGTAGACTCGTCTGTTTAAACACGTGTGCGGATGCGAGAGCATCGATCGCTGCATCAATGCCAAATCGAATCATACGATCTTTTCCATCGACCGATCCGTCCAACCAATCCGCTCTAACCACCACCATCGGTTCACCGTGTTTGTCGATCATGAACGGGTGCTCTGCATACGCCGATATTCCACAGCGTACCGCTGCCGCAGCCGAAAGGGCATTCCGACCTACCGGGGTCTGGGCACCCACGCCGATGACATATACGGCATCCTGTTGGATTCGACTCGGATTCATGCGACTAGTGATTCCGTTCCTTGCTTTTCGAAAACAATCGTTCGCTTGAGAGTGTACAAGGTATGATGACACGGCAAGGCAGAATGCCAAACCATAATCAATCGATGCTCGTCCGGCTCAATCAACACGGTATGCAAACTACTCCGGTGATGCTCGACACCCCCATCAATCGAAGTCCGACATCCGATGGCCAATTTTGGCAATACGAACGACAATTTCCCGCTCGGAGTCAAGTTTACCAAATCCACCCTTTCACCGCCTCGCAAAAAACCATCTACGCGTTGATCCGCAGGGGCCGAGTAAAAGTACTCATCCTTAAAATCATCCGGCAACAGGGGTTGACGTTGCTTCTGCCACTTTTCGTCATAGGTCCCAGCCAAGGAGCGTCGCGGCATCCAGTGACTAGCAATTGCACCAAAACCTGCGGGCGACTTTTCAACGGATGGATTCCCGATTTCCGTTCCGGGATATCGGACGTTTGGCAGCAGCGATTCTTCGGATCGAACGATTCCAACTCCAATCGGATTCCTATCCGCCAACGCAGTCGTTGAATCAGCAGCCACGTTTTCGGCCATTCCACCGAACGAGTTCTCGTATCGTATCGGCATTGACGCGAATGGCTGAGATTCCCCAGGCTCAAAACCTCCGCGCCTCGATTTCTTCCACGTTCGATTTCCGCTGACGATCAACGTCTTTGTCAGGTTTGCAACTCGATAGCCCACTTCAATTTCACTTCTTTTTTCGCCGCGAGGGACGTACGCGGTGGCGTTGAGAAGGACATCGGTACCGAGTTTCGATCGAGGCAGATCCGTTTCGCATCGCAATGACGACTCGCCAGGCTTTCCTAGGTACTCCGGTATCCTCGCTACCGGCTCTTGCTTTTCAGCGATTTTAACGGCACCGTCCGCTTGAATCGAAAACGTCCCCCGGACGGCAACGAGCCATATTTCAGATCCGTCGCGATCCCGAACGAACGTCCTCTCGGCCGAATAGGGTGTTTGGTTTTCGATGGCCCACATAACAACCCCGATATCCTAATTGATTTGAACGTTTCCGCCGCGAATGCGATTGGTTTGCGACGCTCGGCTTGCGACGTTGGTACCACGGATCGCGACCGTTCCATCCGCCGATAGACGGATGCTTGCCTTGCCGCATTTCAACGTGATCTGTGTGTCGTCTGAAATCACGGCCCCACCCTCAGCGCCTAATCTCTTGCTCGCGTCACATGCGAAACCACCCAACACTATCGGACGATCGGAATGGTTTTGATCAAAGGCTGCGCAAACGAGCGAACCGAGTTTGATACCCTGCGGACTTCCAACGACGGCTATTGCCTGCCTTACAAGCACGACGCCATTGAACTCGTAACTTAACAAGGGCAAATTGCCTTGAACGCCAACAACCTTGCAAATAGCCAACCCATCCATAGGACTGGGAATGTCCCTGGCTGGGTGCTCGTTCCCTAATTCCAACTCGGTCCGATCGATTGCATCGTTGGTGAGCGTCCCTAGTCCGTTTGCAAATACAACTTGGTTTTCTGGCTTGAGCATCAGTTTTCTGCGATCTTCGCCCCTTTGAGGATCATGTCTCCGCTGGCCTTAACAAGGATCTTGCCACTACCTTTGACGGTGATGTCTTTGCCTTGAAGCAAGATCGTGCCATCTTTTTTCATGATGAGCTTGCTCGATCCACAGGTCAACGATATCTCGTCGCCAGCGTTGATCGACTTGGTTTTGCCAATCTGCTCGCTACTTGAGGACTGAACCTTGGTGGACTGATTTGCCCCAATCGTGTTGGATTGATTGGAACCCACCGAAACGGTTTGGTTCTTTCCAACCGTTTCACTATGGTCCTTGCCGACTGAGACCGTTTTGTTGCTGCCCACGTCCAGTTTTTGGTTCTTTCCAATGGTCATCGACTCGTCGACATCGACTTGCTTGGTTCGGTTGTTGTGAATCGTGTGTGTTTCGTCATGCTCGATAACGGTGTCCAAGTTGTACTGTCCATGCATACGAATTTGCTCTTTGCCGGGCGTATCATCCATCGAGAGTTCATTGTAGCCGGTCCCTTTGTAGGTTTTGGTCTTCATGCCCGATCGGGTCTTCTCGGCCGGCAAAGCAAACGGAGGCATCGATTCTTTGTGATAAACCCGACCGGTAATGATTGGGCGGTCCGGATCCCCTTCGATGAACGAAACAACGACCTCTTCACCCATCCGAGGAATGTCGATTCCGCCAAAACTCTTACCCGAATGGACTTGGACAACCCGCAACCAGCACGATGTATTCTCATCGCGTTTGCCTTCGCGATCCCAATGGAACTGGACTTTCACGCGTCCGTGTTCGTCCGTGTAGATCTCTTCTCCTTTGGGACCAACGACGACCGCAGTTTGCACGCTCGATAAGATTGGCTGAGGCGTATGACGCGGCGCTCGATACTGCATATCTCGAGGTACGCAAGTGAATTGGTTGGAATAAGTGGGACTCGTTCCGCCCGAGGTGAATGGCCCTGGCTGGGCCGCCGAATGCGAAATGCTCGTTATGACATACGACCCACCTTGCTCGCTCGGACAATTGCGATGCTTTTTCAACTTGAACCCGTAGCCAGGGGCCATAGTCTTGCAAGTGCTGGTGCCGCTAACGGAATTGAATCGAATTTCCTCCTCTTCCATCCTGCGTGTCGCTTCGTTTCTGCCGTCCCCTTTCTGAACGTAATCATTCGAATAATCGTAAAGCTCGTAACCGGAATTGTTCTTCAGGGGAATGGCTGCATGTTTGGTTGCATTGACCTTGAGGTTGACTGAGGGCTGCAAGAAATCGTAGTCCGATTGCTCCCATTTTCCGGCGACAAATTCATACGAATGCTCCCAGGAGGTAACGTGGTCGGAAGCCGTTTGACCGTCGATCGAATGAGGGAATTCGATTTCGGATTCGACGCACGATGGGTAGTTGCTCTTGTCCGATAGAATCAGTTTGTGCTCGGACTGCTTATGTTCGAAATAGTAGTAGACCCCGTACCTCTCCAGCGTGCGCGACAAAAAATTGAAATCGGTCTCGCGATACTGCACGCAGTGCTCCACCTTTCGAGACTTGAGGATCGAAGCGTTCCCGGCATCGTGCCAAGTCTCCACATGTCCGTACTCCTTGACTCGCGCGATCACCGCGTCAAAAACATCCTGAATCGACTTCTCAGCCTTTTCCGGCAAATACACGAAACATCGGGCGGCCCGGCTCATGAACCACAACCAAGGAACCAAACGAACGCGATACGAGCGAGACGGAAGGCCCTTTTTCTCATGGCTCATTCCAAAATCACCAGCCCAAAGATGACTAATGTAACCATGGATGTAGCGTGGCTTTTCATCCACACGATCGATTCGAACCGCCAACGCTTGCCCGATGACGTCTTCGGGCTTGATGTTTTCTTTGGGGGAGGCAATCGTTAGCGAAAACTCAAAGGGTCGCGAGATTTCTTCGCGTCCAGATAGCGATGTGAGAATCGCCTCGGCACCAAATAAACTATTGGGTTCAAGCTCAAGTAATCGGGACATCGAGTCTGCTTTCCATCCACCGAGAGGCTTTTCTTTTAACGAACCTCACTCGACCGCGACGACTTCGTCGAGTTGCGACGACTTCGTCTGCAATCATCCTAACCAAATCGAGCGGCCAACGTGCGACCACTCGATATAATCTTGACGCAATTCATTCGACTGTCAGAAGCGAACTTACGCTTTGACCCCTTCGCGAACCTTCCATCCAAAGACCACGTCACCCTTCTTTTCACCCTTTTCGCTCTGTTCCGTGTAGGTGATCTTGTACTCTTCGAAGTTCAAGCTGTAGTTCTCTCCTGGACGATCTTGATCGTGGCCGGAAATCGTATGCGATGTGACCATCACATTCTTGAGCTCGTACTTGAGGTAAGGCTCCCGACCGGTGTTGACGCCGCTGGTCAAAACATGGATTTCTACCTTTGGAAAAATCTTACCTAGGCAAACCGCTTCGATGATCTTGGGACTCGACTTGTCCAACAGCTTGGAGCATTGTACGTCCTCCAATTGGATCGTACCTTCTTGACGAGCAACGCCGGTCTTACCAGCACCGGTTTTGAAGACATGCTGACTGAAGCTTTCCAAAACGCTCCACTTCTCATGTCCCTTGGCTACACATTCGCCGTCAATTCCGTCAAATTTGATGTAGGCTGCCATTTTTGTTCCTAATAGTTAGCGGGTAAACACGAATTACTGTTTTACTGATTTCACTTGGCACATGGCCAATCGACACTCAAGTTCTCGTTCGAAAGGCGGTTTGGTTGCGTGGCGGTGCAGTTTTTTCTCAAAAATCTGTTGAAAACGAACGGATCGCTACTCCAGAGTGCATTTCCCAGGTTCATCTACCATTGAGTGAAAGCGCCTTGTTAAACCAGGTAACCTCCCTCGCAATTCCTTCATTCAAACTCTCAACTCGAAGCGCCGCGGGTAGGACTCCCCACGCGTAGGTTTCCACCTCGAAATGTCCAGTAAACTCCGGACGAGTATCCGCCGGACCAGATAGAATTTCAAGCAGTTTCAGGATTTCAGACTGTGTCGATTGAATCAAGCCAAGTTGTGACAAGAAGATTGGAACATGAAAGTGGATTCGCCACTCGCCAGTTAGATCGGTCGAGTCGGATACCGATGACATCGCAGCAGGAAGATCTTCGACCAATTCTCTCGTTTCCTTGGCCGAATCCGTGCGATTGACTTGATGAAGATACCGGTCCTCGGCGAATCCTTTCAATTGCTCGAAGGCTTCCACCCGCTCGGATCCTGTCATCGCGTCCCAGTCGACTTTGATCGCCGAGGACACTTGAACTTTCCCGATAGCAATATCGTCATTTTTGAGTTGCTGCAACTCAAACGCCTGATCTTCGTACATCACCGCCGCATGGCATACATCGTGACAGAGAGTTAGGTACTCTCCAACGATTTCCGATGTTCCGTCAGGCAAGGAGGGTGCCCGCAAATACTCGTTGAAGAACATGCGAAAGGAAGAACTGTCGGTCAAATAGCAACCCGGTTCAGGCTCTATTGCCAGCACAATCTTTCTTCCCGTTTGCTCGAATTGCCGATGCAACACGTTGGCAACCTCAATCAGGTGAGACGCAGCCTGTTTCAGTTGATCACGGCTAGGGAGGGGATCGCTCCATGAAATCGGCAGCGTTGATATCGAGCCGACTTGTCCGTAGGGAAGCAGTTGATCGAGCAAACGAATCAAGTTGAGCGTATAGTCGAGTCGCTCCCGTTGCCACCATGTCGGCTGATAAACCCGATGCTTAACCACTCGACTATGAAAGTCCCCCTGTGGAAAACCGTTTAACGTAAAAGGCACCAACTGAAACTGTTCCAGTTTGTTCTTTAGGCTAGCCAAAGGCGCCGGCTGCAGGGCTTGTGCTGCCGAGACCTCAGAAAACCAAAGTCCAACGCACAACGACTGTTCCGATCCCACGAGCTTGCGAATTGGAAGTGAGTGTTTTTCCAGGCTATCCAGTACGCTCGGCAAATCCCTACCAGCGTGGACATTGGTGCAGTAGCCAACTTGATAATGCTTTCCAAATGCTTGATTTGCTAAGTCTGTCATACGCGCGTACTCGGTGGTTGGCTGGAAAACAAAGGATCGCCGCTGCCAATTGCGGCTTGGCTAGGTGCTAACGACAACTAGAATGATTCTTTTGCTAGTCACCCTCTGAACGAATTTCGAAACGTTTTATGCTTCGCTATTGGACCGCTGGAGAATCGCACGGGAAAGCCCTTCTAGCCCTAATTGATGGGTTTCCTGCGGGATTAACGATTGATCAAGAAATGATCAATCACGAATTGCGACTTAGGCAAGGTGGATACGGTCGGGGTGGACGTCAAAAACTCGAACAGGACACAGTCGATATTCTGACGGGAGTTTGGCAATCGACGACCCTTGGCTCCCCAATTGCTCTCCAAGTCGTTAACAACGACTACAAATTGGAGCGGCTAAAGGAACTGGAACGTCCGCGTCCTGGACACGCGGATTTGACCGGATCTATTAAGTACCTTGGTTCCATTCGCGGCGTATTGGAACGCTCCAGCGCGAGGGAAACCGCAGTGCGTGTGGCTGCAGGAGCAGTTGCCAGACAACTGCTTTCGCAATTTGGGATCGAGACGATTGGCTACGTTTTGGAACTGGGAGCTATGCCAATTGGAAGAGGTGAGTCGCTGAAGCAAAACGTGATCGACGTTCGAAAGACGCGAGAAACGAGTAGCATCTACTCAGTCGATCCTTCGCGAGACCGAGAGGCGGAGCAGTACATTGATCGGATGGCCGACGAAGGAGATACGCTTGGCGGTATCATCGAAGTGCGAGTCGATGGTTTGCCCTTTGGGCTGGGGACTCATGCTCAATGGGATCGCAAGTTGGACGGAAAACTTGCCCAAGCCGTGATGGCGGTCCAAGCCATCAAAGGGGTCGAAATCGGCATGGGCTTTGAAGCCGCTCGAACGCAGGGGTCCAAGGTGCATGACCCCATCCACTACGACGTGTCTCAAAGCCATTTGCCCAATCTTGGCTACACCCGACCTTCCAACAACGCCGGCGGGCTGGAAGGGGGAATGACCAATGGCCAGTCACTCATCATTCGTGCGGCCAAAAAACCCATTAGCACACTCCGAAAACCGCTGGACTCCATTCGCATGGTGGACAAAGAACCGCATCGCGCCAGCTACGAACGAAGCGATGTTTGCGCGATCTCGGCTGCTGCCATCATTGTCGAGCATGTCGTGGCGTTCGAAATTGCAGCAGCCTTCGTCGATAAATTCGGCGGCGACAGCCTCGTCGAAATGAAAGCTCGATACGAGCTCTTTCAAGAGATGGCACGGAAGCATCCAGCCCCGTAGTCAAGTCGCTCCGACGACGGATGTCCTCGATCTCCGATCAGCCTCGCCCCCTCATCCCCGGCCCTTCTTTCCCGACGACGGTGGAGAAGGGAGCCGAGGCACGGGCGGTTCCGTCGGCGGAGCGACGGAACTACGTTCTCCATTTCCCTAAATTTTGAGTTATCATTGAGCTCATGAACCCTTCCAAACAATCCCTTACGTTCTCCACCGAGCCTTGGCTGGTTGGCCTTTCCATTGTCGTTTGCGCCGTTACCCTCGCCCTGTCCTACTTTGCATGGCGGCGCAGCGGATTCCTTAAATCGGTTTTGTGGTTGGAATTGCTGCGTTGCGGAATCGTTGCGGTCGGTGCTGTTTTGCTCAATCAGCCAGAATGGGTTCAGGAGTTTCGATCGGACGAGAAACCCGCATTGCTCGTGCTATCCGACAGTTCGCAGAGCATGCAAACGATGGATGTATTGTCCAAAAACGAAGTCGGACAATCGGAGGCACAATCACGAGCGTCTGCCATCGCGCCCCTTCTTAAGAATGAGGCATGGAGTTCGTTTGCGTCGCGTATGGATGTTCGAGTAAGTTCCTTTCCCGCCGATGGCAAAGCGGATGGCACCGATCTCAACTCGGCTCTCAATCAAGCGATTGAATCGACGACCCGCATCCTCGGCGTGGTTTTGCTTTCCGACGGTGATTGGAACGCCGGACAATCACCTATGAATGCTGCAATGCGATATCGGGCCCAGGGAGTACCCATTATCTCTATTCCAGTCGGGGCCGCAACACGCTTGCCGGACATCGAACTGCTCAGCGTGGATACTCCCACTTTTGGAATCACCAACAAAGCAGTCCGCATCCCCTTTTCCATTGAGTCGTCCCTGCCGCGTGACCATGTTGCTAACGTTGTAATGACCGGTTCCGATGGCGAACGGGTTACGAAAGAAGTGCGCATCACAGCCATGTCTAGGACAACCGACGCGGTCCTCTGGACCCCTAAGACAGAAGGTGATTTCACATTGACCGTGGAAGTGCCTCAGCATCCCGACGAAGTGATCTCGACCAACAATACGATGTCCACTCCGATCGCGATTCGACAAGAGAAACTCAAGGTACTAGTCATCGATAGTTACCCACGCTGGGAGTATCGGTATCTTAGAAACGCATTGTCTCGCGATCCCGGTGTCGACGTCGCTTGTTTGCTCTTTCATCCGGGACTTGGCAAAGTGGGTGGTGGGAACAAAGACTATATCAAAGAGTTCCCCAATGGCATGGATGAGCTTTCGAAATTCGACGTCGTCTTCTTGGGTGACGTCGGACTCGATCAAGGACATCTGAGTGAGGAGCAATGCAAATTGTTGCGTGGGCTGGTGGAGTTTCAAGCCAGCGGACTCGTGTTCATGCCGGGCTGGCAAGGTCGCGAACATTCTTTGGTGGATACTGCCCTCGAACCATTATTGCCAGTCACTTTGGATCCATCGCAGCCTTACGGATTTGGTTCCAAGACGCCCATGCGATTTGAGTTGACCGAAGCCGGACGAAAAAGTTTGTTGACCAAGCTGGCCGATACCCAAGACGAAAACCTTGACGCATGGAGTACGTTGCCGGGCTTTCAATGGTACGCACCGGTAATCCGGGCCAAGGCCGGGAGCGAGGTCCTCAGCGTGCATCAGGACATGAGCAACGAATTCGGCCGAATTCCGCTGCTGGTGACCAAGACGTTCGGAGCTGGCAAGGTGCTGTTCATGGGTACCGACGGGGCTTGGCGTTGGCGGCGCGGCGTCGAAGACAAGTACCACTATCGCTTTTGGGGGCAAGTCGTCCGTTGGATGGCTTATCAACGCAACATGGCAGAAGGCGAAACGATGCGTTTTTATTTTTCTCCGGACCAACCGATGCTTGGGCAGACGCTGGCGCTGCGAGCCAACGTGATGGAAACCAACGGGGAGCCATTGGCCTCGGGCGATGTGACCGTTCGAATCGAAGCCCCTTCGGGCAAATTCCAAGTGATTCGTTTGGCGAGTGGCGGGGTCGAAAGCTGGGGCTCGTTTGAGGGACGCTATGATGTGGCCGAACCCGGTTCGCACTCCGTTATTTTGAGCTGCAAACAAACGGGGGCGACTTTGGAGACCAGCTTCTTCGTTCAAGGGGCGACGCGAGAACGAGTTGGATTGGCCGCCCGTCCGAAAGTGCTCGAGGAACTTTCCAAAGTAACCAATGGCAAGGTGTTTTCCTTGAGCGATCGAGAAAAATTGCTGACGGCTATCGGCAACATCCCCGATCCGCCGTCGACGTTGCGTCGACTGCAACCTTGGGCTCATCCGCTAACGGTCGCATTGATGATTGCGGCTCTGGGCACATTCTGGGTTGGCCGGAAATGGGTTGGATTGATCTAGCTCGATGTCAAACCACGTTGTGGTGACAATTTCCCACCGGCAACTACCTACATCCCACCTCAAATCCTCTATGGTTGCGAGCCGGTCGGAAAAGGGTCACAATCTACCCGGCTTAATACCCATTTCAAACGTCTATCCATTCGGGCCCATAAAAATGAGTGAGAACATCGTCCCAGAGCATAAGCCATTTATTGCTGATGAAGCCAACATCCCAGAGTTCACTTGGTTTCCAGTCGTTATGGGAGCTTTGCTTGGGATTGTTTTCGGAGCTTCTTCAATGTACTTGGTACTGAAAGTCGGACTGACTGTCTCGGCTTCTATTCCAGTTGCTGTCCTTTCGATCACACTTTTTAGGGCAATCTCCAGGGTCACTGGCTCTAGAAAGACAACCATTCTCGAAAACAATGTTGTACAAACAACTGGTTCAGCCGGAGAATCGTTAGCATTTGCAGTCGGACTAATCATGCCAACACTGCTACTACTCGGCTTCGACATCGATGTGGTTCGTGTCATGACCGTTAGCGTTTTTGGGGGCTTGCTCGGCATTTTGTTGATGATTCCTTTGCGAAAAACCTTCATCGTAAAGCAGCATGGCATTCTGACTTTTCCTGAGGGCAAGGCCTGTGCTGAAGTCTTGCTTGCGGGCGAAAAAGGTGGCTCAACCGCAGCTATGGTTTTCTCTGGTTTCGGGTTAGGGTTCTTGTACCAGTTTCTGATGCAGGCGTTACACCTTTGGAAAGACGCAGTTGCGTTTGCTTTGTATTCCGTAGATGCAGCAGGAAAAACTGTCGGTCTTAAGGGAGCGTCACTTAATATTGAGATTTCTCCGTCGTTGCTAGGGGTAGGCTATATTATTGGCCCTCGAATTGCGAGCATCATGGTTGCAGGCGGCGTACTTGCGTATCTCGTCCTCAGTCCGCTGATCGTTTTCTTTGGAGAAGGCTTGCAGACGCCGCTGGCTCCAGGCACGATATTGATCAAGGACATGAGTGAATCAGCGGTCCGCTCAAGTTACATCCTTTACATCGGTGCAGGAGCGGTTGCGACTGGGGGCATTATCAGTATGGTGAAAGCACTCCCCACAATCTTGAACGCGATTTTAACGAGCCTCAGAGAACTGGTCGCTTCAAACGGAAAATCAAGCCTGGGAAATCGGCGAACGGATCGCGACATACCTTTACCCTATGTGTTGGTAGGTAGTCTGCTCTTGGTGTTGGCACTAATGGCAGTCCCTCAATTAGGCCTAGGATTTGGTTACACGGGTATGGCGGGGGCTGCCATGATCATTATCTTTGGCTTTCTGTTTGTGACGGTTTCATCGCGTTTGACAGGAGAAATCGGCTCATCTTCCAATCCAATCTCTGGGATGACGGTTGCCACTTTGCTGTTAACTTGCCTAATGCTCTTGGGGCTTGAATGGTTGGGGGTGGCGACAATCAACAAGGAGATTAAGCTGACGGCGCTTACCATCGCAGGTGTCGTCTGCGTGGCGGCAGCAAACGGCGGTAGCACTGCCCAAGCACTCAAGGTCGGGCATATTGTTGGAGCGACTCCTCGGGCTCAACAATTGAGTATTTTGATTGGCGCTTTGACTTCAGCATTGGTTGTGGGGCTGGTCTTGATTGCGATGAACGAAGCCAATTCAACTTATAGCAAAAAAGCAGTTGAAACGCATGCAAACGTGGTGGTCGACGTCCAAGGACTGCCAAAGGACCGAGTGCGATCTGGTCCCTACTCGACATCCGATTCCACAAACTACTACGTGCTCAACGTCGGAAGAACAGAACGCGAGGCCCCCTTGCCGGCAGGCCGTTATCTTCTTAGCGACTCCGGAAAGCCCGTCTACTTGGTTGATCCGGGCATCAATGGAATCTTGACCGAGGATGACGATGGTAAGAACGTCAAGGCGAGCAAATTCGATGCACCCAAAACTGTTTTGATGCAACTCATTATCGATGGAATCTTGGATAGACGCCTTCCATGGGGTCTGGTCTTGATTGGAGCACTTATCGCCTTAACTCTTGAACTCAGTTGCGTTCCAAGCTTACCATTCGCCGTGGGGGTCTATCTTCCGCTTGCAGCATCCACGCCGATCTTTCTAGGGGGAATGATTCGATTGGCTGTCGATAAATGGCAAGGCAACAAAGCCGGTAGCGAAGACGACTCAAGCCCGGCAGTACTATTGAGTTCTGGTTATATTGCTGGTGGAGCAATCGCAGCCGTTTTGATATCGTTCCTGAACTTCAAGAAGGAATGGTTAGAAGCTATCAATTTGGAACACCTGGCTCCAAAATTGGATTTGATGTCGCTTATTCCATTTGGAATACTGTGTGTCGTTCTTTTGTTGGTTGGAATGCGTCACAAACGTGATCAAGTTGAATAATCGAAAACGCAGTTGGTGTAATGTCATGCCGTCGGCTTTATGCCGAGGGTTCTGACCTTTTGCTTCTAGAGTTATGGTAAACATCCCCCGAGATAAACTCGGGGGCATTGATCCGCCTTGCTCGCACGACATTCCATTTCGGCCAACTCGCTAACGGCGGTTCCATCTCAACCGCCCAGTCCTGTTGCAACGCAGATGAAATACTCGAATCGTTCCAGCTTTGGTCCGATATCCAAAGTTCATTCGGTAGGGACCGCTGAAGTAGCTCCTCCAAAAACTGCGGGGTTTCGCCAAAATAGTCCAATCGATCGTTGATGGTTGCAACAATCGCCGAACCTTGATGGATCGCTTGTTTCATCGAGACACCCCATTCCACGGAAGACTTGGCGATTTGCGTCGCGGCTTCAATTGCGTTGGTCGTACTTGGGAAAACCGTGTTTACACCGTCGTTCATGGTCTTAATCACGCAACCGCTATTATGTGCAACAATACTGGCCATGTTTTGCAGGTGCCGCAGTATTTGAGTGCAGGCGGCTTGTTCGGAAAGGGACGCGTAAAGCTGCACTGCATTTGCAATCTGACAGCCCAAAAGCGTAACCGTCGTCAGACTTACCATCTGACCCGGCGATAGCACTTCGTCAGGAAACCAGTCGCGAAACGCAGGCAAGCGGGCTGCGTCCGCCGCAGTCAGTGCATCGGCACGCGACGCAAGTCGTTCGATGCGAATTTGCCTCGGGTCCGAATGCGGATTCAAAAAGGAAAGCACTTGCTCGCCGCTTCGCAAGGTCGGAATATCATGCTTCGCCGCGGGGTGAGCAAGGTCGATATCCCATCGACCCACTCGTCCGCAAGGAGCAACTCGGAAATCGACTACATAGGGGAGTTGAGGACCTCGGAGTCGGTACTGTCCATCGTTGAGCCGAAGCTGCAAATTGAGACGTTCATCAGCTTGCAAACGAACTTGGGCGACGACATGCGCAGAAAACGCCGGTCCCCCCACGCAGTAAGTGCGTGTCTCGGCAGCCCGAACTTCTGGATGCGCTCGAAAAATCAACTCAATGCTCTGGGCGAAATCGAGTTCGTAGTCGACGTTGCAAGCGTCACAATGCCCATGATCGGCCAAGCCTTTCAGCGTCTCTTTGACATCGGATGGAATACGACATGTTGGGCAGAGAATGTCCCAAAGCAGAATAAGTGCCCCCTCGCGAGCAGCCAGCAAACACACCTCGACTACTTCATCGGGTTTTAATCCGAATCGCTCGGCTATGGCCAACGGCCGCAAACGAGCCACTTCCAGGTCCGTTGCAAACTCAAGATATTGCTCAAGAGTATCGAGTACTTTTGGATCGATGGCCGAAGCGCTGGCTCGGACTCGAGAAAATCGCTCGCTCAGTCGGCGTTTCTGTTCTCGAGTAATGGCCTTCGTAGCCTCAAAAGCGTTGGCAGTGGTGCTGGTATTCGAGTTGGATTGCAAATATTCGTCGATCTTTTCATAGACACGACCAAAGTTCCTTTCCGACTTGTTGCCAATTTGAAAGCGAGCAAACAACTTGCCCATGAAATTCCGCGGTACCATCTGCAAGGTTTGGACAATGAGCGTTCCTCCATCCGACTGAGGATTGAGTTCAACGACATTAGTGAACCAATAAAATGGCCCACTTGAGAATTGTCGCAATACGCTCATGCGTCGCCCTTCGATCCATTCGTAAGGATGCTCCTCCCACTCCATCGTCATGCCCATTGCTCGCACGGTCGCGATCCGTCGCATGCCAAGTTTCGGATCCTGAAACGTTCTATACCGAACGGCAGGCAACCCGATGGCGTTGTTGACGCGATCCGTGTTGGAAACATAAGGCCAAAGGGCCTCTGGCGAAGAACGCAGTTTCCATTGGTATTGATACCGCAGGATTCCTTGCGCATTGGCTTCGGGGGGAGATGGATGTACGAGGATCGATGTGCGGGTACCAGCCAGCATTCCTTCCAGATCCTGAAAAAGTTCTCCCGCATTTTGATAGCGTGCATTCGGATTCTTGGCCAAGCACTTATCGATCACTTCCTGAATCGCATCGCTGGCCGTTCCGACCAGGGAACGAACTCTCGGCACAGTTTCGTCGCAGTGCATTCGGAATATTTCGATGGGTGAAGGAGCGTCGAATGGCAGACGTCCTGTCATGCATTGAAACAAGGTGATACCGAGTGCATAGACATCGGTTGCTGGCCCAACCTCCTCGCCGCGACACTGCTCGGGCGCCATGTAATAGGGCGTTCCCATAATCATCCCGGTTTGAGTCATGGCCATGGACTCAGCCCCCTCAAAATTCTTTGCCAAACCAAAGTCGGCAACTTTGATCAAGGGCTCCCCTTCCGACAAATCGATGCTGCCGTTTTGAAACGAGCGTTCGCCACGAGCGCTGAGCAACAAGTTTGCAGGCTTGATGTCGCGATGCACCATTCCAATTTGGTGAGCCACGTTCAGGCCACGCGCAGCATCCGCAATTGCCCCAACTACCAACGCTTCGTTTAGTGGTTGAAGAGTGCGAGTGAAGTCCGCCAGACTTCCGCCAGGGACATATTCCATGGCGATATACATGGTGTCATCCGAGCGATTGAATTCGACGAGCCGAGCGATTGCTGGATGATCGACTGTGGACATCAATCTGGCTTCTTTTGCGAACCGCCGAATAGCCTTTTCGTCGTTGGCCAGCCGTTCCGAGAGAACTTTGATGGCCACGAGTTGGTCGTTGCTTCGGTCTCGACCCAAAAAAACAGCTCCCATTCCACCTTCGCCGAGCGAGCGTTCAATGGAAAAACGCCCGATTTGGGGAAAATGTGACGGGATCATTCGTTCCTTGGCCAACGATGTGGCCGCAAACGCGGGAAGCTCCTGAGTGGCATCGTGGGCCGTGTCACTGCTACCGGAATCCACTTTGCTCAGTAGCGAACTTGAATTGCCTGCCAAAATAAAAGAACTCGACCGATTGGGAGCGATTCCTTCGTGCAAGCGTTCGACAACCTCCTCAATGGACGGTCGATCCACCCACTCAGGCTGGCGCATCTCTGCGAGAATGGTTTTGACGGCCTCCAGTGAGCTCAGGATTGGTGATCGAAGCGACATGTCATAGATGAAAGTCCCGAACGAATAAACATCGTTCGCGAGAGCGTTAGCCCCAATCCGAGTAACCATTCGATCCTCAAGTAAGGAGCCGTCCACAAGGTCGATGGCAGTACGGATCGGGCTGGCTTCGGATTTTGGTGGATTTGCTCCTATCCTGTAAATAGTGCTTGGAAGTAAACGCCCATGCGCAAGCCCCATACGATGCGAAGCGGCAATTCCTTGGGCAATCTCCAACAGTATTGGGAGGATTTCCTCTGAGACAGGGGGGTGAATCTCAAGGTGCTGATCGTGAAGAAAGGGAGTCGTCGTCACAAAAAATTGTTCTGTATCCTCCACAACCGAAATCGGCAAAACATTCTTGTGCCGGACAATCGCGGATCTTCGGATACTCTCAACCGTCTCAGCAAAGAAATCAAAACTAGACGCATGGTGTCGAAAGAATCGCACCAATCGAAATGAGTCGTCGGCTTTGGTGGCCAAAAAACTCTGGAAATGGCTGGAACTCGCCAGCGGTTTTACCAGTTTGTAGTCTTCGATTTGCACTGCAGGAACCTGCGGACGGATAGAACGAATAGAACTCGAGAAAAGCAGTATATTCGAACGGGCACGTTGGGTTGTGCTTCGGTGGATGCACCCAGTCACGAAGGGCATGCTTGAGCGGGAGCTTTTCTCCCCTCAAACCTTGTTTTGGCGTACTATTTGGACACCAAAACGGCATGGTGTCGGAGACGAGCTCCGAGCGGACGAGAACTCTTCACAGCGTTCCTAACTGGGTCTATTAGTCGCACTAATGCCGAGTACTGGGACGTCCCGAGTGTTCAATCGACGGCCACCGAACCCCATGCTATACTTCTTTGTCATTGAAACTATTGAGAAATCCTCTCAAAAACTAACGTTTCGCGGTTTATACCCGTGAATTATTTTCACTCAACCCAGATTTTGAACTGTCAGCAGACAGCTATCAGGAGAGAAAGCGAATGGCTTCCGTTTCCAACCGCCAAACCACCACAGTCATGACCGGTGCCGAAATTGTGGTGAAATCCCTAGTGGATCATGGCGTTGAAGTCATTTTCGCGTATCCAGGCGGGTGCAGTATGCCGATGCATCAGGCACTCACGCGTTACGAAGATCGCCTAAGAACGATTCTGCCTCGCCACGAACAAGGGGGTGCGTTTGCCGCACAGGGTTACGCGCGATCTACCGGGAAGATTGGCGTTGTTATGGCTACCAGCGGTCCGGGAGCAACCAATTTGGTGACGAGTATCGCGGATGCTAAATTGGACAGCATCCCACTTTTGGCGATTACAGGTCAGGTTCCCACGGGCGTCATCGGGACCGACGCATTTCAAGAAACACCGATCGTTGAAGTTTGCCGCGGCATAACCAAACATCACTACCTGGTTACCAAAGTCGAAGATGTTCCGCGGGTCATGAAGGAAGCGTTTCATATCGCTACCACCGGGCGACCAGGGCCAGTTTTGGTGGACATGCCCAAAGATGTTCAGATGAATAGCTGTGAAGTCGACTGGGATGTTCCGATGAACTTGCCAGGCTATCAGCCCACCAAGTACCCGAATGCCAAAGCCGAACAAATTCGACAAATCGCAGCGGCCATCAAGCATAGCAAGCGACCTATCCTCTATTGCGGTGGTGGTGTTGTGACAGGCGAAGCGCATCGCGAACTACGTGAATTGATCGAAAAGACTGGCATTCCAATCACGATGACGGTCATGGGGCTCGGACTTTATCCAGCCGATGGTCCACTCTCGCTGGATATGCTCGGGATGCATGGCAGCGCTTACGCGAATTATTCGGTACGCGATTGCGATCTCCTTATCGCATTGGGTGTTCGCTTCGATGATCGAGTGACTGGCAATAAGAGTGCGTTTGCCAAGAACGCGAAAATCATCCATGTCGACATTGATGCGTCCGAGCTTAACAAGAATAAAGTGGCTCACATATCGGTTCGAAGCGACATCAAGTACGCGCTGACGGAACTCAACAAGATTGTTGAAAGGCCCGATGATATTTCGGCTTGGGTTGCGACCTGCAATGGTCAGAAGGCGAAGCATCCTTTCGCATACGACGAGGCCTTCGACGGCATTCTTCAGCAGCATGCGATTCGGACCCTTTCGAACATGACCAAGAACCGGGATACTTTTGTTTCGGTTGGAGTCGGCCAGCATCAAATGTGGGCTGCTCAGTTCTTCCAATTTCGAAAACCGCGCACTTGGATGAGCAGCAGCGGACTTGGAACGATGGGATTTGGATTGCCCGCTGCAATGGGAATCCAGGCTGCCCACCCGGATGCGCTGGTGATCGACATCGACGGAGACGGATCCTTTCAAATGAACATCCAAGAGTTGGCAACACTTCACTGTGAAAAGTTGCCGGTGAAGGTATTGCTGTTGAATAATCAGCACCTTGGGATGGTGGTCCAATGGGAAGACCGATTCGAAGGCTCGAATCGGGCTCACACCTACTTGGGACCAATTGACGACGAAGAGGCTCGAGGCCCTGGTTCCACGGTAGCCCACTCCTACGCGGCCAAGCGTTATCCAAACTTTGTTCAGATTGCCAAAGGATATGGCTGCGGAGCTGCTACGGTTAGCAAAAAGCAGGATTTGGAGGCTGCCTTGCAGGAAATGATTAGTTATCCAGGTCCGTTTGTATTGGACGTGGAGGTGCCGTTCCAAGAGCACGTTTTGCCGATGATACCAGGTGGCAAGACCGTCGAAGATATGATTTTAAAGTAGACTTCGGCTTACATTACCTTTTTGAGAGGATTCAGGACTTGTCATTACTTGCGATTGCAATTCTTTTGTTCATCGCTGCGATTGTCATTTTTGCCATCGATTTGATGATCCCAAGTGGTGGCGTATTGGTAGGTGTGACTGCTTGTTTTGCGTTCGCGGCAGTCTTGGTGGCGTTTCGTCACAGCACCAATACGGGCGTGTGGATGTTGATTGCAACACTTGGGGCAGCCCCTGTGATGATGTGGGGCTTTCTTGAGATTTGGCCGCGAACGCCTTTAGGCCGCCGCATGACTAGCCCGCCGGCTCCTGCTGGAGAGTTTGTTTGGTCCGACGCAGCCAAGTCCAAGGACGCGCATTCGCTTATCGGCGCGGAAGGAATGGCGATGGGAGAAATGATCCCAAGCGGCTTAGTTCAGATTGACAATCAAACTTTCGAAGCATTTAGTGAAAGCGGTCCAATCGATGCGGGCACGCCAGTTCGGGTGACTCGGCTTGACGTAGGACGACTGGTGGTTGCAACGATTCGCGTCAATAAGCAGCCGAATGCACCAATGTCCCAGGGAACCGGACTGGATCGGCCCATCTCGGAATTCGATCTCGACTCGATTGACAGCTAGTGGTTCCTAATTCGAAAAAGTGAGAAACAATTCCGTTCGCTTGCCGGGCTGAGCCGCACTAGCAGGGTAGGCATCTTGCCTGCCATCGAATCGACCTTAATAAAACGCACGCTGGAAGCTTACGCCACCAACGCCCGCTCAACCTGTCGAATCGATATGATTTACCTACAATATTATTTTCGGTTAGGGCTCAACGCTTTTTCCGCCCAGAAGCATTACGGGTTTTGAACTCATGCCTAATTCCCCCGACGATTCTTCAGAATCCTCTTCTGAAGAGACAAGCAATTTTGAGTTATCCGGCGATGACGCATTGAAAACGACCGTCTTCGGGCTCAACCTGTTTCCCATAGGCAACGACGAGGACAGACAGGACCAACCAATCGGTCGTGATGAGTTGATGCTCAGGCCAAATGACTGCATCGGTCGTTACACGGTTATCAGAACGTTGGGCAGTGGTGGATTCGGAATCGTCTACTTGGCACATGACCCGAAGCTTGGCCGCAAAGTTGCAATCAAGGTGTCGCGGTCGCTCGATTCGCTCCCTGATAAGTTGCGAACATCGCTCGTTGACGAGGCCCGAGCGGCCGCGAGCTTAGATCATCCGAATATCATCCGAGTGTTCGATGTCGATCAATGGAAGAATCGAACGTACGTGGTGATGGAATTGGTGGAGGGGAAGAGTTTGGCGGATGTGATTGCAAAGCGAGAAGCGATTCCATTGCCTCGAGCCCTCGGGATTATGCGACAAATTGCATTGGCCCTCGAACAGTTGCACGCGAAAGGGATTATTCATCGGGATCTGAAGCCCGCGAATATTTTGATTAAGGAGAATGAGCAAGTCAAAGTGACCGATTTGGGGCTTGCCCTGACCGATGATTCACCACTTTGGAACGAGAGGCACATTGCCGGGACCAAATGGTACATGTCGCCGGAGCAGGTCTTGGGTGAAGTGCACCGGATTGATGGGCGGACAGACATTTGGGCATTTGGAGTGGTCGTTTTCGAAATGCTGACTTTGCAGTCACCCTTTCGAACGAGCGATCAGTCGTCGGTCTTTTCTAAAATTCTCAAAAGTGAAATCGCTTCACCGCGTCAGCGCCGCCCCGATATCCCGGATAGCCTGGAACAGTTATGCATGAAGTGTTTGGCGAAACGAATGACCGACCGATTTCAATCTGCCAAACAGTTAAGCGAGGCGATCCACAAGATCGAAGCGGACGCGACGATTTATAAGGCCTCAGCGGTCGATCGTTCGACCCCGGAAATGAGTATCGATTCGCAAATCATCCAGACCGCCACCCATCGAAGTGTGTCGACGCAAGAATCGCAGACAATTCGGTCGGAAAAGAAGTCAAGTTCGTCAAGTGACCTTAGCGAGTTGCGCGGTCTTGTGCCGCGCGGACTGCGAGCATTCTCGGCCGAGGATAGTTCCTATTACCATCGATTGGTGCCTGGCCCTTATGACATGGAAGGGCGTCCGGCGATTCTTAATTACTGGTTGAAGTGGATAGAGAATGCCGATTCCAACGTCAACAATAGTGTCGGAGTTATCTACGGCGCGAGTGGGTGCGGCAAGAGCTCCTTTGTGCTCGCGGCGTTGATCCCTTGCCTCTCACCCGCGATCAAGACTGTCTACTTCAATTTCACCGTTCAGCATCCAGTCCAAAGCCTTGTCCAGTTACTGCATGAACGTTTTCCACACACCAAGCCTTTTGCAGAATTGCCGCACATTCTTGGGGCGATCCGATCGCGTGAAGAACCGTTTAAAGTGCTGTTCGTCTTCGATCAATTTGAGCAGTACTTGATCAACACGCAAATCGATCTGGAACACGTGATGGTGCAAGCCATTCGACAATGCGATGGCGAGAAAATTCAGACAATCATTTTGGTTCGCGATGAGTTTTGGACCGAGATTAGTCAGTTCATGCAGATGATGGAATCGGCATTGTTGGATGGCATCAATGCAGCGAACCATCCATTGATGAACAAAGTGCATGCGCGACGTGTACTGGAATCGTTCGGTCGCGCGTATGAAATGCTCCCAAACTTTGACTCGGAGCTTACAGCCTCTCAGCGAAAGTTCATCGATTTGGCGATTGACGGCTTGGCAAAGGACGAATCGGTCCTATGTGTGCGTATCGCCATGTTTGCCGAGCTGATGAGGAATTATCCATGGGAAACCCAAACGATTATTGGGTTTGGCGGAGTCGACGGAGCGGTCGCTCGATTCCTGACGGATGCGTTCTGTTCCCAGAACTCGCCGATGTCTCGCCGGTCCGTCGCTGCTATTTGCAGAGAGTTATTACGCGCGCTGCTGCCTGACGATGATCGAGAGCTAAAGTCCGCAGCAAAATCACCTTCGGAACTTGCCAAAGGTGCTAATGAAGACAAAGACTCCGTCCGTTTCACTCAAGCGATTCGATGCCTAGAGGGTGACCTAAGACTCATTACTCCGATCGCGGCCAACGATAGTTCGGAACCACTCTTCAGCCTTGCTCATGACTACCTGGTGCGCCCGATACAGAATTGGCTGGCAGCCCAAGACAATTCCACTTGGCAAGGTCGCGCGAGGCAGCGTCTATCCCTGATGGCAAGCCGATACGGACGGAAGCCCAACCGAGACAATTTGCTTGGCGTCTGGGATTGGTTCGTAGCTACGTTAGCGGTGAGCAAATCGAGGCGCAGCAAAGAACAGAGTCGTGTCCTGCGCGCGAGCCGAACGCGTGCCATTGCTTGGCTTTCGGTATTCGCTGTTGGAATCACCTTGTTCGTCATTTTGGGTGTTTCTGCTCGAACTGAGTCCATTCGCGCATTCGAAAACCAAAGAATAGCAGTGAACAATGATATCTATTCTTTTCTGAACACGAAATCCTCGGAGCTTCAGACGATCCATCACCGGTTGCAGGACAACGTCCGAATTGCAAAGAAGGAAGTCGACGGTTTGCGACCCGTCGAGAATCTCAATCAAAAACGTCGGCAAGTGTTGCTGAGGGGACTGTTGGGTGCCAAAGTCGCCATCGAAGATATTGACGAATCGGTATCGAGAAGTGATTTGGGAGAACTGGATCTTTGGAAAACCTACTTGAACAACAAGTCGCATCGCGACCTTATCGTGGATTATTTGCAAGAAAAGAAATCCAGCAACTCATTCGCTGAGTGGCAATGGTTGTTTCTGGTTCGACAAGACTATCGATTGTTACAACAGATCTTGGACGCTGACGATCCCGCAGTCGAAGCCTACAAAGTTTTGGCATTTGCTGCTCAGGATGAATCCCCATTCCTAAATCCAGAAGTGCGTGCGAACGTTGCACACAACTTAATCGAGAACGGTAAGCAACAGGATACCACTTACGAAACGATGATGAATCTTGCGACTCACCTCATCGGACTGGATAAGTTACATAAGGATCTCGTTCCCAAACCACTATTGGACTATCTGGAGGCGACCAAGTCGGATTCGCGACGAAGCAAAGCCATGACGGCGCAATGGTTTCTGTCGAATCTCGAAGGCAGTCGGATCATTGCTCCGCCATCCGAACCAAGCGAAGAATGGAGGATAGACGACCCAATCCAAGGGCTGCCGTTTGCCATGCTCCGAGTTCCAGAAGGTGTATTGACCTACGAAATCAACGGAGCGAAAGGCAAAAAAGTGTTTGGAATCGTGATGGATGATAATATTTGGATGGCTCGTGAAGAAGTGAGCAGCGGAATGGTCGATGCCTTCTTTCTGGAGTTTCCTATGTTCCGCGACTCAGATTGGGTAAGCGAGGGTTCGAATGATCTTGGTGCATCCAATATCGTTGCGCCAACGGTATTGAAGTTTTGCAATTGGCTCAGTGAGAAAGCCGGTCTAGAGCATGTTTACACCTTCGGTGCAGTCAATCCGGAAAGCCGTCCGATAGTAAATTTTAGTGGAATCTCCATCAATGTTCATGCAGATGGATATCGCCTACCCACGCTTGACGAGTTTCGCTATGCTTCCATTCATGGAGATTATGAATCTTTTTGGACGAAGATTGCAACGAAAGAAATGATGCGTCTTTTCGATCCAAGGCCGATTGGATCCAATCCAACATTTGGTAATTATCCAAATGCATGGGGTTTCCTAGGGTTACGAGGAAACCTTTGGGAAATGGTCGTCGACAATCAATCCAACATTAGTGTGTCGTTGACGGGAGAAGGAATTCAATTATGGAATGTCCCAATTCCGTTTGATACAATATCGGATTCAAAAAGACCAACGAACGGCTTTCGCCTCGTTCAAGGTGCAATCGAGTATAAGGCGGCTTTCAAGCGTATCAAGAAGTAATCGACTGCCTCTATGGGGTCTCGATCGGCTGTGGAATTAAGTCATTGCATTGGAAGAAGCAGCGCGCGCAATTAGTTCCCCCAGCCGCCACACATTCCATGTAGATAGCATGGCATATTTCAGGCGTTGGCTCCGTGGGTAGGAGACAAATGACTTGTTGCGTTTGTGTTATGGACAAATTTGCGGTTCTAGCCTTTCCATTCTCACATGGATCATTTACGCACTCGCAGTACGCGAGTTTGGCAATCATTTGACATTCACGGCAAGCCTGAGGGTTATTTCCAAAAAGCCTTTCGCACGTTTTGAGATTCTTTTGGTATTGTTGCAAACAGGTTGGTGCGGTGGTGCACGGACAGGCTGGTGCGGTCACGCACGGCGACGGTGCGCATGCACATGCGACTGCGGCGCATGGTGCTGGGGCACATACGACTTGGGGCTGGCAACACCCGGCTTTTCGGCCACCGTTTCGTTTTGAAATGCGATCGAAAAGTCCTGCCTCAGCGGGAACGCTTGCTGCAATAACGATGCAGCCAACAAAGGTCATTTTCATCAGTTTACTAAACATGTTGCATCTCCAAAGTGATAGAAGGTTACACCCTTCACGAATTAAGAAACCGCGGACGTAGCCGAAATCATAGATTGAAACTTAGCCAATGGGAATCCAAGATGCAACAGGCTGTAATGTAAGAAACTGAAAATTCGATGGATCGACGGAAATCGAGACTCTGATTTGGAGTGCTCCGGATTCATCGGACTTTGGGATTCCTAAAATTTCGGTCGCAAAGCTAGGTCCGGAGGGTCACGCGAAACCAAACGATTCGATCGCGATTCATTTGGCGGTTGCACGCAGTTTTTGTCGTTCCCATTCATCTAAAAGCGAAAATCAATTTCCGCACTCCAAATGAAATTGTTTATCCAATTCGCTTCAATTCAACGATGGGACGGACACCCGGATTGGCTTGGACCAGCCTTGCCACTTCAGAATCGATGACACCTCGAAGCGCGGCCTCGGCCAGCGACCACGCCGAGTTGCATTCGCACTGCTTCAACAGTATGACTCGATCGGCGTCGATGATTTTTCCTAATAGCCACGCGAGTGCGTCGGTCGTGGTGTTCCAATCCGTTTTGGGTAGCCACTCTTTCGGTATCTGGTGACCGTTCTCTCGGTTGTAGAAAGACTGAACTCGCACCCAAATTACTCCAGGCAAATCGCCTATTTGCGTCAGTCGTTCTAAGTCCTCGCGGCTTGCGATCGAATACGCTACGGGAACAATCTGCTTGGCGATGCTCCACGTGTGATCCAACAGTTCAATACACTGCCAATGTATTTCCTCGTCCTTGAGCTGTGGATAGATTTGGTGGGCAGTTCGCATGGCTTCCACCAAATCGCCACCACCGACCAAAAGCCAAACCTGTGCATTTTGGTTTTGACTCAACAGCGAACGCACCTCGGCTTCAAAGCAGTTCTGTTGAAAAAGGGTCGCACCCCCAATCTTGATCACGATACGTTCAACCATACTGCATTTGTTCGCCGAGTTCTTCGGATGCAAGCGTCGCGATGGCGTAAGCTGGAGCGCAACGCGACAAATTATCTCCCAATAATTCCTTCAATCGAATGCGTTCGCCATCCCAGCCGCATTGGGCCAATGCGGCTTCGATCAGGAAATCACCGTGCCCGCTGATCGCAACGCATTCAAATGCGTGAGAACTCGATTCCAATGTGGTCACCGCTCGAGCTGTCGGTTGCTTCTTCTTGGTACTCGATGTTTTCTTAGAACAACTGGCCGCGACCTTGGTAAATGCCTTGGCCACCAATTTCGTTTGGGCTGCCGCAATTTGCTCAGCCATGCGATCGATGTCGGTGTCAGCCAAAGTGGAACCATCTTCGCCAACGATTCGGGCAAGTCGATACCTTGCAGCCTCGCGTGTGGCAGGTTTGCCATCGGCAGTATCGCGGCTCGCGGGGTCGTCCTCCAATTCCCGCAACCATAGATAGACGTCTCGCATCGTGGCGAACTGCTCATTCATGACGGGACACGAAGAATCATAGAGAGACACTTCCGAGACGATCCCCGCAACATTGGACCGCTCGATCCCTGTATAGACCAAGGCTCCCGTTTGAAGGCGTTGAGAATCGGTACGAGCATCGGTCAGGATCCGACCATCACCGATCGGGATCAGATCGGTGGTGGTGGAACCGGTATCGAACAGCAAGCATGATTTTCCACCCACGAAACGAATAGCAAAGCGAGCCAGTCCATGCCAGTTCGAGGCGGCCACGCTCCAGGGATCGCGGGCGGATTGCGAAACGGTTTTCCAAGTTCCGTCGACGCAATAGATGCGCACCATGGAAGCTGGCAGGATGGATGTGAGCTGTTCGAGAATGACCGCAACACCCTCAGCACGGGTCGCAAAACAGTCCGCAAGTTCACCCGTCATGGTGACTGCTACTCCGACAAAGGCTGGACACGCATCCAGCAATTTGGCGACCGAAATGGCCAGCGATTGCCAGTCTTGCCACATGGCGAAACTTCTGCTTTGCGACCAACCTGAAGTATGAGCTGCCTTCAGGTTCGCACCGCCGATATCAAGTCCTATCCACGGATCGCGAGGACTCGACGTTGATTGCGGGAGTTGGCTTGATATCGGAACGGTCACGTTTTAAGAGCAATCAAAGCGATAAGTAATTTTCTTCGTATCCATTAAACGATAAGCATGCAATCGCCATAGCTATAGAAGCGGTACTCCTGCTCAATGGCTATTCGGTACGCTTCCAAAATCAGCTCTCGGCCCGCAAAGGCAGAGACGAGCACAAGTAGGCTGCTGCGAGGCAAGTGAAAATTGGTGAGCAACACATCGACTGTCTTGAACTGGTGACCAGGGCGAATGAAGATGTCGGTTTGTCCACTCCACGGAACCAGCCAACCGTCACCTGCCATCGCCGCTGTCTCAAGCGTTCGTACCGATGTCGTGCCGACTGCGACAATGCGTCCTCCTTCGGCGCGACAACCGGTCAGTCGCTTCACGACCGGTTCGGTAATCTGCGCATACTCGCTGTGCATTTTGTGTTCGGATAAGCGAGCGGTTTGGATTGGTCGAAACGTCCCGAGGCCGACATGGAGGGTCACGGACACCAATGCGACTCCAGCCGTTCGAATGCGTTGAATCAATTCTTGTGTGATATGAAGTCCAGCCGTGGGCGCTGCGACGGAACCTGGGTTTCTCGCGTAAACGGTCTGATAACGTTCTTTGTCGATGGTAGTCATTTGGCCGTCTCGAATATACGGCGGCAAAGGGACTCGGCCATTGTTCTCGAGCAATTCAAGCCATGGAATATTGGGTTCTGGCCTTAGCAGCATGTGACCACGTTCCGATCCAGCCACGACAATAAGTTTTTGCTTTTCACGACCTTCCGGATCGCGTACGACGATTTCTTCGCCAGATTGAATATAGCCACGCGTTTTGCAAATCAGTTCGGCGACGCCGTTTTCCTCTCGCAGAAACAGGCCTTCCCAACGACCGCGGGTCTGAGCGCGAAACCCGATAAGACGAGCCGGAATGACCTTCGAGTCGTTGACGACCATGGCGTCACCAGCCCGCAAAAAGGACGGGAGATCACGGACAGAAACGTGATCGATGTGCCCGGTCGCCCGATGGATAACCATCATCCGCGAATCGGTTCGCTTTGAGGTAGGCTCCTGCGCGATGAGTTCGCGGGGCAAGTCAAAATCGTACCCATTTAGTTCGTTTTGCGCGTTTTCGTTGGGTGTATTGGTGCTATTTGATCGATCGGCCACGAAGCGTTGTCCGTAAAGCAATTGGGGCGTGAGCGAGTCGATGAACGAACAGGCTCAGGTAATTCAGCGATCCTCCCATTCTAACCCCAATTGGCGTATCACGCAGGGGCATTAATCGAGTGGTTTTTGTCAACCGCTATACGTCCATGACCATGGCACCGTGTCGGAGCGAGTGCACTGGATCGGACCAAGTTGGTAGGAATTCTTGAGCAACGAAGCCTTGATAACCTGTTTCGAGAATCGCTCGCAGGATAGGCGGATAGTTTATCTCTTGCGTTTCATCCAATTCGCCGCGGCCTGGATTGCCCGCAGTGTGGTAATGTCCGATCAATGGATGGTACTTTTGGATGCGACGAATGACATCGCCGTTCATGATCTGCACATGGTAGATATCAAAGAGCAGTTTGAAATAAGGAGAGTCCATTCGCTTCACCAATTCCAAGCAGCGTTCGACGTCGTCGCCAAAATAGCCTGGATGTCCTTTCATGGGGTGTGTGTTATCCCGCGAGTTGAGATGTTCCAAAACGATTGTAATTTTGTTCTTCTCAGCGTGTTGGATCACTTGTTTCCAGCAGTTGAGGCAGTTCTTTTCGGACGTCGAATCTGACATGTCCGCCACGCGCATGCCTGTGAAGGTGATGACGCTCGGAGCTCCTGATTCAACAGCGATGTCGATTCCTTTCGTAAGTTTTGCAACACACTCCGGATGGTTTTCCGTATCGGTCGGTCCCTTTGCGAAACCATGACTGCCGACCAAAGCGATTTTCAGTCCCTTTTCGAGCGCCAACGGATAGAACTTGGGGTCGATGCCTTCGACCGCTTCTATCCCAATCTTGACGCAGTGGTCTATCAAGTCCGGAACCGGCATGGGATTGAAGCACCAACCCATAACGGATTGGCGAATGCGTTTGTTCGCAACTCGGAAATCGCCTGGAACGGCATCTTTGGGCGTCTGGGATGCGTTTACATGCTTATTCGTCGCTGCTAGGAATGCAGTTGTTACGGCTGCGGATGCCAACAACGATCTCCTTGAAAGTTGATCTGAATCGTAAACTGGCAAGTTTTTCATGGCGAATAGCTCTCTAGGTTTTGAGCAGGCGGCGTTGCGAAGCCTTTGAGAAAGACTTGCGACCGGGTGCATTTTAACTTCTCAGGGCTTTGGCAGGCTCAACGACTTCGATACAATTAGCAAAAGTTTCTCTCCCAACCTCCCAAAGCGGTGCAACGTATGAAGAGCCTACGCAACTACCTTTCCCGTTCTAAACAAGCTTGTGCTACAGGTATTGTGGTCCTCGTATCACTATTGTTGTTTTCCTCCGAAAACGCTCACTCCAACGAATCAAAAATGCAGATCGAATCAGCCCCATACGGCAAAACGACGGACGGACAAAACGTCACACTCTATACACTTACTAACGGAAGTGGCAATACCGTCCAAATGATTGACTATGGCGCGATCGTCGTTTCCATCAATGTTCCTGACCGAAACGGCAAAAAGACCAATGTGACCGCAGGCTTTTCATCGATCGACGGGTATTTGCAGCGTCACCCCTATTTTGGCTCGACCGTTGGTCGGTACTGCAATCGAATCGCCAAGGGCACTTTTTCCATCGAAGGTACCAATTACAAGTTGGCGATCAACAATGGTCCCAACCATCTGCATGGTGGCACGGTTGGCTTTGATAAACTCATGTGGAAAGCAACCGAAGTCAAATCGGAGTCGAGCGTGGGACTTAGATTTTCCTTGGTCAGCCCGGATGGCCAAGAGGGCTACCCTGGCAAGCTTAGTGTTACGGCTGAGTACACTTGGGACAATGACAATAAGTTGGGCATCCATTTTTCGGCGACGACCGACAAGGCGACCCATCTCAATTTGACGAATCATGCCTATTTCAATTTGTCAGGCGTAAACAGCGGGACGATCTACAAGCATGAGTTGACGCTCCCGTGCAGTAAGTATTTGCCTGTGAATGACGACATGATTCCGCTCGGGCAACTAGCTTCCGTAGCCAATTCGCCCTTAGACTTTACGTCCAAACGAGCCATTGGAGAAAGAATTGCCGAGCTGAAACAAACCAATGGCTATGACCATTGCTTTGTGGTCGACGGTGCCGCAGGTAAGCTTCGGCCAGCCGCAAGCGTCGTGGACCCTGCAAGTGGTCGAGCAATGGAAGTTATGACGACTCAACCAGGGATTCAGTTGTATTCCGGAAATTTTCTGAGCGGAGACGCAGGCAATGCTGGGTTTAAGAAACATGAAGCCTTTTGTCTAGAAACGCAGCATTTTCCGGACACCCCAAACCAGACTTCCTTCCCAACCACCCTGCTAAAACCAGGCCAAACTTTCGACCAAACAACGACTTACAAGTTTGGGGTGACCAAATAGGCGTTCCTGTGGACGAGCGAGGCCCTTCGCTCGTAGATTTCCGCCAAACCTGAGCGAGAGCCTCGCTCAGCCACGAAAACGGTCGGTTAATATTTTTTAATTTCAAGCGGAAACAGTGTACGATCGTCGCGTCATTGGCTAGATTAGTGCATTACACACACACTCGCTGGTTTTCGACAGTCCTTGCAAACGGATGCATTCGTTTACAAGGACTCCTTTTACGTCGTCTCCAAAACGTCCGTCGTCCCGAAAACGTTAGTTGAGTTGTACCTATGGCTCGTCCAAATCCCAAGAAATCCTCTGGCAAGCACAAGTCTTCTGGTCGTTCGAGAAAACTTCGTTTCGATATTTTAGAAGACAGACGTTTGCTTGCTGGAATCGATGTCTTTGTTTTCGATGACTTGGATGGGTCTCGGTTCTTCAATTCGTCGAAAGACGGTGCGCTTTCCGATCGAGCTGTCTATGTCGACTTAGACAACGACGGCAAATTCGCTTCATCGGAACCATGGGCCGTCAGCGATAGCCGCGGGGTCGCGAGATTCCCGAATCTCGAACCCGGCCTCTATTCGGTGCGCTTGCTCGGTACTAATAAGACCGTCGTGCAGACCTTTCCGACCAGTCCGGCGAATCAAGGCGTTTGGTCGGACGCTCTGAATATCACGAAGGTTCTTAGCGTTGATTCGAGTGGGTCGACTTGGGGTATTTCTGGCAACAAGCTTGTGCTAGTCAACATCGCAACGAAGGAAACGATCCAATCCATCGGTTTCGGGACATCTACGGTCATTGACGCCGTGTTGGACCAGTCCTCAAACGGCATTGACTCGAGTGGTTATGTCCTTTCGAGGAACCAAGATCAATCCCAAGTTCTATGGCGCGTAACCTCAACTGGGAGCGGATCAAAGCAAGTCACCAACGTGGATGTGGCGACGGCGACGGACCTCGTTGCCGTTGGCGATAAGGTCTTGGTACTAGGTGGTGGTAACCTAAAAGAAATCTCGTTATCGCAGTCGGCGAATGCCACCGAGGCGGTTTTTCTAAAGAGCATTGGCGTTTCAGGCCTTCCCCCAAATGCAGTTGTCAACTCGGCTGGCCCAAATCGCTTCCTAGTTTTCGAGAATGGGGGTTCGAATCGCCTGTCACTGTATCAGTTCCGCGATGGAATCAATCAGTTGGTTGGGAAACGCTCTTTTCCTTCGCAAGTACTTTCCTGGGATGTTTCCAGCGATGGAGCAAACATCGCTGTTTCCACTCAGGACGATTTTATGATTTTGAGCCCTGAGCCAGGCTTGCGCTCCAAGGCGGTTTTGCAGGACGCCGCTGGTCCATTTGTGTTCGACCCAATTCGAAATCTGTTGATCACGGGAACTGAGTCCGATCCGTCGCAACTAACGGGATGGAGCACATCGAATTGGAGCAAGAGCTTTTCGGTTCCGGTTGCTTATGGAGTGACTCTGACAGGAACCAATGCTTCGCTTCACTTAAACGCAATGGGAACTCAGTTGGTCGGCTCTCAAGGTGGTCGGCTCTATCAACAGAGCATCGCGACCGCCGCCGCGGCCATCGCGACCGTTGCTGGTAGCGGAATAACGCAGCTTCAAATTGGGGTGAGATCCACCGGCGCGAATCGCAAACCAGATCTAAACGACTTGGAGACACTTTTTGTCGATGAAGATGGCCAAATCAGCATCGACACCGCTCGTTTACAGACTCGATCCTCAGATTTGGATGGGGATTCGATGGTTTATCTCATTCGCACGAATCCGAGCAACGGGACGATCAACTGGAGTCAGGATGCTTCCGGTCTCTACCTGCCGTCGGCCAATGCAAATGGACAAGACGCGATCACTATCCAGGCGTACGACGGTCGCGATTGGTCGGTTACCCAGTTGTTGCCGATTGTGATCAACCCTATCAATGACGCACCTTCTGGAATTGCATTGTCCGTCGACTCGATCCCGGAGAATCCAGAAATCGGGGAAGCCCTTCTGACGTTGCGTGCACTAGACCCTGACACGATTGCCAACTACGAATATCAAGTCGATGACGCTAGGTTTAGCGTTGTCGATGGCATCCTGCGACTCGTTAATGGAACGATCAATTTCGAGGAGGAGCCAAGGCTCGTTTTGACCGTAACTGCCATCGATCGCCTGAATCCTCAGGATTTCGTGACTCGATCGATCACGCTTGCCCTTCTTGATGTGAACGAGGCTCCAACTGGC
Source organism: Pirellula sp. (assembly GCA_031427235.1). Lineage (GTDB taxonomy): Bacteria > Planctomycetota > Planctomycetia > Pirellulales > Pirellulaceae > JBKCUI01. The sequence goes on from JANPNA010000290.1 coordinate 33,835, forward strand.
GTTTTATCACCTGGCAGAACCTCGATTCCGGAATTGATGGACGACGTGGAGCTTGGTCGGATCACTGTCATCGACCAAGATGCAAATGAACAGTACTCGTGGACCATTAGCGATAGTCGATTTGAAGTCGTTAACGGGATGTTACGGCTTTCGAAAGGGAGCACGTTAGACTTCGAGCGGGAACCATCGTTGGCGTTGAGATTGAGAGGCCAAGACGGTAGGGGACAGTTCGAAATTGAAACTTCGGTGACCGTCTCTGTAACCGACCAAGACGATGAACCCATTGGGCTCGCTCTGACTAGCTCTGCAACCATTCGTGAAAATGAGCCAGGCCGGCGGATTGGAAGTGTCACGGTTCTCGATCCAGACCTTGGAGAAGTCTATTCGTTCAGTGTGGATGACGGCCGATTTGAGGTAGTGCGAGGAACGATCAAGCTAAAAAATGGTATTAGCGTCAGCTACCTTGAGCCGGGTTTTTTCGATTTGACGGTTGCTGCCACCTCCCTTCGTACAGGCAGTCGAGTCAGTGGGAAACTACGCTTGAATATCGAAAGGGATCCGACACCTTACCACAACGATGTGAATCCATACGATGTGAACGGAGATGGTGATTTAACGCCGCTTGATCCGCTGGTCCTGATCAATTACATCAATGATAAGGGTGTGGGTCCGATCTCAGCACCAGGCGAAGGCGAAGATTCCCTACCCGACCTCGACGTGGATGGTGATGGCGAGGTTTCTCCAATTGATATCCTGATCCTAATCAACAAGTTAAACGATCAAAACGAACAAAATGGAGAGGATGTGCTGAAACTGGATACACGTCCCCCGACAATTGTTGGTGAGGGTGAGGGATCGTTTGGGACGGAGTCAGAGGACGTGTTGGTTCAGCCCACGTCGGGTACGTTGGTTGGAAAAAACCTAAGTGACGCGTCGTTAACGAGTTACCTGTCCGATCTTTCGGAAGAAGCCGATCTTCGAAAATTGCGTCGTCGGTAACTTATTTTCGTGTTACAAATCGAATCACAAACGCGTCATCTAACTCCGATGTCTGCGATAGCGTTCGAAATTCTATGCGGCGATCAAAGACGTATCCGAATTCCAGGCAAGCCAGATTGCCATCCGAGTTCCGCTGCTCAAAGCCCAATACGCATTGCAAGTCGCGGTAGGTCAACACATCGTTATCGTTGTTTGGGAACTCGATGTCCCAAGTGCCACCACCAAGTCGACCGGCAAAGTAAATCTTGGATTGGTTGTCGATAGAATAATCGATGCGAGGTCTTGGAAAAACAAGATCGAAACGCAAGTCAGGCATGGCTTGAGGACGCCAGGAAATCCCGCCCACTGGCAATAATTTGATGTCGTCACGACTGAGGTAGTCCACTCCGAAAACGACATCAAACTCTGGCTTGAGGTGGAGCATACCGACAGCATGTCCCGGAAATCGAACGCCGTCTTTGGCACTATCTTCGAAATCGCTAAAGACCCCTATGCTTGTCGCGAGGTCGAAGCTCATGAAGTCTTTGATTCGGCCTCGTTTCTGGTACCCCAGCGAGAAATCGTACAATCGAGGTGGAAGCGGGACCATGTTGGGCCCTGACAATAGGTGCAAGTTGAAGGCCGTTGTGATTCCGGATTTGTACCCTCGCCCCAAATAGGGTGTCGATTCAAAGGACACCCATCCAAACTGGTCCCCATCGCCAGGCAAATAACTTAGCGATTCCTCATCGGACCGGTAGTTAAGGTAAGGCTCTTGGGAGAAATAGGAGAGTCTGGGCAGCTTCCAATCGGAAGGGAATTCCGGATCGATTTTCAGCTCGGCCCCGGTATCCAGTTCGCCGTTTGGGGATTCGCGATATTCTCGGAGCGATCCAGGAGCACCCGCTTTTCCTTCAATCGAGACGAGCTTGCCCAAACTTCGGATCCTGGGCAAATCCTCTGGATTACCGAACGAATCGGCAGCCTGGCAATGTTCGGGCGACAGAGTTTCCATCTCCTGGCCATCGGATAAAGCGTAGGAAGTCAGGAGGATGGCGAAGGCCAGTAGGCTGCTATTCCAGGCAAACGGAGACCTGGATGGGAGTGACTTTTTCGAATTTTCCGACATGCGCTACCTCGAAGATAAGCTATCGGGTTTATGCTGCCGTTTCTAGAGACATTTCAAGGAGTTCGAATTGCGATGGCACCTTGAAAATCGCTCCCTTCCGTAATACAACAGTGCCTTAAGTATCGGATTGCGGAGTGGGTGTCGCCCAAAACGGACCAAATCCGACCTGCATCAATTTTATGAATATCGAAACAAGAGTTGCTGAATGGCTGGAACAGGTTTGGATGATGGATTGGTCGCTTCCGACAATGTGGCAAAAATCTTAGGGCAAGCGCTTGAGGCAGGCGATGGTTTGCTGCGATTGACACCCGCTTGGGTTCCCCGAAGCTTTTTGCATCCGGGACGCCGGATCAAATTGTTTCCAGGCGACCTATACGCTTTCGGAGCCAATCGAGGTGGAATCGACGAACGCTGGTTTTCCAGTACCACGGAGGCAGCCAACGAAGGTCGTGTATGGCACGAGGGACTCAGTTTTTGTTTGTTCGAGGGCAAGAAATTTTTGCTCAAGGATGCCGTAGCCGAACTTGGCACTAAATTGGTTGGCGATGCGATCTATAAAAAGTACTCGCGTTGGCCGGTGTACTCAAAGTTTTTTGACAATATGGGCCCCATTCCCCACCACATGCATCAATCGCAAAAAGATGCCAAACTAGTCGGCCAGGAAGGCAAACCGGAAAGCTACTATTTCCCGCCTCAGTACAACAACGTCGACAACAATTTTTCGTACACGTTTATGGGCTTGGAACCTGGAACGACCAAACAAGACTTGCGCCGATGCTTAGAGAATTGGAATAAGGGGGACAACGGCATCCTCGATTTGTCGCGTGCCTACCGACTTAAACGAGGAACCGGTTGGTTGATTCCGCCAGGAGTCTTGCATGCACCGGGATCGCTCTGCACCTACGAGCCACAGTGGGGCAGCGATGTGTTCGGAATGTACCAGTCGATCGTCGAGGGACGGTACGTTCCTTGGTCATTGTTGGTCAAGGACATGCCGCCGGAAAAACACCAGGACCTTGATTTTATTATTGGACAATTGGACTGGGACAAGAACGTCGACACGCATTTCAAAGATAGCAACTACATTGAACCGGTGACCGACAAGCAAACCAGTGGCGTTGGCTTCACCGACAAGTGGATTGTGTATGGCACGATCGATGATCAGCAACTCTTTAGCGCCAAGGAATTGACCGTGGAGCCAGGTGCTCGATGCACGATCCAGGACAATGCCGCGAGCGGTTGGATTACTGTCCAAGGCAAGGGACGCATCGGAAAACTGGCTCTCCAGACACCAGCCATGATTCGATTCGGGCAGAATACCGAGGATGAGGTATTCATCAGCCACGATGCCGCGTCGCGGGGTGTTGAAATCGAGAATACGGGGAGTGAGCCGTTGGTCGGACTTAGGTACTTCGGTCCCGACGCGCACGCCAACATGCCGCTCAACGGCGCTTGGAAAACCCAGTCGTAAACGTCACCCATCTGCGAATCCATTTTTCAACAAACAATTGCACCGGAGTTAGCATGCCTAGTAAGTCCTCTCCAAAAATTCACAACGCGATGTGGCCGGGTCTGGTTGGAAAAGGGGATGGCCCTGGCCAAGAACCCCCGATCAGTCTCGAGCATATGCTTGAATTGACAGCGGCGGCGTCCGTCAACGGGCAGAAATTTGACGGTATCGACTATTTCCTGTTCCTTCCGCACACCGATCCCAATGCGAGCGATGAGGAACTGAATCGGATTGCGGACTTGATCGCCAGTCATTCTTTTTCGGTTGGATCGCTCGTTGCTCCGGTTTGGCCCGGTACGGTGGGGGATTCCGCTATGGGAGACGCCGCCGCCAAAGAAAAATTCCTTTCGGCGGTTCGAATGGCCTGTCGCATCGCTAGCATTTTTGACAAACATGGGATTCGCAAATATGGAGTCATCCGGATCGATAGCGCCGAATTTGGAATCGAGAAGTGGCGGCAGGACAAGAAAGCCAACACCCAGTTGATTGTCAATACGTTCAAAGAAGCGGCCAAGATCGCCAAAGATCATGGGCAACGACTAGCAGCCGAGGGTGAAATTTGCTGGGCCGGTATGCATAGTTGGAAGGATATGCTAGATGTACTCGAAGGGGTTGGCATGCCAGAGGTGCTCGGATTCCAGGCGGATCTTGCGCACACCTATTTGTATTTGATGGGCTACAACGCTCCTGAGCATGCCTTGCTCCAACCAGGCTATACCGAAGCTGAGTTCTATGCCGCCTATGAGACGATGACGGACAAACTCAGACCATGGACGATTGATTTTCACGTTGCTCAGAACGACGGACAGGTACACGGTGCAGGTGCGCACGATAAGACGGGAAAGCATTGTCCAGCGGACGATCCAAACGGCAAGCTGGACATTGTTCGTTGCGCAGGCTATTGGTTGAAGGATGCTCCGTCGCGTGGGATCAAACACATTTGCTGGGATGGTTGCATGTTCCCTAACGCAACGCTTGAAACCCCCGCAACTTGGAACTCGATTCTCGACACGATGATTCGCGTTCGAGATGCGCACGGATGGTAGCGCATCGTTTCGCCGGATTTGCCCCATAACCAACGAGCAATGAAATGCCCCCGAGTTTTACTCGGGGGATATTTACCATCCGTCTAGAATAGATGGTCATAACCCCTGGCGTGAAGCCAGGGGCATGAAGATATCCTCCCTCAAACCAGAACAATAAGAAAAAGATGAAAGAACTACGCATTGGCATGATCGGTTATGGATTCATGGGCAAAGCACACTCGAATGCTTATGCTCAAGCGAATCATTTTTTCCCTTGTGAAACCAAGCCGGTCATGAAGGCACTGTGCGCACGCAACGCGGAAAAAGCCAAGTCGTTTGCTGCGAACTGGGGCTACGAATCGATCGAAACGGATTGGCGCAAATTGCTCGAACGCAAAGATATCGATGCGGTCGATATCTGCACGCCGAACAACATCCACAAAGACATTGCGATCGCGGCAGCCAAAGCGGGCAAGATGATCTTGTGCGAGAAACCTTTGGCGATGAATGCGGCCGAAGGGGAAGAGATGTGCCAAGCGGTTGAAAAAGCCGGCGTGGCCAACATGGTTTGGTACAACTATCGCCGTGTTCCAGCAGTGACCCTGGCCAAGCAGATTATCGATTCCGGCAAGCTCGGTCGTATTTTCCACTATCGAGCGAATTTCCTACAGGACTGGACCATCAATGCGGACGTTCCTCAAGGCGGAGCAGGGACTTGGCGTTTGGACGTCGAAGCGGCCGGAAGCGGCGTAACCGGCGATTTGCTGGCTCACTGTATCGATACCGCCCTTTGGCTCAACGGATCGATCCGAGACGTCTCGGCTGTAACCGAAACCTTTGTGAAGGAACGAATGCATTCGGAAACCGGGACGAAGCAGCCTGTTGGTATCGACGACGCTTGCTCGTTCTTTTGCCATTTTGGCAACGGATCCTTAGGGCTGTTTGAATCGACTCGATACGCTCGCGGTCACAAGGCCTTGTACACTCTTGAAATCAATGGCGAGCATGCGAGTATCGCTTGGGATTTGCAGGATCTGCATCGTCTAAAGTATTTCGATCACGCGGATGAGTCGATTGTGCGAGGTTGGAGGAGCATTCACGTTTCCGACGGCGATCAGCCCTACATGGGGAATTGGTGGGTACCAGGCCTGCAGATCGGCTACGAACACTCCTTTATCCACCAAGTTGCCGATTTCCTGAAGAGCCTCGAGACAGGCGAGCAAGCCCATCCTTCCTTCCGAGATGCACTTGAGACGCAAAAGGTTTGCGATGCAGTTCTGGCCAGCGCCAAGAATCGGCAATGGGCAAACGTGGGATAGTTTCGTTAAGGGTTTTGCCGAGGCAACCTGTAAACGAGCGGAGCGAATGGCGACACAGCTACACTCATGCTAATACATCGCGAATGACCTGTCCGTGGACATCCGTCAAACGTCGTTCGATGCCGTTGTGATAGTACGTCAATCGTTCATGATCCAAACCGAGCAAGTGTAGAATCGTTGCATGGAAATCGTATACGGTTGCGATCCCTTCAACTGCCTTATACCCAAACTCATCGGTCGCCCCGTAGGTAAACGGTGCCTTGACTCCGGCGCCAGCCAACCAGGCCGTGAACCCAGCCGGGTTATGATCTCGGCCACTCGCTCCAGCTTGAAACGTAGGCATTCGACCAAACTCCGTGCACCACACCACCAACGTGTCCTTGAGCAAACCCCGTTGCTTTAGGTCGCGAAGCAAAGCGGCCGTCGGTTGATCTAGTACCGGTCCATGCTTACTGTACTGCTCGTGAAGCTGTTTGTGTCCGTCCCAGTTGCTAACCCCCTCGCCGCCAGTTTGATATGCCCCGTTAAACAACTGCACAAATCGCACCCCCTTTTCAATAAGCCTTCGAGCCAAAATGCAGTTGCGAGCGAACTTGGCCTTCAAGTCGTTCGAAGCATCATCGGCACCATACATCTTCAAAGTGCTCGCTGTCTCGCTGGAAAGATCAGTCACCTCCGGAACACTCAACTGCATGCGAGCGGCTAGTTCGTAACTCGAGATCCTAGCCGCAAGCTCGCTATCACCTGGGAATTCGGCCAAATGCCTACGATTCAGTTGCTGGAGAAAATCCCGCGTCGCCTGATCGGTCTCGGAAGTAATGCCTACCGGTCGATCGAGATTTCGAAGCGGTTGGGCTGCGTTGAAATCCGTTCCTTGATAGGCAGCGGGAAGGAATCCACATCCCCAATTGTTAACGCTCGACTGAGGGGTCCCACGCGGATCTGGAATCGCGACATACGATGGCAACTCCTGATTGTCCGTCCCTAGTGCCCAAGTTACCCAAGCTCCCATGCTGGGAAATCCATCCAATGTAAAACCGGTCGACATGAAGTTTTCGCCCGGACCATGCGTATTGGTTTTACCCGTCAGCGAATGGATGAAACACATCTCGTCTGCCAGTTCGCCCAACATCGGCACCAAATCCGAAATCATCTTGCCACATTCTCCGCGCGGCTTAAATTCCCAAGGACTCTTCGTAAGGTTCCCTTGCTTGCCTTGAAATGTTACGAGCCCGTCTGCACCGGGCATGGGCTCGCCATGGCGTTTGATCAGTTCCGGTTTGTAGTCAAAGGTATCGAGTTGACTGCAGGCCCCTGCGCAAAAAATCATGAGCACATTCTTTGCCTTAGGCTCAAAGTGCGAGGGCCGCGATGCGAACGGACGAGCGGGATCGATTTGTGGCCGAAGCGGGTTTTTGTCGTCCGCCAACAGACCATCCCGATGCAGCAAGCTGGCTAACGCAATGCCACTTAAGCCATTGGAAGTTTGCCCAAGGAATCGGCGTCGATCAAGCATGAGCTATTCACGGCGGGGACCGCCGTGCCACATTGGACTAAGGAATAAACACAAACTCATTGGCGTTGAATAACGCTCGTGCAAACGGAAGCCAACCGTACTGCAATACGAACTTCCGTGCTTGTACCAGCTCTTGTTCATCCGCGTTTCGACCAAAACAAAGTTCGTACGCTAGGAAAATCTTCTCATCCGTCGATTCGCGTTCGCGATTCAAACGTTCGTGCAAAAATTCCGCTTGCTGCATTACAAAGCGACTGTTCAACAAATTCAAGGCTTGCAGGGGTGTGGTGGAGCGGCTGCGTTTGGGTGTCACTTGACTGCCGTCCGGGCAATCAAAAACGCCGAAGATCGAGTCTTTCTCCTGCCGAACCTTGGTCATGTAGATCATCCGCCGCCAATCCGCTGGCCCGTAGTCCTTCTTTGGAAAGTAGTGACGGACATTTTCCATGGCTATTTCGAAGGCGCTGAAGCCTGGCCCACCTACGGACAAATCCAGTTTGCCGGTCGCAGCCAAAATGCAATCGCGAATCCCCTCCGCTTCCAATCGTCGCGGTGGAAATCGCCATAACAAACGCGACGCCGCATCCACCCGCATTGCTTCTTCAATCGGACGGCTATCTTGCTGCCAAGTCATCGAACTTAAGATCAACCGATGCATTTTCTTAATCGACCAACCTTGATCCACCAACTCGCTTGCCAACCAGTCCAATAACATTGGGTGGCTTGGGGGTGTGCCATTCTTTCCAAAGTCGGAAGGGGTATCGACAATGCCCACCCCGAAATGAAACTGCCAAAGCCGATTAACCATTACGCGAGCCGGTAGCGGATTGTCGGGACTGGCGATCCAATTCGCCATGGCAACCCGCCGCTGCTGCTCAGGTGCATCACTCGCCAGTCTCAAAGACGTCAGCGAATCAATCGCGCCCGGTGCAACTTGCTCACGCGGCGCGGTGGGGTCGCCGCGAACCATTCGATGCGTGGCTGGCGGTTGAAAGAAGGTGCCCGTATAGACCTTGGTGGATGCTATTAGCTCCTCCTTTTCCTTGCCGAGCGATTGAATGCGCTTCAAGGACTGCTTCGCCAAATTCACTTCGTCCTCCGGAAGGCCATTCCAGTCATACGGATTCTCAATCGCCTTGCCTTTGACCATTGGCAGTCGATCAACTGAACTAGCAACCAAACTCCAATGGGTTCCATCCATGGAAATCTCAATTTGATATTCGGTCGCTACGCGGTCGGTATATCTTCCGCGTTGATCGCGACTCCAAACGATTCGGTCGATTTTGAAGGGCTGCGGAAGTTCGATCTGAGCCCAGCTACCGGCAACGGTATTGGCTATCCAACTTTGCGGGTTTCCGAATTGGCCATCGTTCAAATGCACAAGCTTGTGAAGCGGATGCTCCAAATTACCTGACGAGGATGCAATCGCTCCACTCGAACTAAGGGCGACGTTTTGCTCTCCCGAAAACACTTGCAGTTCGTCGATACAGGGCTCGCCGCTGTTCGTCGCGGCAATCGTGAATCGTACGAATTTGGCTTCCACCTGCGCAATCCGTTCCATGTTTTCGACCGCATTGACCGGCTCACGGTTGCCGTTGGTACGTGTGTATTTTGCAAGTGACGATCGCAATTGCTGAATCTGCGTTTCGATCGCTTCTGCCTTTGCTTTCGCCTCGGGACTCAATGGCAAAGCTCTGTCGCCGTGCTCCACTCCTGCAAAGACAGCCTGCATGGCGTAGTAGTCCGATTGCGATATCGGATCGAATTTGTGATTGTGACAGCGAGCGCAACCAGTAGTCATGCCAAGAAACGCAGTTCCCGTCGTATTCACGATGTCTGCCAACTCATCTTGACGCTGCATAAGCCCTAGCAGTGCATCTTGGCCTTTCACAATATCGTTGGGGCCAGCCACTAAAAAACCTGTGCCAATCGGTTCGTCAAATGCGTCCCCCGCGATCTGCTGTTGAATGAACTGATCGTACGGCTTGTCCGTGTTGAAAGCGTTGATGACCCAATCGCGATATGGATAAGCGTTGGTTCGTTCTCGGTTCGTCTCAAAACCATTGGTTTCACCGAATCGGACCAAGTCCAACCAGTGCGAAGCCAAGCGCTCGCCGTATCGCGGGCTCTCGAGGACTTTATCTAACAACCTTTCCCATGCGTCGGGCCGAACGTCCCCGAGAAACGACTCGACTTGTTCGCGAGTTGGAGCTAATCCATGCATGACGAGATAAAGGCGTCGAATCAATCTACGTTTGTCTGCCGTCGTTGACATTTTCAAACCCGCATCGCTCAGTTTGCTTTCGATGAATGCGTCGATTGGATTGACAAAAGACGTATCTGGGACTTGAGGCCGTTTCACTGGCTGAAAGGACCAGTGATCGACCGTCTTGTCGGATAGTTCATCGCGAGCCGCCTTCCAGATGGACTCGGTATTGATCCAGGCTCGCAGAAGTTCAACCGACTCGACCGGAAGTAGTGCGGCCTCAGGCGGCATACGAAGCTTGGCATCCTGACTTGTGATTCGTTCGATCAAATAGCTGCGTTGGCTATTGCCAGGCACGATGACCGGCTCGCCTGAATTGCCGCCTCGCAGTGCTACAACCATCGAATCCAGACGAAGCTTGGATTCCTGAGAGTCTGGGCCATGGCACCCAATGCAATGTTCATTGAGGATGGGGAGCACATCCCGTTCGAAGTTCACATCTGCGCACGACACACCGCATAACGCGTCAGCGTACACAAAAAACAGACATGTCAAATACCGAGTAATCATAGATTGACTAATTCGTTCCAAGGTCGCTGACCAGTGTAGAACGGCACTCCGTGCCGTTTTTCTCAGCACGGAGTCTCGGCACGGAGTGCCGAGCTACACTAAGGAATGCCGAACTACATTAAGGATTCATCCAAGGCCTTTATCCATGGACCAATGTAGGCACCATGATCGTGATACGTTCGACCACTGAACATGTGCCGATCAATAACGCACGCCTCATTCACGTAAATACCTCCGCACACCTCCAAATCAAACTTGCACTTGGCCACGGTCGCCATTCGCAAACCTTTGACAATTCCGGCTCGAGCTGGAATTTCGACTCCATGGCACACGCTGGCACAGGGTTTCTTGTTTTCCCAGAACCAGCGTGTGATTCGCAGCAAATCCTCGTCCTCGCGAATGTATTCTGGAGCGCGGCCACCGCTAAAAAAGATGCCTGCGTACTCCTCCGGTTTGATGTCCTTGAAGGCGATGTCGGCATCGATCGTATACCCTTCCCATTCCTTAGTGATCGTCCAGCCCGGCTTGACTTCATGCAATACCATCTGATAACGCCGCTTCTCCGGTGCAGCGACGACTGGCTTGTAGCCCCCCTCAATGAGCCGATAGTAGGGATACAAAGTGTCGACGGTCTCCGTGGCATCACCGACAATGATTAAGACTTTGGGTTGGGACACGGTATTGGCCTGTTGTTGATGTTGAAGTTGTGAAATTGTTTCGGATTCTCCCGTTGCAGAAGCAGCCTGGCTGGCAAGTAGCACGGCGGACACAGCCGTTGAATTCGCCATAAATTGTCGTCGATCGATTTCCATGGTTTGTTTTCTGGCTAGATCTTTCGAAGAAGAGCGTCGAGGTAATTTCGAGAACGATTTATTTCGGCTGTTACATCCTCGGTTTTTTCGAGAATCGGTATACCTCTTGGAAAGGGATGCATAAAGATAGAAGTCCATCCTTGATAGCGATTCAACTTAAGCACACTTAATAATGGGCCAAAATCCAGTTTGCCACGACCAGGCATTTGAAGCAACTCTTGCTCTTTGGGCAATTTCGTCATGCAGCCATCGCCATGCTGCCACGCATAAAAGACTTCCATGGCGGGCATCACATCTTGCATGAGCGACGACAAAGCCTTTTCGTCCTGCGGCAAATGGTATGGAGCCAGAGCGATCGCCAAGTGCTTGGACGGACGCAGTTCTGAAAGGTAACGCAAAGAATCGGGCGAATCTATCAGATTGTTCGCGTGATTCTCAATCGCGATGATTACGTCGGTTTCTTCCGCGACGGCGACATATGGTTTCATTTGCTCGACAAACGCAACAACCGCTTTTTTGAGCTCCGAGCCTTTTCGGTCGGTAGGACCGATCGCACCCGTCACGATCGTTTTGCAGCCAAGTCGTTTTGCTAGTCGCATCTCCTCCTGCAGCCCTAATGGCCCAAGTTTGTATTGCGTGATGCATCCAAGGGAGACGCGATGTTGCTGCAAGAGGTCTGCAAATTTCTCTTCGCCCAATTCTTCCAATTGTTCTCGTTGATTGCCGTGAACCTTTGGCCAAATATCAATGGCGGAGCTTCCAAGCTTCGCCACTTCAGGAAGAATTTTCGCGAGATCGGCATAACCATACATGCAGGAAGACACCAAGTATTTCAATTGAAATTCGCTGGGCTGCTGTGCAACACTCCATTGGCAAGGAATACTGCTGGCTACTGCCACAGACGATAGGGTTTGCAACCAATGTCTTCGGTCAAAACGAACTAATTCTTTCATGCGTTGGTCTCGTAACCTTTGCGTTGATCCCGACGAAGCCATCGATTGGCTTCGGCATCGTTAACAAACTTTTCCTCCACGGGATCCCATTGGAGCACCCTCCCTAAACGCATTGAGATATTGCCTAGGTGGCACGAGGACACGGTCCGATGTTGATTATGGACGTCCGAGATCGGCAATCGCCTTGATTGGATGCAATCAAAAAAATTCCCCATGTGGTTGACGATCGCATCCAATTTGCCAGCTCGAACTGGACGCTGGAGATTGTCAAAGTCGTACACCTTCCAGGCTTCACGAGGTAAGGGACGTTTCGACAATTCTTCCACTGGTGCGCCTGTGATCTTGCCTCGATTGACAAAGATTCGTCCAGCATCCCCGGTGAACATAATTCCGTTCTCGCCCGTATCCTTGACCGTCATGGTTACTCCGTTGGCGTATTCGTAACCCACCTCGAAATCGGTCGCGACATTGAATCCATTTTCGACGCTTGGAAATTTGGCTTTCCCTGAAATTGCAATCGGATTGTCGTTGATTGCCCACTGTGCAATATCGATATGATGCGCCCCCCAGTCGGTCATTTGCCCGCCAGAATACTCATACCACCAACGAAACGTGTAGTGTGATCGCTCCTCGATGTAGGGCACACTAGGCGTTTGACCTTGCCAAAGCTCCCAGTTCAAATGCTTGGGCGGTTTCGCTGGCGTAAACGATTGGCTGGTAACATTTTTGCCAAGCACCACATCCACCGTTTTGAGCTTACCGATTCGACCCGATCGGACCATTTCTACCGCTAGTCGAAACCGATCATCGCTTCGCTGCCAGGATCCAACTTGAACCACGCGGCCAGTTTCTTTGACTACTTTGCATAACTGCTGTCCCTCTTCGATGGTTAGTGTCAAGGGCTTTTCGCAGTAGACATCTTTGCCCGCTCGACACGCATCGATCACCATTTTGGTATGCCAGTGATCGGGAGCACCGATGGTGACGACATCGACATTTTTTTTGGCCAGCAGCTCTCGGTAATCCTCGCAGCTAAAGGGGGTGCTACCAAAGGACGCTTTGGCTTGATCGCAGACATTTTTATCCACGTCGCAGACTGCAACGATATCACCGTATATCTGAGCTTTGAGGGCAATGACGCTTCCCTGATAGCGAAGGCCAATCGCACCGATGCCCAAACGCTCGTTGGGGGACTTCGATTCATTCGCCAGTCCAGTCATCGCCATGGAATGAGCGGAATGGACTCCGAAACCGATGCCAAGACTGGCCAGAACGGAACTGGAGAGAAATCGTCGTCTTGGGTTTTGAGGATCTAGCATGAGAAATCCGAAGGAGCGGGTTCGGTTGCCCTAAGGGTGGGACCTTCATTATAAGCAGCACTGCAGCCCAGTGCAATTGCTCGATGGCCATGCGAACGCACATTCGCGATAACTCACATTCGCGGCAGACGTTTCCGGTTATGTATTAGGACGGGTGCAGGGTTCATCGACTGCAAAACGACAAGTGCCATTTGGTGCTTTTCTGCATGCCCCTGGCTTCACGCCAGGGGTTAGGACCAGCTATTCTAGAGGGATGGTAACTATCCCCCGAGTAAAACTCGGGGGCATTTCACCGCCCGTTGGTGATGGGCACTTCTCGATTGAAAGTAGCGGCCAGATGAACAGTTCTAAAATTGATCGGATACGATCGCGACCGCTGTTACTTATCTTGCTCTTTTTGGCCGCTATTTGTTGGTCGACACTGTTTGGGTTAGCCTCAGGTTGGCTCATGCGAACTCAGGGACTGTATTCGTACCTGATTTATTTGAGCCAGATCTTCTCGTTTCCATTTTCAATGACCTGCCTAGTATGGTTGGCAGGCAGGAGCGGCGGTACGGGACGGGCGACTTGGACGGTTCCGCTGATGCTGTTGGTTGCCGAGTTTGTGGTTGGGATCATGGCTGGCCTTGTTTTAAGCATCATTGAGATGGGCGGATTTCCAAACTTTCGTGGAGGCGACGTGCTGCTTTATCAGTGGACAGATAAAACGAGAGGCTTGTTGTTTTCCTTTGTGTTTTTGGCCTTTCTTTTTCGAGCATCCACGCTGCACTTGAGACCGATCGAATCGAAATCGATTCCTAACCGACTAACGGTCCTTTCGATACTTGGACTGACCACGCTCGTAGCATTTGGACTTGGTATCGACGCTGTGATAAACCTAGTGATCGCTCAGAGATCTTCTTCGATGTTTGCGACCAACGACTTGAATTATTTCTACTTGGCAATTGTGTTTTTTTACCAATGGATGACTGCCTTGATTTGGTTCTCGGCCGCATGGCTACTCGTAGCCAACAATTCCAAACGCTGGATCGGCTCTTTAGGCTTGGTGGTATATTTGGTGTTTCTTGGCGTCTATTTCTTTGCCATCCTCCCTGAATTCATAAGGCGTCAATCGCAGGAAAGCGGCGTGACGCTATCAACGATAGGCTTCAATTATTGGGGCGCCTTTGCCATATCTGTCCTTCAAATCGCAATCATCTTTTTTTGCGTAGGCATCATGCACTTGGTCGGATACCGCTGGGACATTCGCAGGCGATTGCCTAAAGAGGGATTTGTTGTCCCGGTCGATGGGATCCCACCGGTCCTCGAACTGCAAACCAAAATGAGGCACCTATGTCTACAAAACGATTGAGTTGGGGATTTGGGATCGCTTGTGTTGTCTTGCTTGTCGGTTTTCTTGTAATGGCCGTCGGGCAGGCACAGATCGCAGCACGCAAGATGCAGTCCATCAACAACCTAAAGCAGATTGTGCTGGGACTTCACCACTTCGAATCCGCCTTTAAGCGATTGCCCTCAGGTTGTGACCAAGAGGAAAGGCATGGTTGGCAAACCAATATCTTCAATTACATGGAAGCGAGCAGATGGTACAACGAAATCGACAAACAGGTCGGATGGGAGCATCCATTCAATGCTTACAAATTTCGCACACGAATGCCTTATTATCAAAGTCCCGGCGTGGGCAGTGCTTTCACATCGGAAGGATACGCACTGACACATTACCTTGCCAATTTGAGACTCTTCTATCGTGGTTCGAACACGAAGTTCAACGATTTGGATCCTGGCCTTTCCAACGTTTGGTTTGTTGGTGAGATTGGTTCGAAGCATCAGCCGTTTGGCTATCCGTACAACTGGCGTGCTTTGCAATGGCCACTCAATACAAAAGACGGTGGGTTCGGTGGATGGCGTGACGGGGCTCACTTCGGAATGGGGGACGGAGCCGTTCGATTTGTTTCGTCAAGCGTCGATCGTTCTGTTGTTGAACAACTTGCGAAGGCAATGAATATGCCTGATTCTGAGCGAACCCGAATACCAGTTCGCTCGTTTCAATGCGGTGGCGTTGAGTTTGCGAGAACATCGAAGAGATTCCAAAATGAAGAGGTTCGCGGTGAGCAATCAAAGGTGGATACTTACTCGGTCGTTCACTTCGATCTCGAAAAACGTGCGGAGGTTCTTGTGTGGAGAGGCAAGCCGGGTTTGGCGAAATTGGGGATTGACGCTGATACGATGATATCGGAGTATTCAGAAGCCCGCGTCTTCGACTATGGATCCGTATTGGACCTCAGCGCCGTTGAGAGGATTAGCCATTGCAAAAACCTAGAAGCCTTGAAGGTAGGCTCGATCGCAGATACCGATCAAGTGATCGAGCTCTTGAAGTCGATGCGACGGCTTCAGTTCTTGGCTGGCAAATTCGATGCTTATTTGTTGGACCAGTTACGCGTCGCATTACCAGCATGCGACGTTTCCACAACTGTTTACTCAGTGCCGAAGTAGAAGTAGCCGAATTGACGACGGCGTTGCGTTTAATCGCCAGCCTCTCTGCCGATAAGCATACAGCCCAATGCAGACCGACCAATCGATCCAGCCATGGGGCGGACCGACGCTGCTAGTCGAAGCCAAATGATGCACCAAATCCCGAACACTATCGCGGCCGCGCAGTTCAACGGAAATCTCAACTTGAATGGATCGATTGTTCGAATGTGCCGAACCTCGTGGAATCATAGCTGTACCACTGAAAGGTTAGGTAGTCTTTGTCTTCCCGGGAAAAGAAGAATTGAAATCCGCTACCTGGCCGAGTGTGATGAACGCCGCAAGCCGCCAAATACCCAAGTGGAACAAGGAACAAGGAACAAGGAGCACGAGCATGAGAACGAGTTTTCGGCGTATCTTGTCGATCATGGCGACGGTTATTGTATCAGACGCCTTAGTCGGTCGCTCTTGCCTAGAGAGTCTCTGCAACTCAAACGCACGAACGAATAAAAAACGGATCCGTCCGTTTTGACACCGTCCCCCCACTGCGGTGATCACTGTTCAACTAAGCTTGTCACGAGTTTCGACCGCAGCATTCCGCGAAGTCGATGAATGACTTACCCCCAAAACAACTTGCTCCTGTGTTCGCCATCCACACCATCTCAGCCACATGCCAACGAGGCAAAGGAACCCGACGTAAATTAGACTCGCGATACTGGATACAATAGAAATTGCAAGCATCGGTTCGAATGCCACGGACCTGAAAGTACGCCAGTTACCCGCCCCCCATGGATCGTCGATAACAAAATAGACGGCGCTGTTTGCGCCAAACAGTAGCCACATAAATAGCCCGATCGCGAACAGCTTCCAAATTTTGGTTGCCTTCCAACTCAGCACGATACGAATGCCAGCCATGCTAACCAAGATACACCCCATCCCAAGCACGATCGCCTGCGCCAGTTGAAGAACGACACCGCTATGGAGCGATGTCGACCAGTACATGGATGCAGCGCATGCGAGGCCGCAAACGGCCATAAGCTCCAAAAGTGTTCGGCTCGATGTGCGTTCAATCTGCTCTAGCTCCGTCCCCGATTCTAAAATCGCCACTCGACCCCAATTTCGGCGAAGCAGCGCATAACAAAAAGCTGCACCGTACAACGCTTCCCAATAAAGCAAGTTGATATTGCGGGGAGCATCCATCATATGCAGTATGCTCAAGCAAAGCGACAACAACATGAGACCGCATGCTACAATCAGGCGGAGGGGTCGTGTGTTGATCGGTGTCCACAAAAAGAGTACTGGCATTGCAATCCAGCACAGCAAGATCGCAATCAGTTGACGGACCGGCACTTTTAGGTTCCACGAACCATGAAAGACCTCAGTGGTCAGATTCATCGTCGTCACAGCTAGGACTACCGAAATTGCAAATCGCTGCAAAAGCCCCCCACGCCAATACAAAACTGGGACAAGTGCGCCCAAGACCAGGCCAGGTATCAAAGAGGACCCAATGACAATATTTAGCCCATAGCCAGCGTTCCAATAGCTCTGACCCAATGGAATATTCAGAAGTGAGACCAGCCAAGAATCTAGTTTTCCAAGGGTGAAAACACCAACGCTCGCAAGAATAGCAAGTACCGCGAGTCCCGAGCTTCCAACCCAAAAACTCTTGATCGATTCCCGTGACGGCAATATTGGCCCCGCATCTTCATCGCCATGCAGAGGATCCAAATCATCATTCATGTTTTTGATTTTTGTTGGTTCACGCGGGATAGGCTTCCAGCCACCATCTTACCTGCTCGCCTTCGCCCATGTTACCATTTCAGTCGTGGCGGACGCTGCTAGCGTCCGCAAAGAAGCTCTCATCCTCATCGAAGCTTGCAACAGATCTGGTTTTCGAAATTAGGGCAAACGATTTGGAGCTGGAGACGCAGGGCGGAAACAGTTTGGAAAACTGTTCTACACTGCCGCTTCGCGGAATGCCAATAAAAAAAGCCCGTTAGATACGGTAGCGCCAATAGCGATCCCACCAACAACCACATCGACTCCGTTACACGCAATCAGTTGGTTTCGGAGACACTTGCTAAAAATTCAAAAAAACTCTCCCGCAATGAATAAAGTCTGCCATCAAACAGGTCTTCTTAATTGAATATCACAGAAACACCCCTTTGGAGTAGGAATGAGCCAACTTGCACACCGACTTGCAAGTGGAGAGAGTAAGGCATTTACTGAGCTCTACGACCTATGCGGTAACCAAATGCATCATTTTTTGGTGGCGAAAAGAATATCACGCGAAGACGCAGGCGATTTGATCCAAGAAGTGTTTTTGCGGTTAGTTCGAAAAAGGAGAGCCTTTCAATCCGTAGAGAATCCAGTTGCCTTTGCGTTTCAAGTCGCCAGAAACGAGGCGAGTCGCTGGCTTTCGCGATCGATTCGAAATCGAGAGCAGTTTCGTTTGATCGCGGCCGATTTATTTGTTGAAGTTGCCCCGAGCCAATCAAAGTCAACCGATTGGCGAGATGCGCTGACCATGGCCATGGTTGTTTTACCGGACGAGCAGAGTGAGGTCGTGATGCTCAAGATCTATAGCGAATTTACGTTTCAAGAAATTGCCGTGATCACGTCCACGCCTCAAGGAACCGTAGAGACCCGGTACCGCCTAGGAATCTTCCCATTTCTCGCCTGTCACGACCCGTCAAAGTTACACGAGTGGTTTCTCAGCTACCAGCCAATGGCAGTGCCAAGTACTCAAAGTTTTTCGCAAATCCAAAACACCTTTCTTCAAATCATCGCAGTCGATCCTGAATTCAAGAAATATCTAAGGGGATACCATGGCCTTTTTTAGTTTTTGGAAGCCTGTAAAACGAATCGCTTTCTGCACGATGGTGCTCGCAATCGTGCTCCTTATTGGTTTTGCGATCTGGAATTGGCGCGTCGGCGTCGAGATTGAGCAGCAAATGACATTCATCCGCAGCCAGGGGTATCCGGCACTGCTAGCAGAATTGGCCACTCCTCCGATTGACCCTGACGACAACGCGTTAACGTTCATGAATCGAGCACTCGCGGATGCAAACAAGATTGAGCTTGAATTAGAAACCATTGAGTTCCAGCGAGGACAATTCTTATCCGAAGAGGATCAAAAGCGGGTCAAGGCCGCTTTTGACGCTTATCCTAACACGTTGCCCCTGCTGAGAGCTGCCGCCGACTGCAAAGCCTATCGGTCAGATGCGGACTTTAATAAAAAGCCAATGGTCTTTCTCAGCGAGGAATTGAACAAGGTTCAGACTCCGCGTATTGTCGCGCGAGTATTGCAGAAGCACATAGCCTTGTTGATTTCGCAATCCAAATTTGACGAAGCCGCGAATGAGGGACTCGTTCTGTTGAAAATCGCAAGCCATGTAACGCATGAGCCAACAATCGTTCTGTACCTAGTGTCGAATGCTGTTCGCGGCATTGCACTTTCGAGCTTGGCTGCCACCTTGCAGCGCGGCGAAGTATCTAACGACGTTCGGCTGAAGTTGGAAAAAGAGCTATCTGCATACGATGACAATCAACACTTTGTGGAGGCAATCATCTCTGAACGAGCGTTTGGGAATTCGATGTGTGCGGAGAGTCCTTGGTCATGGTGGCGGACGTTTAGAAACGGATTTTTAAAGAGCATGCAAAAACGGATCGACGTTGCAAAAAAGCCCTACAGAGAGTTTAAGGCAGTTCAAGCTGCCAATGAGAGCCTTTCTGACTCGATGGTAGCACCGCAATTGCATCGCCGACACCTCGAAAAGGACATGCGAAGCCAAAGAGTAGAACAGTTGTCCTTAAATGTTCAGGGGGGTGAGTACGAGAATCGAATCTCTGCGTCCTCCGTGACTGTGGCTTTCGTGCTTTTCGGCAACCGGTTGTCTTGGACTAGCGTTTCGGAGCAGGAGACGCAGGGCGGGAACAGTTTGGAAAACTGTTCTACACTGCCGCTTGGCGGTTCGTGCAATAAAAAAGCCCGCTTGCATGGGATGCAAGCGGGCTTGTTGTTGTTGAAAAATCCGGCAATACCTAC
>JANPNA010000291.1:0-4609 GCA_031427235.1 Pirellula sp.
AAAAAGTAAGCAGGCTCAGTTCATCAAGTGGATGGGCCCCCTCCTAGATGCGTTACGAGAACTTGGCGGTTCGGGTCGTCCTAAGGAAGTCGAAGACATCATTGCATCAAAATTCGGCGTTACGGATGCTCAAAGACAAGAGCGAAACAAAACCGGACCATTAAAATTCTCGAATCAAGTTGCATGGTGCAAGCTATATCTGGTTTACGAAGGATTACTTGTGTGTCCCAAACGCGGTATTCCGTCACTGCAGAACAACGGAAACCAGAATACGACCTTGCCGCATGTTCGCGCGAAACGAACTTCTCTTTGGCAACTTTGGCGCGCTGGTGCAAAGCGATCGAACGCAAACAACAAGCTGTCCTATACGGCCGTTGTGTTTTGATTCTTGACGAATTTAACCGAGCAAACGTGTCGCGAGTATTCGGTGAATTGATGTATTTGGTGGAAATCGAACCCTATCTCGAGGAAATCTTCTTCGATCAAGAAGGCAAGCTGGATGAGTTGCGTTGGGATCGAATCAAAGGCGGTCTCATCGGATGATAATGCCTCGGACCATTTCATTAACCGAGTACAAGCCAGCTACGTTTTCGGCCGAGGAAATCTCGGTTGAGGAAGGTGAATCCATTTGGCAGAAGCATCACACCAAGGTGGACATCGAGTTTCCATCGCCAAAGACTAAGGGAGACTGGCGATTGTCCTGTCAAGGATGGGTCGGATATCTTCCTGTCACGCCAGTCTTTGGCCTGCGAATTCAGCCGCGAGTTCCATTACGTAATCTGTTTGGAATGCTCGAATATGCTTATCGGCTTCGAAGCATTCAATTCCTGCAAGGGTTGATCTACTGCGAGTCTTTGGAGGGATTCTTTGAGCGCCTTGTCAGAATCGTCGCCAGTCTTGCTTCGGAACGAATTCGTAAGGGCCTGCATCGCGAGTACGTAAGCCACCGGGACCGATTACCTGTTGTTCGTGGACGAGTTGATTTGGAGAGTCAACTCCGCAGACCTTGGATGGTTGAGGTGGATTGCGATTTCGACGAGCATACAGCGAACCTGAAGGAGAACCAGATTTTAGCGTGGACGTTGTGGCGTGCTTCGCGAACGGGACTTTGTGGCGAACAGGTGCTTCAAAATGTTCGGAAAGCCCTACGAGCCATTCTTTCGGTTGCAAGTCTTATACCGATCAGGCCAAACGACTGCGTCTTGGAGATGTATCACAGGCTTAACGAGGACTATCGTCCAATACATGCTTTGTGTCGATTGATTCTTGACAACCTTGGGCCCTCGCACGAGATTGGGCAACACCAAATGTTGCCGTTTATCGTGAACATGAGCAACCTCTTCGAGTTGTTTGTGGCTGAGTGGCTCACCGTAAATATCGACGCCAAGTACATTTGTAAACCACAGGAAAGAGTTCAGCTTGGCGACACCGGCGATCTCGATTTCTGGATCGACATGGTCATCTGTGATTCTGTGACCATGCTTCCGTTGTGTGTATTGGACACAAAATACAAGATTCCCGATAAGCCTTCGCAGGCGGATATCAATCAGGCTGTAACTTACGCGAGCATCAAAGGATGTACTGAAGCCGTGCTCGTCTATCCGAGCCACCTAGCCCGTCCCATCGATGTTAAAATTGGACAAATTCGAGTCAGAAGCATGACTTTCGCGATTCACGATGACTTGGATTTCGAAGGGCGGAAGTTTTTGACTGAGCTAGAAATGTGGAAAATGAAATAGCAAAACGACCCCCGGAAATAGAAAAACGACCCCCGTCCCCCCGTCCCCCCGTCCCCTTTTTTCCTTTTTGCTCCAATCCGTTTATAAGGTGCCTCCAGTTTCGCCGCTACGAATTCTTACTCGGTCTTCTTCCGCGATCCACAAATGACCGGCCAAAGGTTCTGCAACAAACAGCGGAAGCATCCGCTCTAAAACACGAAGAACTGCCGGTCGGCTTTGGTCGAGCAGCCGCAGAACGATGATGCCCCCGTAATCTTCCGGCGGATATTCTCGAATGTCCGAAAAATCCAGATCGAGGGTCACGATAGCCCGTTGTTCGTCCCGGCAGACCAAAGCGATCTCCGCATGCCCTCGCAAACCCTGATCGAAAACCGTCAGGGCGTCATGACCTGCCTTGCGCAGCAACTCCGCCACCTCGGAATGCAAATTTTCATCCACTTTAAACAACATCAAGCGGCTCCGACAGGAAGACGGATGATCCGCTCGCTAGCCAGTGCTGCTGCGTAATGCAAGGCCGCCTGTATATCGTGCTCTTCGAGGTGATAACCCTGCATGATTGCGGCGTGCGTTTCCCCTGCAGCCAGATTGTCAAGAATCACAGACAGCATGACCCGACTCCCCTTGATACAAGCCTTGCCGTGGCACACGTTCGGATCGACGCCAATTCGCTCTTGCCAGTTCATGCTTCTCTCCTAGGTCTGTGGATTGTTATCTCTATCCTTATTCTCTCTCAATTGTAAGCTTTTTCGATTTTAACACGTGGGAAAACTGGAAAGCGGTATTATCGGGCGGATCCCTCCCCAGCACACATGCAAACTTCGGCGTTGCCCAACCAATTCATTACTCGGGAAGGTGATGCTGCTGCCGAACTAATGCGACGCAAGCTCGGCAGGAGCCTCGCTCTCCCGTTGTTTTTCAAAAAGCCCAGGTGACTAAATGTTTGGCGTTGCAATTGCGATCGGCCAACGTGACAGCGTTTGTATGGCTCTCGCGTCTGCCATTGTCGGTACAAACACTATCGCTTTGGAAAAGGGCACTTGGCTTAAGCGAACGTCGCCGACTATCCGCCATTCTTGTTCGTCCCGCCAATCCTGGGAACCAGACTCATTGGAAACAACTTGGCAAAATCCCAACTCTTCGGCACTTGCCTGTTTCGCAGCGGCACGATCCATGTAGGCGACTTGCCTGGCACCATTGCTTACAAGCCAATCGCGATCGATCATGATTCCATACGGTTCCCAATCCCAACGTGCTAGATGGGACTGGAATCTTCGCATCGACAGCAACTCGGTAAGGTCTTTGCTCGAAAAGCAGACGGTCTCCGTCTTGCCTCGGCGAAAGTTGTTGGTTGCGATCAACCGTTGTTGCGCTAGGATTCGTTGCAGAGTTCCAAGCACGGCGGGTTGTTCTTTCCAAGGACTGTGGAGCAACTCATCGTGGAATTGCGAAACGGATTGGTCTGGCCACGGCCCTCGTCTGGATCGCGTGCAGTGCACCAAAAATTGGGGCTTGGTATTACGTAATAACCCAAAGGGGAATGTAGGCTGATGGGTTTGTCGCTGGCGTGTTTGCATTGACGCCCCACCGTCAAGGCTAGTTGATTCTGCAACCGCTGGTCGATCCAACAACGCAGGTGTTCTGGTGTTCAACCAACCGATTGCGCCGCGGGCGAGCCAGTCTATCCGTTTTGGTCCTGATGATTTTCCGCGAGATGAGCTCGCGTGATTCGTAGGGAGCGACAAATAGGTCGATCCTATTGGAATTTCCAAACATCCGAGTCGCCTTTCCAACAGCTTGGCGATCTTCCCCCCGTCGCGGAGCTCAAGTACGAAGAGGTGATCGGCCAAAAAAACACTAGCAGGATCGTGTGCCGGTGCATCTCCTGTTGTGTTGGTTTCCGCGCTCGCTAGCCATAGAATTCCGCAATCGCCTGCGAGAGCTAAACCGTGCGACTCCCTTTCGGTTTGCTGATCCCTATCCGATTCATGGCAGACCTGAATCACTCGAAATGGAATTTGAAAGCGCTTGCACGCGTGAATAATGATGTCCGAATAGGGGGTTGCATCTGCGCAGAGAACTCCCCAACCCTGCCTGTGTGCCAGATGCAAGGCGGACTGGAGCGATTCTTGCCAATCCCGGCTTGCGTATCCGTGTCGGCTGTTATGAGAAGACACGATTCCAAGCCATTCGCGTGGCATACGATTTCCGCATTGCAATTCCATCTGAAACGTTAGCGATCCGAGGAGAGCAGGCAAGGAATCGGACCAAGGGATCGGAAACCGTTCGATTGGGATAGGTGTTTCGTGCAATGGTTTCATGCGGTCGGTCAACCCTGAAAATGGCGGAACTGAACACCATTAATATAATGTGGCAACGGCACTATCAATGTGGCAGCGACACTCCGTGACGCTGCATTTACGTCGCCAAGGATAGGTTGATTCGCCATAGATAGGCTGTGATAGTATTCGCAAGGTGCGAAACTTTGTCGCCTTTTGCTCCGCAAAAGTGCTTTAGCGAGACACACTTTCGCGGAGCGAAAGGCGACAATAATACAATCACAACTACGGAGCGTCGGAGCCACAAAAGCACAAAGCTGCCACAAAACTTGACGCATTAAGGCGAGCGGCGATGTGAAAACTACCAGTCATAACCCGATACGTAAGTGAGGGACCTGCGGAATTGTCCCTCGCTCACGCTTCGGGTTGGGATACTCCAAACTGCCGCTCGCCTAACTGTTTTTCTGATTGATAACCGCGAATGCAAGTCGCTGCAGTTCAACGGCCAAATCCACGTCCACAACCGTTAGACCGCTGCCTGGAGAGCGGACGGTCACAGGGGCGAAATTGAGGATCCCGGTTACGCCAGCGATC
>JANPNA010000292.1:0-16452 GCA_031427235.1 Pirellula sp.
CAGAATGTGTATGCGTTGCGGCAATCAGAATGTGGTTAATCGCAATCCCGGTTTTGGATTGTGTTAGCTCCTTGGTTTTGTCGACCAACGGCAACGGAAGAATGCAATTGTCGACGATGCAAATTGCGATCTGCATCTTGCCATCACCTAAAACCAAACAGCGTGCATGTAGAGGGTCGTTGATCCGATCTACTTGCTTGCCAGAGATGCCGCCATTGACCCATACGGGCAAATTGACTGGATTGATGTTCTTTGCGAAAACACCAGCCAAAAGGTTGCCGCCAGCTTGTGTTGAGGGTTCTGTTGCGCTGGCGAAAAAAGTCGTGGTGCACGCAAGGATCAAAGCGACACTAAGTCGCGAACACGTGCCGAAGATGGTCCAAGAAAACTGCATCGGAGGGAGCCTATTAAAAGCGTTTCGAGGTGGGACTTAGGTGCAACATTTTGCTTATCGCCGCAATGGCCTTTCGTACAAATGCTAGCATCCCATAAAAATATTTTAGCGAAACGGGCAGCGAATCGCTGTTGTTTTCTTGGAGTTTGCTATACTTCCAAAAATAGTTGGCATCATGCTGGGAAGTTTACTGGTTTTGGGCAGGAATGTAGTCTTGTCCTGGGCTTCTCATAGCAAATGACTTGCTGCATAAGGGTGAAAATCGAATGACTCGTATTCCCATTAGCCAAGCTGACGAACACGCACGTCGGATGAAGGAACGTTTGGAGCTGAGCACGGCCGAGATTGGTCTGCAAGTTCGAACGACGAACTGCCTGGAAGAGAAAGGAATCTTCACCGTTCGCGATCTATTGCAGAGTTCTCCGGAAACGCTTTTGAGCATCGCCAATTTCGGTGAAAAGACACTCGAGGAAGTGTATCTCGCCCTGGAAAAGATTGGTTACAACCGGGAGTGGCGCAAGCCTAGATAATCCTAAAAGAGGCGAATTCTAACTGAGATGGTGAGGCCCCTCGGAATGACGCCTCATCGTTCCAGCAGGAATTAATGCATAAATTTGATGCTTCGCTCAAGAAACTGGGCGGCGCTTTCGCGAAACCGCATTCCTCTACGCCCGAGTACAATGGCGAAAAAAAAGGGGAGTGCCCATGTTGAGGAATCTGCGACCCCGTCGGTTAAAAATTTAAAGCGTTTCAAAGAAAATCGCAGAAGAAGCTTGGACTTTTGCGATTCGTTGGATGGTGGCCAATTCCGTGTGCTAGTTTTCAGTGCCGTGCTTTCTGTTCGTTCCATCATCTGATCGACTGCTTTTCAACCATGCTTGCTGCTAGTCACGCGTTGGCGATGCCCGCATCGTTCGACCAAAACAAACTGCTGGAACGATGCATGGGAAATAACGCTTTGATGCAAAAACTGCTTATGGCGTTTTTGAATTCACTTCCGATCGAGAAAGAGTCGTTGGAGGAAGCTGTCCAGACTGAGGATTGGAGTTCCGTCGCCAGGATATCGCACAAGATGCGGGGTACCGCATTGAATATGTGTGCCAAGCCTCTATCGGAGGCCGCACTTCAAGTCGAACTAGCAGCACGGGCTAACCAAATGGATTGCGTTGCACACCGGTGCATTGATTTGAATCAGCATATCGAAATGCTAATGAGCGCCCTAACTACGGAGGCTTCGAAAGCATAATGACTGGAATATCCTCGTTGGCAGGTGCGAAACCCAGTGGACTCAAAGTCATGATCGTGGATGACGATCCAATTGCACTTGAGATGCTTGCCAGTTTTTTGCAGGTAGCGGGTTACAACGTTGAACTTGCTTCCAACGGCAAGGAAGCACTTGAAAAGATGCGACACTATACGCCTCGCATTGTGATATCGGACGTAGACATGCCCGAGATGAATGGAGTTGAATTATGTCGAGCGATTCGAAATCGGCAGTCGATTCAATACACGTATTTGATCCTTTTGACGAGTCATTCTGATTCGGACAGCGTCTTGCTGGGACTCGATGCGGGCGCCGACGACTATTTGAGCAAGCCATTTCGACATGAGGAGTTGCGATTGCGATTGGAAGGGGGCAGGCGATTGCTAACCCTCGAGGGACGCGACATGATGATCTTTTCGCTGGCCAAGTTGGCCGAGAGTCGCGACCAGGACACGGGAACCCACCTTGAGCGGATACGCGAGTACTCGAAAGTTCTGGCGACCGAACTGATGTCTTGGCCCAAATTCGAGCATGTGGTTGACGCGCAGTTCGTAGAGTTAATCTATCTGACAAGCCCGCTACACGATGTCGGCAAAGTTGGTATTCCCGATAGCGTGTTGCTCAAACCGGGGAAGCTCACTCCAGACGAATTTGAAGTAATGAAACGCCATACGTTGATTGGCGGTGAAACACTCAGCGCCTCGGCTCAGGCCCATCCGGAAGCAAGTTTTTTGAAAATGGCATTGGACATTGCACTGAAACACCACGAACGATGGGACGGGACCGGATACCCATTTCAACTCAAGGGTGAAGACATCCCTCTCTCTGCAAGAATCGTGGCCGTCGCTGACGTCTACGATGCATTGACTACCAAGCGGGTCTACAAGCCTGCGTTCACTCATGAAACTGCTGCCGATATCATCTACAAGAGCCGAGGCAGTCACTTCGATCCAGACTTGGTTGATGCATTTGCAAAAGTCGAGGAGCAAATGCGTTGCATCCGCTACGAGCTCGATGAAGGTAGTGAAGCTATCAAAAAGCCTGCGGCTCCGACGATTGCATGCTTTCCAACGATGCCACGTGTTTAAGCTCGCGTCACCTGGAGGAAAATGATGTTTTGATTTTCTTCCACGGTGACGTTGATATCACGTATGTCACTTTGAGGAATCAATTCGGTTAACCCCATCATATCCAGCCGATCGCGGTATACCAAAAACCAATCCATGCAAGCCTCCATGTAACCCGTATCCGGTATGCTTGGCAGGAAGTTTGCGAGGACTAGTTTACCGCCCGATTTCAGCATGGAAAACAGATGAAAGCTTAGCTTTTGAGCCGTTTTTTTGTTGAGATAGTCGTACAGACCTGTCGAGTAGATCAAATCGAAAGTTCCGATGGCTAACCGACCTGTAAGCATCTTTCGAATATCGGCCAACTCACATACAATCCCAAATTCCCCAAAACTGCGATCGACTTCCTGCAAGCTTTCCGCATCGGCGTCCAAAGCGATGAAGCGACCAAACTTGCGACGTCGAACTGCAGAACTCATCGAAGCTTCTCGAAGGTGTCCTGAGGCGACAGCCAATACCTCTGGCGATTTTTGCATGCGAGCAACTTCGTCCAGTTTCTCAGCGATGTGTTCACGTCGAGCACGCACTCCCGCTGACGCTGCAGCGCTGGTTGTATACTGAAAGACACCTCGACCGAGCGAACTGGTGGTCGGCGGTTG
Organism: Pirellula sp.; assembly: GCA_031427235.1. Lineage (GTDB taxonomy): Bacteria > Planctomycetota > Planctomycetia > Pirellulales > Pirellulaceae > JBKCUI01. Next base: position 3,385 of record JANPNA010000292.1, read on the forward strand.
CCATCCATCCTCTAAGCCATAGATGTAATCCATCATCACGGCATCTCCTGCATAACCACGGGGCTTGTTGAACGCCCGACTAGTGAACGGATCTTGATGAACCAACGGCAATAGATCAGACTCGCGTATTTTTTTTACGCACTCAAACCAAGCGTTTGGTTCCAAATGATCCCTGAGTTTTTTGCACTCAATAAAAATGCGGTGCACGGTTGCTTGCAACTCGTTCGATTCCGTAGTTAAGGTCCTCATGTTGGATACAACTTCCTGGACGAACGCTAATTTCATGTCGGGCAATGCCGAATGAGGCAAGTCAAAACGCCTCCTTGCCAATCCCGATTCATTGTCATTTTCACGATACTGAAAGTGAGTAGATACCGAAGCCATAGTTTAGTTTTTCCGATCCAATCTCAAACAAAAGCGCTTTTTGGTAACCAGGGAATACGTTTGAGAGGCTGGGCGGAAGGGCCTCGAATTGCTGTTGTGAGATCATACCTGTTGCGACTTGAAGCGAAGTCGAAAAATGCAAGAACGTAATGCAATTAGATTCCCTAGATCCGCACAATTGGGATCTTCGATTGCTCTTAACACGAAGTGAATAAAAACGAATTGTTTCTCCTTTCCGACACTGGATCTACCACGCATAATCCCATCAGATTAAAGCAGTAAGTCACGCTTTTTGCGAAAGAAATTGCGGGAAATCACATTCCGCAACCCTCTTTGACGGTGGCTGAGTTCCTCCATTCGCGTTGTCGGTTGCCTACCTTGCATGCACCAATCCTAAAAGCGAATCCAAAAGTCGAACCGCCGAAAGGTGAGCGAACTCCTCCTAGTTCAATTTCGGTTTCCGAATGGCTTCTGTCCATCTGCAATCCTTTGCAGAGGCTTTTGGCATTGTTGCAACTATCGACGGATCTCCTTGCGGATCTGCAAACGCGACATGAAGCGGGGGCTGTGTTTTCGGAGCTGCGTGAGGATACGATTCGCATTCTTCTGCCGGAGCGCAAGGCCGCACTCGTCAGCAGTGTCCATGCGTTGCCTGGCAAATCGATTGGGTGTACGGCTCCGATAGGTCTTTCATTAGAGCAGGCAGTATTTCTCGCGCCGGAACAATCCGGAGTGCTACAACGCCCTGTCGGTCCTTACTCGGACTTATACAGCTTAGGAGTTCTACTTTATCGCGGGGTAAGCGGCACGAACCCGATCGCGGCTTCCAATTTGAACGAACTGATGCTTGGGCAAATGACGACTTCGGTGACCAGTTTGCGGTGGTGTGGAAACCCGATCCCACGTTGCGTTGATGAATTCATCCTGCGATTGTTGAAACGGGAGCCTCGCGATCGATACCAGTCTGCGAGAGCCGCATTGGACGATTTGCAAGCCATCGTGGATTTGCTGGCGCATGGGAAGCTCGAATCGGTTGTACTTGGTTGTACGGACCGACGGGAGCGGCTGTGCGAACCGTCGCTCGTGGGTCGAAACGCATGGTTGATTCGTTTTGTTCAGGTTGTTTCCAACGCTCAATCACCTGTCCGGCGTTGGCTGATTCTGTCCAAACCAGGCGAAGGCAAAACGCGACTATTGAGCGAATTTGCAAAAGAGGCCATGGCTCGCGGTGCGCTGGTCTTGCGCATGACGGGGATCGACAGTGAAAACTCTCGCCCCCTCGAGGCCTTTGGTTCGATCAGCCGAGATTTAGAGGAGCATTCCAAATCGAATCCGGAATTGATTCGCAACTTGATGGCTGGCTTGGCACCACACGAGGAAAGCATTCGCCCTTTGCTTCCATGGCTCTTTCCCTCACAGGCGAAAGCAACGAATGTCGGGCCTGAAAAATTTGCTGGCCAACGCTTGAAACGGGCCGTTGAGTCGTTGCTGGACTTATTAAACTCCCAACCCCGTCGTATCGTAATGTTGGTCGACAACGTCGATTTGGTCGATGCCCTATCGCGAGACTTGCTGACGGGCTGGCTGCAAAGTAGAAAAGTCGGACCAGTAGATTCGCTTTTGTTCGTTGCGACTGGCTCCTCGACCAACGCACTTCTGCTGCAGACAGCGCTAGAGCAGATCCCGGAAATCCTACAACCTCTATCGCCTGAAGATATTACGGCCCTTCTCCATTCGACGATCGGCCAATTTCCGAAGGAAGCTTTGGAAATGACAGCCAATGCCTCGAACGGAAACCCATTCGTCGCGATCTCGTTGCTTCAGGGAATGATCGAATCCGGAAGTGTTCATTTTCGCGAAGGCACTTGGTCCATTCGCGCTGGTACCCGCCTTACGCTTCAAAGCCACGGCCAAGGTTCGACGGCACTATCGACACGGACCGTCGGACTGCCGGATACCGTAGTGAAAATCCTACAGGCAGGGGCCGTACTAGGGAAGAGTTTCCGATTTCACGAAGCGCAATTGCTTTCCAACGTCGACAGGAACCTGGCTCACGAAGTGATCGAGTTGGCCGTGCAGCGGCAATTGGTTTGGTCGGACAGCCATCAACACCAAATGGGGTTTGTTCACGATGATGTTCGACAGATTTTCTTAGGCCAGCTCAGTTCTGATTTGAGGAACACGTTACATCTGGAAGCGGCAAGACTGATTTCCCAAGAGGATTCAACGCGCACCTACGAGCTTGCATACCACTTCGACGCCGCTGGATGCAGTGACGAAGCCATCGATTTCGCAACTTTGGCAGCAAAACACGCTCAGCACCAATATGCAAACGACTTGGCTATTCGTTACAATCGGATGGCTCAAAAATGGATACCGGTTTCGGATCGTAACCGTCGTCGACAGATATCGGAGAGCTTAGGCGAAGTGTTTTTGAGCACAGGCGACTACGAAGCGGCCGGTTCCGCCTTCGCGGAATCGCTCACGTTCGCCGACCAAGCCATCGACCGAACACAGCTTGCAGGCAGGCTGGGAGACGTCGAGTTTAAACGTGGACGCATGAGCCAAGCCGCAGAGCAGTATATGGCTGCGCTAGAATTGAGCGGAGTTCGAGTCCCACGTACAGTCGCAAAAATGATGCTGGGTTTGTTAAGGCAGTCCCTTCTCCAAGCTCGTCATTCGCTCCTTGGATTGCCACGCAATCGCAAAGCGGCGACCCCCATACAACGCTTGCGATGGACCCTTTTTAGCCGCTTGGCCCACACCTATTGGTTTAGCCGTGGAGCCGTTTGGACATTGTACGCGCACCTTTCCGGCATGAACGACGCCGAACAGTATCTGGATACGCCGGAACTGGCCAAGAGTTATTCCGAACATGCCCCGGTCTGTAGCTTGCTTGGGTGCTTTCGACGTGCAGACGTGTATTCGAAACGATCACTAAAAATTCGGTGCGATCAAAAGGATCTTTGGGGACAGGGCCAGACTCTCTCCTACATTAGCGTAGTGCAGTTGGCAGCCACCAACTTCCAATCATGCATCGACTTTGCTTCGGAAAGCATCGAGTTGTTAGAGAAAACCGGCGACGCTTGGGAAACCAACATGGCTCGCTATCAACGTTCCAATGCGTTTTATCGCGCTGGCCGTTTTCGAGAAGCGGCCAACGACGCAAAACGAATCCACGATTCTGGCGTTGAAATTGGAGATGATCAAGCTGCTGGCATTAGCTTGGACGTCTGGATGCGTTCCGCACCACACCAAGTCCCACCGGAAATGGTAGCAAAGCAGGCAAGAATTCACCGAACCGATGCTCAAAGCCACGCTCAGACACATCTCGCTTTGGCCATCGTTCAGATTCGTAGCGAACAACTCAGTGACGCAGAGGAAACACTGCGCAATGCCATTGCGATTTGCAAACAAGCAGGCCACCTGAACACCTACATTAGTCCCTGTTATGCGTGGCTTGCGACTACGCTTCGGAAAACCGCAAGCACCACCCCCCGTTTTCAGGTTCGGTTGTTTGAGAGCCGCGTTGCTCAAGCTAGACGGGCAGCCAAGATTGCGTACAAGATTGCCAAAAAATTCCCAGCAGACCTTCCCCAGGTCCTCCGCGAGTCCGCCCTGATCGAATCCCTGATGGGAAAAACGTCTTCGGCCGCAAAACTGTTTCGGAAGAGCGTCCGAATCGCGGAACAACTGCAAAGTCCAATGCAGGCCTGGGAGTCACTGACATGCCTTAGCGAATTGGCTGGCGATCTGACTGCCAAGCGCCTGCAATTGACGGTCGCGGAAACCGCGCGAATTGCATGGCTGAAAGAGAACTTGGCGGATTCCATTCGCTGCATTCAGGGAAGCAGCACATCTCAGGAAACGCTTTCGCTGGCAGATCGCTTTGACACGTTGTTGGCAGACGGACGTCGAATTACAAGGTCGCTTGACAAGCGTGATATCTTCCGCGAAGGCTGCTTGGCAGCCCAGCACCTTCTGAGAGGACAGGTCATTGTCATTCTTTCTCAAGATTTCCCAGGTGGGAAATGGACGGTTTCCGATAAAATTGCTATCGACCTTGTAACCTCCAATCAAATGGACAACAGGGCCCGAGACAACAGCTTCATCGACCGAATAGGACATGAGGGTGTAACGCGAGTCATGCCATGGGACGATCGAGATCACTTCACTAAGGGAAGTCTCCTTGCTACACCGATTCGGGTTCGCGATTCCATCGTCGCGTACCTTGTCGTTGGACACACCGAACTGGAAAATTTATTTGGGAACGAGGAGTTGAAGGTAGCGGAATTCATCGCCACCTTAACCGGGGCCGCTCTAGAGAATGCAGAGGGATTTGGTGAACTGCAGGAACTGAATTCCACCTTGGAACAACGCGTGGAGGAACGCACGGCTGCGGCCGAACTCCGCTCAAACGAATTGATCTTAAGCAATGAAGCGCTCCGCGAGACCGAAGAACAACTTCGCGACGCGATCGAAGTCGCCAATGCAGCTAGTCAGGCCAAGAGCCGGTTTTTGGCAACCATGAGTCATGAGGTCCGAACCCCCCTCAACGGCATCTTGGGGATGACGCAACTTGCCTTAGCCAACAATTCCAATCCGCAACTCACTAACTACCTGAACACCATCCAACGCTCAGGTGATTCGCTGCTCCGTCTGCTGAACGACCTTCTCGATTTCTCCAAGATCGAAGCAGGGAAAATGACCGTCGAATCGATCGTATTCGATCCGCGGGAAGTATGCATGGATGCCATTGGACTTCTCTCCATTCCCGCTTGGCAAAAGGGCATTGAGATCGCAGCCTATTTCCCTCCAAACATGCCGTGCAATATGCTTGGAGATCCAATGAAGCTACGACAAATCATCCTTAACCTCCTCGGAAACGCGATCAAGTTTACATCCGAAGGGCATGTGGAAATGCGAGTCGAAATCGTTCTCGGAGAATCGCCGAAGTGGAAAATCCATGTCATCGACACGGGGACCGGTATTCCCGCGGACAAACAACGATCGATCTTTGAATCGTTCTCGCAAGCCGACAACAGCACAACCCGGCGATTCGGTGGTACCGGGCTTGGGCTCTCCATTTCAACGGAACTCGTTCGATTGATGAACGGCGAAATCGAGGTCACCAGCCAGGTAGACGTCGGTAGCGAGTTTACGATCGTATTGCCGTTCAACGTGGAAACACTGCCGTCACAACCGCTTGAAAAGCCCGTTAGACGTTTTTCTGGCCAAAAATTCCTGGTTGTCGATCCATGCAGCGCAGCTAGTCGATGCTTGGAACAGACCATTGCCGACTACGGTGGATTCGCGATCAGTTTTGATGCCTGGTTTGACTTGCCCTCGCTGGACAGACCTGATCTGGAACTCTTTGATGGCGTTATCGCAGCCGGCATCGAGGCTGCCGATCTGCTCGACCAAGCGTCCGAACTTGGCATTCGCAACTGGCTGGCACAAGGCCCAGACGCATCGCAACATGCGAATCGCAATTATCTAATCAAGCCTTGTTTCGGCAATGAATGGATCACGGCCATGGATCTGGTATTCTCCCAATCGGAGCCAAACACAACCGCCAAATCATGTCGGAATTTGACGCCACCCAAGTACGATTCCGAACCCAACAAACACTCCACCGTTGATCACCACTTAAAGATTTTGGTGGCTGAGGATGGAATCGTAAATCAGTGCGTGTTAGTCGGGCTACTCGAACTTTCGGGCCATGTGGCGACCGTCGCTAACAATGGACAGGAAGCAGTCGAGTTGCTTGAGCACCAGGAATTCGATCTCGTATTGATGGACCTCGACATGCCTGTGTTGGATGGCGTCCAAGCCACGAGGCTTATCCGCAGTCGTCACATATCGATACCTATTTATGCCATGACGGCCCATCACGATCAACAACATGCCGATCAATGTCATGAAGCGGGCATGAACGGCTTCCTGACCAAGCCCATCAATCCGAATGATCTTCAGCGAATTCTGGCGGAGGTCGCGAGGGCAGACGTTGAAAAAACGCTCCTGTCATAAGCATGCATTCTAAGACACTTCTCGCTGATCGCCACCTCAGATTGCAATCAATCGTACTCCTAATTCGGAGGCCGCGTGACTGTATGCGGTTTCGCCGTTACAATGCAGCCTTTGGAATGATCGAGAACAGAATGCTTGGAAGCGGCTTGAATTGTGGTACAGTTAAAACTAAAACTTGGACAGGAAACTGAGCTGCGAGTCTTGAATGGAGATTGCGCAACGCTGCTTCCAACTCTTGACGCGAATTCAATCCAGTGTTGCGTTACATCACCTCCTTATTGGGGGCTCCGAGACTACGATCATCCTGACCAAATTGGAGCTGAAACGTCGCCCGATCTCTATGTTCGCAACTTGGTGAGTGTTTTTCGTCAAGTCCGCAGAGTTCTCAAGGATGATGGGACACTGTGGTTGAATGTTGGTGACGGATACGCCCGAAACGGTGGAACCGGAAAGTGCGGACCAAATGCTGTCGTTGGCAACACGAAAAAGCTGATACAGAAGCGAAATTGCAAGGTGCCAAATGTATGGGGTTTAAAGGATCGAGACCTAATGGGCCTTCCTTGGAGAGTCGCTTTTGCATTGCAGGAAGATGGCTGGATTCTTCGGTCGAAAATCGCATGGATAAAGAAGACCGCAATGCCCGAGAGCGTCAAGAATCGTCCGACAAATGCAACGGAGGAGATTTTTCTCTTTGCAAAATCTCCCACATACTATTACGACTCGAAGGCGGTTCGAGAAGAAACAGGGGCGAATCTCCGCAACTATTGGGTTTTGGGGCCTGATCCAAACAATTATGGCCATCCGGCTGCGTTTCCTCGCGAGCTAGCACGTCGGTGTATTTTGCTTGGGACGAGCGAATATGACTGGGTGCTTGATCCATTCGGTGGATCAGGAACAACTGGAATTGTTGCAAACCAACTTGGCCGAAACGCATTGTTAATCGAACTCAACGCGGAATATGCTGAAAGCTCCAAGGAGCGAGGACTCGCCTAGATGGCACTCCGACGGGGTTCAAAGCAGTTAATTCTTGACTACTTTCTAGAGAATCTTGGTCAGGTACTCGAGTCTCGCGATATTCAAGCTGCGAGTGCAGGTGCCGTCGAATGGGCACGAAGAGTTCGAGAGTTGAGAAACGAAGAAGGGTATCAGATCCTTTCCCACAAGGATCGTGCCGATCTCAAACCAAATCAATACCTGCTTGAGACAACGAAAAGAACTCCAGCATTCAAACGAAACATATCCAAGGAAACGCGGGCATGGGTACTGGAAAGGAACGGCTACACATGTCAAATGTGCGGAGTCGCAGCAGGGGATTCCGATCCGTTTGGTAGTGAACGCACAGTTCGCCTCACGATGGGACATATTATCGACAAGTCGAAGGGTGGTGACGATTCACCACAAAACCTTCGCGCCATTTGCACAAATTGCAATGAAGGCTTGCAGAATACAAGTCTTCCGAAACCTGATCAGGTCCACTTGTTGGCACAGGTACGCCGCGCAACCATCGACGACCAAAAAGTCTTGTTGAACTGGTTGCTTCGGAAGTACAAGCTAAAAGTGATTGAGTAACAGTTGCTCAGCGTTAGGAGAGACATAACAATCCGTTGCACGAGCGTACTGGAAATGAATTGAATACAAGCAGGTGCGATTCCCGCCAGAGTAGCATGACAGGCCGAAAAACGGAAATGCAAATGGCTTATGGCACACCGAATTGTACCGTCGATAGCGGGTGATTCCGAGGGAGGGAAGGCGGTTAGGCCGTCACACGATTCGGTAAGCAAAAAGGGTCCGGCCTCTTTTAATGTAATAAGACCTAACCCGTTTTCGTTCCTTCACGCTTCTTTTGTAAGCCGCTCCACGATCGCGATCAAAGCGTCTCCGGAACAGGGTTTCGGGATCAACTCCTGAACCCCTGCTGCGTCGGCGAGCGATCGCAACTCTTTGTCAATGTATCCCGAAGTGATGGCGACCGGCAGACCACTCCGTATCATCCTCGCCGCACGCGCCACCTCAATCCCAGACATACCCGGCATGTTGAAGTCTATCAAAATCAAATCGAACCGAGACGAATCAAGTCGAAGTGCATCCAAGGCTACTTCTTGATCGGTATAGTCGCTGATCACGTATCCGCAACGTTCGAGCAAAAACTTAATCGAGCGCAGTACGGATGCATCATCATCGATAAGCAGGATATGCAGGCTTGCCAATTTTTTTGAACCTGTTTTACTATTCCTTTGCGTGCTAGCCAATTGGCAAATAGATCGAACCAGGGTCCCGTCACCAAGTCGGCCACGGGCTGTTGATCAAGATTACCTCGTCGTAGTAAACCACGATACCTTAAAAAGGGAACCTTGCAAACTGAGTTGGCTTTCGCAAAGGAATGGGATAGGATGCTATGTAGGTCGCCTTTCGCTCCTAGGCTGTGAATTTATTATTGTCGCCTTTCGCTCCGTGAAAGTGTGCCGCGTAAACGCACTTTTTGCGGAGCAAAAGGCGACAATGTCTGGACGAATTAGAAGCCTAGCTTGAAAGTAAAAAATGATGAAATTGAATTTTGCTTGCTGCATGATCGGGGTTTGCTTAGTTGGCTGCACACCATCGCAGCCAGCCGGAAACAAGACCAATACGGCCGGCAACGGCCCTGCTCAGCCACACGAACATGAGTCGGTCACCAGCTTGCCAGCGGCCATGAAACAACTGAATACGCACGTCGAAACGATCGCAAAAGCCTTTGCGGAAAAAAAACCGGACGATGCACACGATGCGTTGCACGATATTGGCTTTCTGCTTGAATCCATCCCTGCACTTGCTAAGGACATGTCGGATGAAAAAAAATCGGCCGTTAAGAAATCGGTCGACGAGCTTAAGGAGAGTTTTGATGCACTCGATGAAACGCTGCACGGCGGACCAGAAACCCCTTATTCCAAAGTCGAAGAGCGAATAACGGCTGCCATGGCAGGCTTGCGGACAGCGATCGAATAGGGTGAAATGCCCCCGAGTTTTACTCGGGGGACATTACCACCCCTCTAGAAAAGATGGTCATGACCCCTGGCGTGAAGCCAGGGGCATACAGTAGGACTCAGGGAAGCACACTCATGCGTACCGCTGTCGCATGCGTCGCAGAACGCAGAATCCGGTGTGTCGCTTTTTGAAAATCCTCTGGCTTGGCCAGATAGATATTCTCGATGAACTTCTGAGGATTGCGATCCACCAAAGGAAACCATGTGCTTTGGACTTGAATCATGATGCGATGCCCTTTCTTAAATCGATGCAATACATCCAGCAACTCCAAATGCACCTTGGCAGGAACATTCGACTGAAAGGGAGCGGGATGCTCAAACGAGTCACGAAAACGTCCTCGTATCACTTCGCTTCGAACCATCATCTGATAGTTGGGTAGCAACGCGGCGTTGGTTCCGTCGGGCTGAACGTCGATCAGCTTCACCACGAAATCCGCATCCGTTCCGGTGGTAGTGACCCACAAATCGACATCGAGTGGACCCGCCATGATCATGTCTGCATCGAGCGGTTCCGTTTGATAGACCAAGACGTCCGGCCTTCGAGCCGCGAATCGCTGATCTTCGGCCATGAACTCGACGGTCATCCGCGGCGTGATGGCTTCGGTGTACGGCACGGGTTTGGCTGGGTCGCTCACAAACTCGTCGTACGCGTCGGTGATTCCTGGTCCCGGCGGTTCGAAGGATAAGGCACCTCGATCCCTGGCATACAGCGTCTTGGCTGCGCAATCGCGAGGGGGCCATCGATCGAAGGTTCGCCAAATGTTCGAACCGGTTTCAAAGACCGTAGCTTCTGCCGGCGGGGAGTGCTCTGAGTCTTTCAAGTACCTTTCAAAGAATGGAAACTCAATTTCCGCTCGGTAGAAGGCTGCAGTTTTGGAACCAAACGGAACCGCACCCAGTTTGTCGCCGGCACCATTCGCCCAGCCGCCGTGGATCCAAGGCCCCACCACCAGCACATTGTTTGCGTTTGGGTTCTGACGTTCAATCGATTGGTACGTTTTGAACGAACCGTAAAGATCTTCGGCATCGTACCAACCGGCAACGACCATGACTGCTGGTGCCACCTTGTTCAAGTGCGGTAGAATATCTCGCTTCTTCCAGAATTCATCCCGATTGGGGTGAGCCATCATCTCCGTCCAGAACGGTACCTTTCCTTTCAGATGTCGGCGATTGATTTCTTCGATGGTATTGGCATCGAGAAACAACTGGTAGCCGTCTATTGTGGGAAGCACTTCGGGCGGAGATCGTTCCGTTGTTGGACCGGTTCGCTCGTGTGCATTGTTATTGAGCCATTGATAGGCATGCGCTAAGAAGAAGGCCCCGTTGTGCAGAAAATCGTCGAAATACCAATCTCCAACTGGGGCCTGTGGTGACACGGCTCGCAGCGCAGGATGGGCATCGATCATGCCAGCCGAAGCGTAAAAGCCCGGATACGAAATACCGAACATGCCAACTCGCCCGTTGTTGTTTGGCAAGTTCTTCAACAGCCAATCAATCGTGTCGTACGTGTCGGAACTCTCATCGCAATCCGTCGGTGACTTTTTGTTTGCGATGTGAGGAGTGACTTGCTGAAACGTCCCCTCCGACATGAACCTGCCACGAACATCTTGATTCACAAAGATATAACCTGCCTTGACGAAATACTCGCTAGGGCCGAGCGAGGCGGGAAATGCGTCAGCGCCATAGGGTGCGCATGAATAGGGCGTTCGCTTCATTAAAATGGGATAGGTTTTGGTCGTGTCCTTCGGGCTAAAAACGGTCGTGTGCAGCTTCGTTCCATCCCGTAACGGAATCAAGTGCTCGCTCTTTTGATATCGCAGCCGAATCGTGCTCTCCGGACTAATGGCTTCTTGGGCGCACAAGCTTCCTTGGGTTAGCGAAGTCGAAAACAGACCACCCAGAAGCCAACCAAGTTGTAGAACAAGGGTCGCAAAGAACAGTCGAGTAGCCGGAACCAACATGTAGTCCATCCTTAATTTTTTGCTTGACCTCGTTAAGTTGCAGAATCAAAATTCTACACCACGGGGTTGGCCCATGCCAAAATAAAGGACGGCTTTTGGACGGCAAACACATTTTGGCAACAATGGTGGCTTGAGCAACAACGGGAGGCGAGGCGGCGAGTCTCCAGGCAAGCTGGCGCCGCACTGGATCGGCACAAGCCTCACCCTCCCCCACCAGTGAATTAAACCACAATTTTCAATCTGGAGATTGGGTGCTATTGCTTTGTCCAGATTAATTAAAGAGTGGGGTAGGCATCTTGCCTGCCATCGAATCCACCCTTGGAAAATCGCAAGCTGGAAGCTTACGCCACTTTGGGAAATCGCAAGCTGGAAGCTTACGCCACCTTGGGAAAACGCAAGCTGGAAGCTTACGCCACCCTTGGAAAACCAAAAAGCGAATCTGGACAAAGCAGCCGTCGCGGTTTGAATTCTAGAAGTTTGGGTTACACTACTCCCTTGCCAAGGTCACGGAAAAGCCGTGATTTCAATCCACCGCCAATTGCAACCTAAATAAAAAAATTCATGTCAAACATCCTACAATCGCTTCCTGTAGGCCAAAATGTCGGTATTGCGTTCTCTGGAGGACTCGACACGAGTGCTGCGATCTATTGGATGCGTCAAAAAGGGGCAATTCCCTATTGCTATACGGCCAATCTCGGACAACCGGACGAAACCAACTACGACGACATCCCAAAGCGAGCCCTGGAGTGTGGTGCCGAGAAAGCCCGACTGATCGATTGCCGCGAGCAACTCGTTCACGAAGGCTTGGCTGCTTTGCAATGCGGCGCATTTCACATTACGACCGCGGGAGTCCCTTACTTCAACACCACGCCAATCGGTCGGGCTGTGACGGGAACAATGTTGGTCCAAGCCATGAAGGAAGACGGGGTCAACATATGGGGTGACGGCAGTACCTACAAAGGAAACGATATCGAACGATTCTACCGTTACGGCTTGCTCGCCAACCCAAGCCTTCAAGTTTACAAGCCATGGTTAGACGAACAATTCAACAAGGAACTAGGTGGGCGGAAAGAGATGTCCGAACTGCTGGAAAAAGCAGGACTCGGTTACCACATGAGCAAAGAAAAAGCCTATTCGACCGACTCCAATATTTGGGGAGCCACCCATGAAGCCAAAGACCTTGAAATGCTGAACAGCGGTATCAAGATCGTGGCCCCAATCATGGGCGTGCCATTCTGGAAACCGGATTGTCCAGTCCTTGCTGAAACAGTTTCAGTCACCTTTGAAGTCGGCGAGCCGGTAGCACTCAATGGCAAGTCCTTCGAATCTAAAGTCGCTTTGGTCCTAGAGGCCAACGCCATCGGCGGGCGACATGGGCTAGGCATGTCTGACCAAATCGAAAATCGCATCATCGAGGCCAAGAGCCGTGGCATCTACGAAGCCCCTGGGATGGCCTTGCTATTCATCGCTTACGAACGACTGATCACCGGCATTCATAACGAAGGTACAATGGAACAGTATCGCGATATGGGGAGACGACTCGGCCGACTCCTTTACGAAGGCCGTTGGTTTGACTCGCAATCGTGGATGCTGCGAGAGGCCTTACAGCATTGGGTTGCCAAGGCTGTCACCGGAGAAGTCATCCTCGAGCTGAGGCGAGGAAACGACTATTC
>JANPNA010000293.1:0-3610 GCA_031427235.1 Pirellula sp.
CCATTTGTGTAGCTGCCAATTGTGGTCCCGCTGGCATGAAGCCAGCGGAAACCATTTTACCTTCCTTGGAAGCCACTCGATACTCCGGAACAAAACTTGCGCAAGCTTCAAACACCACAACACCAAACTTTTAACACCCCACGCTGACGCTGAATATCCTTATTGGATCGTTCCAACGCCTTTATCTCCGAACGTAACGCCTCGGCTTGGCTGTTGAACGCCACGGCTTAGAATCATGGGGAATCATGGGGACACAGCATTTTTTCGGGGGGGTAGTTGCATTTGGAATTGCCGCTTGGTCTGATTTTTCTCATGATAAGCCTTCGTAATTACCAGAAAACCTTCTTTCGGGAGAATCGTTATGGGACGCGTATCGAGAGCCGAAGTCTTCGAGCCTAGCGAGGTCGCAATTTGCCATGTTTTTGCCAGGGTAGTGCGCCGTTGCTTCTTGCTTGGAAATGACCCAGTTACCGGCAAGAACTACGATCACCGAAAAGTCTGGATCGAACAGCAACTTCAACGGCTGGCGGCAAACTTCGGAATCGATTTGCTGTGTTTCAGTATTCTTTCGAACCATTTTCATCTAATCTTGAGGTCGCGGCCGGATGTTGTTGAGTTTTGGGATGACAGCGAAGTTGCCCGGCGGTGGATGATGTTGTGCCCTGTGCGAAAGAAGAATGATGGCTCTGCTGAAGAACCAAACGAGTTTGAACTGAACTCTGTTCGCAACGATCCAGACAAACTGAAAAGCATTCGCATGCGATTGAGTGATATCTCGTGGTGGATGCGATTGCTCTGTCAAAACATTGCCATGCGCGCAAACCGCGAAGATCAAGAGGTCGGTAAGTTTTGGCAGGCGCGCTACCGGGCGGTAAGACTTTTGGATGAGGAATCGTTGCTGGCTTGTTCGGCTTACGTGGATCTCAATCCCATTCGGGCTGCCATCGCCGAAACCATCGAGACCAGCGATTACACCTCCGCTCAACGACGTGTTCAAGCCTTGCAGGAGCAGGCAAACACCTTGCAGAAGCAGGCAACGACGGTGGTGCTGGAGGACTTAAGTCAGGCGACCGCACCTTTAAAAGATGGCATGCTGTCCCCTTTGCCCATTGATGAAAGAAACGATCCCGTTGGGCCGCATGCAAGTCTTACTAGCAACCGCTGTAGCGACAAAGGGTTCTTATCGATGTCGGTTGCCGAGTACTTGGAATTGCTGGATTGGACGGCTAGGCTGACGATTGCTGGCAAGCCAGGGGCGACGCCTGAGGATACACCGAAGATATTCGAGCGGTTGTCGATTGATCCGATGACCTGGACTATCTTGGTCCGCGATTTTGGTCGGATGTTTTGCCAGGTAGCTGGCAATCCCAAGGTGATTGAGGAGGCAAGGAGTCGCAAGACGGGGCGTCGATTCTATGTCCGTCAACAGGCGAGAGAGCTGCTAGCGAGCCATTAACGCGGTTCGAACTGACTTTTATTACCAACTCTTCTTATGCTCGACAAGAGCCAAGGTGCGAGCTATTGATTTAGCTCGTTTTCGATGGTGCTTTGTCATCTTTTCGCATTTTCGCAAGAAGATTTTTGTCGTTGGCCGCAACTTTGGCAAGCATTCGGACAAAGTCTGCTAATGAAAAGCGTCAGTTCATTAGCTTGCAATGCAAACGACACGATCGCAAAAATGTCCTGTGTCCCCGGTCGCCCTCCGGTCGCCCTCTCAAGAAGGACGTGAGTTGCCTTGAGCGTCAACAAAGGACTTGAGTGATCAAGTCGTGCCACTTCGCTGCAACGCCATTGCAGCGAAGTTGAATAGTCGCACCTGTGAATCCATCAGCAGCCAAGGTTCGCTTGGAATTCGACGCGGATTCGAATCCCGCTTTCGTAACGTTAATTCTTGCGTCGTTTGAGAACCAAAATGAAAACTAAACAGCCGACCACAAAAAGAAAAAGGAAAAAAACAGAATAATTATTCGAGGTTTTCGCTGGTTCTAAGAAGCCGTAAGCAGAAAGAGTAAAGTCTTTGCCGCTTAAGGGCTCGCGATTATACTGAAACACATGATTGACATTAGCAACCACGCCTGCAGTTCCATCTCGGCTAGTCTGGCATTGAAATTCGGCAGACTTGACAAATCCGTCTTCAACCTCCCATGTACAAAAAACATTGTCCCGGAAAGTCAACCTACCGTGAGACTGTACGTCTACATCACGGCGTATTGATGACAAACTTCGAGGCAACAATCCTTTTGTCGCATCCAACTCGAGCTCAATCTCAACTTTCTGTCCGTCATTCTCGATGAAACTAAATGCAAATCCCTCATTAGTAGATTTCAGCAAACTGAATTCACTTAGCTCCTTTAGGCGGCTCAAATCTACGCAGGTCGAGCATGTATATGGCGCGAGAAGTTGCGGGAAAGCGGACCGATCCCGCAATACACCTTCTATACCAAACCCAGATATGCCACTCAAGCTTGGGTTTTTTTGATTAGTTAAACTGAATTCGACTCTGCGAATGTTCCAAAAGCTCTTTTCCTCTTTACGAATCAGTTCAAAACCATAGTTTGCGTTTACACATGCAATTACCCCAGATGAGGATCGATGAGCGCTGTTTTGGATTAATATGCTGCAATTTTTCTTATTCCATTTAACAACTTTCAAATCGTGAAAACTATCTTTTTCCAATGTCGTTTTGTCGGTTGAAATGTCGTGCGTCAGCATCCAGCTTGAATTCTTCGATGCGGCGACACCAAAAGCGCTTGCGGATTTCGCAAACATTTCGAATGAACTCTGGGCATAGACCTCGGAACACGATGTCCATACAATCAAAACAAACACAAACAAAGTCATAGAGAAAGTCATGAAATGCCCAAACATCTCCCACCTAGACGCTTTTGGCTAAAGTGAACCAAACAGCGCCGGCAAAAAAGGACCTTAAGTTCTTCCAGTCAGAATAAATCCGCTAATTCCAATTTAATTTCTTGCAATCACAACCGCAGTTGCCGCTGGCTGCCGAACCTGTTGAGGCAGCATCCGAGCAGCTCCTAGACAACCCGTCTGACCTATTGCAACTCGAACTACACTTGCAATATTTCCCCCCCCGCACATCAGTTCCTACCGAAGAATCACAACTTTTCGTATAAGTCAGCTCGATTTCAATGACTTCCTCAATTACAACGTCGGCAATACCGCTCCCCGAAAGCAAAAACGTGCTCACAAGTAAAGCCAAACAACTCATGCTCAAAAGCAACGAGGATGTTTTTCTCATTAAACTCTCCTATCGTGAAAAACGACTTCAAAACATTCACATGACTACTTTGTCATGCCTACAATTTGGATCGGAACTGTTCTAGTTGCACTATCCTCAACAAAGAAGGCGAAGTGACCTAGTGATAATCCCTTCGTTATTCCGCCAAGGTGTCCCATCGTGATTCGCACCTCACCCATGGCAGGAATTACAACAGGCAGTTCGTTTCTAACGGGTGTGACCGGCTCTTCGGTTAGTTACGACGCCATTGTCAAAAACGCTTCGCTATAGTTTCGTCTTTCCTTTCCGTACTTGGAGAGGTTTATCGCTCGGTGTTGTTCAGTCGCCACGTCCCAAAGTTCGCTTGCTTCA
>JANPNA010000294.1:0-3694 GCA_031427235.1 Pirellula sp.
TTGGAGTTGCAACCAAGCTCTATGCCAACGGTGTTAAGCTCACCAAGAAGGAATTCGCGAAACTTGCTTCACGATTGCAGCGAACGGCAGGCGTTGAACGGTGGAGCGTCCGGATAATTCCCCAGCCGTGCATTCAATAAGTCATGGACTGTGGAAAGTCTAGAGCCAGTTTCAATCGTCGGGCTGAATGCGAGAGTGTTGAGCCACGCACATTACGCATAGCAGGACCGTCAATCTGGGTAGGGCTGTCGATTCACGCTAGATAACTAAGCGTCAAATCACCTTTAGGCGTGCCAGCCATCAAGGAACTTCCGCGTGAACCGACTGTCCCACCCAGAAGTGGGTTCGTTGGTACGTTTTTATTGGCCGGTTGCCTTAACGCACTTTTTTGGAGCAAAAGGCGACAATTATCGCTTCAAGAAATTGGACAGCAACTGCAATCCATCCCGTTGGCTTTTTTCTGGATGGAATTGGGTTGCCATGAGATTCCCTCGCCGAACCGCTGCACAAAATGGCTTGCCGTAATCCGCTTCCAACCAGACCAAATCTTGGCTGGCTGGCAGCACATAATAGCTGTGCACAAAATAAACGTAAGGATTGCCCGTTATTCCGGCCAGCATGGAATCGTCTACTTGTCTACTCACCACTTGATTCCAACCCATATGTGGGATCTTGAAACTCGCTTCGTGAGCGTTCCGTTCGAATCGAACCACTTTCCCCGGCAGGATTCCCAATCCTTGGTGCAGGCCCCCCTCGTCGCTGCTATCAAAAAGCAGTTGCATACCTAGGCAAATTCCCAAAAAAGGCTTGTCCGTCGCGGACCAAGCCTGAAGAAATTCGATGAGGCCTCTCTTTCTCAGTTCTGCCATAGCGTCCCCAAATGCCCCAACACCAGGCAAAACAAGATGCGACATGTGTGAAAGTTTATCACAATCACTGCTGATGATCGCGTTGCCACCGACCCGTTCTATGGCTTTTTGGACGCTCCGAAGGTTGCCCATTTGGTAGTCTACGATGCCAACTCGCTGTTCCATGCTGCCTTCATCCGGTCCGATTTGTCGCGTTTTAGGTTTTCTTGGTTCGGAAATTAGACACGCATCTGCTGCCCAAGTGACAGTTCATCGTCCAGAAATTGTCAAAACGTCATGCATTTTGAACAAAGCGCAACCATATTGACGACTCTCGCCTTCTCGAAAAACAAGTCCAAATTAATAAAATTTCAGTAAAGTACCTGTTTTACTTAAGAAACTGCCCGCGACGCGCCCTAATTCGACCAAAATCCGGCCCAATAGTTGCGTACAGTGAACCAATGGTTGTCCAAAATCGTCGAATAACGGTTAGATATGACCAGACTAGTCAAGTGTCGGTGCGATAGAACGATTGTCAACGTGGCAAACCGCTCAAACATGCCCAACGCGAGACGAAAGGAAGTTCAACGATTGGACTTCGTACCCTATCGCCGAGTCGCTTGCAGCGGTTGGTAGCCGCATGGATTGCACAAGGTTCGACTCAGCATCAGGGAGCTAACAAATCATGAATACCGACTATCGCATTTCACTTATACGAGAACTAAGAGACCAGCAGGTTCGGTTCGCGCCCCGAGCCAAGAGGAACGAGCAAGCGGATCGGGCGGAATCGTTGCTTTCGGAATTGGATCCAAGCAAGAACTACCCTTACGACTTTCTGTTCTTCCGGGTTACCGAAGTTCGTCCTGACGGTACGGGTTACCGATTGATCAAAGGTGATGACGCGGTTCATGATCTTCGTCTGTTCGTCGAAGACATCACTGATTCGATGAATCTGCGAGTGGAAGAAGCCAAAGAACCGGTTCACACCGTCGAAGATTTAAGCAAGATGTTCAACGTCTCGACCAAGACGATTTCGCGTTGGAGGGATCAAGGGCTCGTCTCGCGTCGTTTCCTGGCCGAAGGTCGTAAGCGAGTCGGATTCCTGCATTCCAGCGTTGATCGTTTCGTCACTCAAAACAAGAAGCGTGTCGAACGAGGCGAACGGTTCAGCCAAATCAGCGATGCCGAACGAGACGACATTATCGATCGTGCACGTCGTATTGCCGCGACCGGTTCCAACCTTTCTGAGGTTGCTCGCACGGTCGCGACCGAAGTGAATCGGAGCACCGAGACCATTCGTTACACGATCAAAAACTTTGATCGCCAGTATCCGAAGATGGCTGTATTCCCCGATCAACGCGAAGTGCTCTCGGACGAAGACCGACGGGCCATGTATCAGCAGCATAACCGAGGTGTATCGACCGTGGTGCTGGCCAAGCGATATGGTCGCATTCGCAGCAGCATCGTTCGTATTTTGAACGAGCAACGGGCGATCAAAATTTTCGAATTACCTTTGGATTTCATGCCCAATGCGGAATTTGACGATGAGTCTCGCATAGACGAGATGATGGCCGATCTCCCGGTCGCCGCCGATCCTGTCCGCAAAGTGCGTGCACCTAGCGGACTTCCTCCCTATTTGGCATCGCTTTACGATGTTCCGTTGCTGACGCGCGAACAGGAGTACCACCTGTTCCGAAAAATGAATTACTTGAAACATGTCGCTTCCAAGTTGCGATCGGAGTTGGATCCCAAGGCCCCACTTGTTTCTTTGATGGATCAAATCGAAAAGCTCTACGAGCAGTCGGTTGCCGTTAAGAACAAGATCGTACAAGCAAACTTGCGATTGGTTGTGTCGATTGCCAAAAAGCACGTCGATCCAAACGACGATTTCTTTGGGTTGATCAGCGACGGAAACATGTCGTTGATCCGCGCTTCGGAGAAGTTTGACTACTCGCGGGGCAATAAGTTCAGTACCTATGCGTCGTGGGCCATCATGAAGAATTTCGCAAGAACCATACCCGATGAATTCAAACATCGCGATCGGTTCCGAACAAGTTCCGAAGAGATTTTCACTGGGCACGAGGACCGACGAGCTGACAATTATTCCGCAGAAATCGACCAAGCGGCACGAACAGATCAGATTCAAAAGATCTTGCACACGCTGGATCATCGCGAACAACAGATTATCGTTCGTCGATTCGGTCTGGACCACCGCTTTGAGCCTTTGACGCTAAAGGAAGTCGGCGAGGAACTTGGGGTCACTAAGGAACGCATCCGTCAACTGGAAGCCCGCGCGCTGGATAAGCTTAGGACGGCAGCCAACAAGGCCCACATCGACCTTCCAGACTAAGAGGTCGTACAGCTTTCGCCCCGAATGCGGCAGCAACATCATAGGCCCAGGGCAGAGCTTAGCGACAAAACGTCCCACCGTGCCAAGACATTCTGGAGGTTTGTGTACGAGAACTCGTCAATTAGTCTTGCTGATGCACGACTGGGGCCAAAATTGGCGTGATTGTCTCGCAACGATTCGTGCCGCTTTAAGTTGTTCTGGCACTGCGGCACCTTTAGAAAAATACGTTTCGTCAGGGATTGTGACCGTCGTCTTTGGTGCAATCGAACATTGGCGATGTTGTCCCGCCAGTGGATGGCCAGATATCCGTGGTCGTCCCAGGTTTTCAGTTCATCGTCGCGGCCCTTGAGTGCATATGACCACACAACGCCAGGAACTCAGGGTGGAGTGTTGCGTGCCGACCTGAGCCGTTGATAACAGCCGCTTTGAGATTGTCGAAGATGACTTTCTTTGGGCTGCCGCCATAAAACTTCAATGCATTGGACAAGCATCGATA
>JANPNA010000295.1:0-30758 GCA_031427235.1 Pirellula sp.
AGCCAAACAGTTTCGACAAAGGGTTTTTAAGTACCGGTTGCTAGACATAGATCGTTCATCTACTGCTTCTGATGTTCGATCGGTGCGGCGACTAATAATTTCGCTTTTCGGAGGATGTATCCGTGGCCAAGAAAAAAGCTGGGGCAACGAAGAAGAAGGTAGCTAAGAAAGCTGCTAAGAAGACTGCAGCACCTAAGAAGGCTGCAACCAAGAAGAAAGTAGCCAAGAAGAAGGCTGCTAAGAAGACTTCCACAAAGTCTCCTTCGTAATTCCGTTGCTCCGCTCGAGCATTCGGCTTCTCGCCGATAATCTGCTCGAAGCAACAAAACCAAGACCGCCGAGTGGTATTTCCCGCTCGGCGGTTTTTTTTATTGTCGCCTATCGCTCCGCGAAAGAGAGACCCCTCCCCAATCGCCAAGCCTGCCCCATTTGTGCAATCGGAAAAATTAATTCAACCCGCAACCGCTCAAATGCCGATACGTGCTTGAAGCGGTGTTCACTTGGCATCCGACGGGCGAACGACCAGGCACAGAATGATGACTTCCAACACACAAAAACGGAGCAAGCCTAAAAAGCAATCGTTGCTTTGTGTTGCAATGCTTTTAATCCTGACCAGCTCCGGCTGTGTGTCCATTCGAAACGCATCGCCATCCCGGACACCAGAAATTGCAAACTGCAGTGCCATCGAGCATAAATCAGTCGATTCAGGGGAATGCTGTCCGTTGTACGACAGGGGCGAAGTCATGCAGCTATGGGCTGACAAGCTCCATCCCCGTACGCTATTGCCCACTTCATTTACTGGTTTGGCGGCCAACTGCAAAGAGCGATGCAGAGCGGTGGGAGCTTCCTTCCGTGGTTGGATCCAAGCAAAAAAAGAAGAGGCAAATGCTCCCCCTTGGCCTCGCTTTCATCCAATTCCAACCAAGCCAGTTTTTGAGCCTGAAGGTGCGGAATCATCGATTTCACCCGAGGTTTACGGCCGGTTCGGAAAGGGATAAACGACGGGCGCGTACATGAAGTTGTCTCAGTTGCTGTCCGATGGATTTTTCGTGCTGGAAGAATGTCTTAGCGCTCTGGAGTGCCAAGGGTGGTGTGAATGCGTCTCCAATTCCCTGGAAAATTCAGACGCCCAAGGTCTGCTTCAATCGACCGTCGCTGATCAGAATGTCACTTATGGCTCTAGGAATCTACTGGCGATTTGTCCTGACGTCGTTCAATTGCTCTCATATCCCGCGATTGCTAACAGTTGTAGGGAGATCCTGGGCGACGATTACGGTGTAGTACGGGGATTGTACTTCGACAAACCACCCGGGCTATCATGGTCGCTTCCGTGGCATCAGGATCTGACGATCGCGGTTGCAGAACAACGGAACTTCCCTTGTGATTCATCAGACGTGACGATCGATGGCTTCTCTAAGCCAACCCTTAAAGCTGGGATCTGTCACGTGGAAGCCCCAACCGCCTTGCTTGAAAGAATGCTTACGGTCCGAATTCACTTGGATGCAATGGGGCCTCGCAATGGACCGATTGTTGTGCGACGCAGCTCGCATTTAGCAGGCAAACTACTCCATAGCCAAGTCCCTGCTGCGAAAGAGATAACGGAAGTTCACTGTCACGCAGGATCAGTAATGCTGATGCGGCCGTTATTAAGTCACTCTTCGATTGCGAGCTTGCCAGGCTTGAGCCTACATCGACGAACGATTCACTTGGAACTTTCCTCAGTCGAGAACTTGCCCTACGGATTTCGTTGGCATACGTATCTTCCGATTCGGCATGGACAACCCTAGTGCTTTGTTCAGATTAAATAGTGGGGTAAGCATCTTGCGCATCTTGCCTGCCATCGAATCCATCCAATTGAAACGCAAGCTGGAAGCTTACGCCAAGTGATTCCCAATTTTCCCTCTCGACCTACGGCAGCCCAGTTCACTAAGCTACGGGACGATAGCTCTATACAAGTATGTTTTGATAGCTTTCGATAGAGAAACCGAAATCTCCATGGAAGGACGACTCGGAAAATGACCCAGCAAACCAACGCCCAATTCGCAACCTCGAAACCCGCTCGGCGCAAACGTTTTAAAAAGCGCCATCTCCTACTAGGTGGCTTTCTCCTTTTCCTCTTGGCGATCCTTGTGGGAGTCCCTTTTGCATTGCAAAACCGCGACCTAGTCGTTTCCACGATCAATCGCAATGCCGGCATCGCCCCCATGCGGATCGACTTAGAGAGCATCGAAGGGGGCTGGCTGCGTTCGATCAAAGTCCGTGGACTTCGGCTGATTGACGATAAGGGAGCGGAGTTGGTCAAGGTTGGTGAGATTGAGACAGAACTCAATCTGATTCGGCTTGCGATTAACTACAGAAA
Source organism: Pirellula sp. (assembly GCA_031427235.1). Classification (GTDB taxonomy): domain Bacteria; phylum Planctomycetota; class Planctomycetia; order Pirellulales; family Pirellulaceae; genus JBKCUI01. The sequence goes on from JANPNA010000295.1 coordinate 2,360, forward strand.
CCTAGGCACCATCACGATTCGCGGTGCGGAAGCCGTCATCGATGTCCAGCCAGGCACAACCAACGTCGAGGAAGCCGTCAAGCCACTGCTTACGTCCATCGCATCAACCCCCGCAAAAACCAGCAAGACATCCGTTCCATCGAAGTTACCGACAGGGAGAATTCGCATCGCGGACGCGATTGTTCATGCACGAGACAGCGTCGACTTAACCGCTTGGGACTTTAAGGTGAGCGAAGCCGACATTCCACTCCCCACGCAAGAACAACCCATCCCACCCATGACGCTGGTTGGGCTCGTTCAGCAAACAGCATCACTTCCTGGCGAAACTCTCATGGGTGGCCAGTTCACTATTCGGACGCAGCCAATTGTGGATGCAGCCAACACAGCCTCAGACAGTCTGGTCCCGATGAGGATGAACATTTCGACCAACGGCCTGCCACTGCAGTGGTTTAGTTTGGTCAAGCGACGACTGCCGGAAATTCCCATCGAGCGATTGCTCGGACTGGCTACGGTTCAAGCTGACATAGAAATGCGTAGCAACAACAATATCCAAGCCCAAATACAAACGGCCCAAATCGATTCTCTGCGGATCATCGCTCCAGATCTGGTTGGCAAACGGGGGGCTGGTCTCCAGCAGATCAAGTTGAGCGGCAACGTTCAGCTCCATCAGAATCGATTGGTAACTCAAAACGCCGTCCTGCAGTGCGATATTGGGGCTTTGGCTGCGAATGCCGAAATGCCTTGGCCGCCCGTAGTGCCGTCGGTTACGCAGCCCTGGCTCAACGATGCAGACCTTGAGGTGCAGGGCAATGTCGACTTGGCGCGTTTGATTCAAATGGCACCGGACCTGATTCAAATGCAAGATCAGGTTCAATTGCTTGCGGGCAATGCGACTTTGAGCGTCAGCCAAAGAAAGTCTCCCACAGTCGCAGGAAGTGCCAATGTTGCTCCCCCCACCAGCAACTACAAAATGCAATTGGGTGGTCTACAAGCCAATGTGCAAGGAACCGCCATGCGGTGGGATCAAGCCTTGCAAGCATCGGTCGACGTATCCGCCAATAGCCAAGGCCAGCCCAGCTTCAAGGCGGACTGCACGGCTGAGTTCTGCAAGATCGAAGGAGCGGGCGATCTGCAAGAGGGACAACTCGATGGACGATTCGATCTGGCCAAGATGCAACAGCGTCTTTCCCAATGGTTCGCATTACCCGTGGAAAGCTTAAGCGGTTCGGCCGAATGCAAAGTGGTCTGGAAGCAGGACGGCAGCAATCGACTCACCGCCAATGGCAAACTTCTCACGACCCCCGTAAAGATCGTCAACAAGTACGGCGAACTGGACGAACCAGCCTGGGATGGAGCCTTTGATCTCGTTGCGCGAGTCGACCAAGGACGCATCATTCAGATCGATCGCGGTCAGGCATCGTTTCAAGCGACTGGTGAATTGCTTTCCGCACAAATACTGGAGCCTATTTCATTGGTCAGCGCAACTGCCGGGATGGCTAAACTGCCACCCGCTGGCATCCAACTCAAACTGGTGGGAGATCTCAGTGGATGGCAACGTCGCGGTCAGCTTTTTGCGGGTGTAAACCCCGGTATCACGCTGGGTGGCAAATGCGAATTGGATGCCCGAGGAGCCTTGGATATCAACCATTTGGAAGTCACCCAAGCCAACTTTGTCACCGAACCGTTTATGGTCAAGAGCGGTGAGACCCTTTTTCGCGAGTCTCGCCTTGTGGGCAATTTCACAGGCCGAATTGATTCGCAAAACCTAGGACGATTGCAAGTGGATAATCTACTGGTTCAGTCCGAATCGTTTGCTTTGCAAGCAAGGGATGCTGCCGTTCCCAATCGCGAACTGGCCCGCCAGGGGCAGGCGGGTTACCGCATCGACCCAAGCCGTTTGATGTCCGCCATACACTTCGAAACTGCCAACGGCGGTTCGTCAAGCGACATCTCGGTGGAGGGGGACATCACGGGCCAAATTGTTTGGCAGGTGGACCCGCAACAGCTCGCTTGGCAATTGATTTCGGACGCAAAAAACATCCGTGCCTTACAGCGCAATGCAACACCAAATGCCACACAAGAGCCAGGCCAACTCGTCAACACCGTCTCCGCTCGATCCAACACACCTACTGTGCTCTGGGAAGAACCACAAGCCAAACTACTGGTGGATGGTCGCTATGAAGTTAGCACGGGCAAGTTAGAGATCCCAAAGGCGGAACTCATGACGGAGTGGATCGCGTACGCCGGCAAAACAAATATGACAACGCAGGGCAAAAAGACGCTATTGGTTTCTCAAGGCAACATGACCTACGACGCCGCTCGAGTCGCCGAGCGCCTGCGTCCATGGACTGGCGACTACCTAAGCGTGCAGGGACAACGAACGCAACCTGTCGAAGTGACCTGGACATCCAGCGAAAACGCCAATTGGGCGGAATCCTTACAGGCCAAATCGCAAATCGGGTGGGATAGCGCCAGCTTGGTCGGTATCGAAATTGGAAAGGCGGACTTTCCTTTGAAAATCGAGAATGGCCACTTCCTATCGCGTGCAGAGATTCCGGTCTCTCAAGGAACGTTGCGATGGAATCTCGACGGCGATGTGGCAGGCAATCCCATTGTCATCGTTCAGAGCCCAGAAAAAGTCATCGAAAATGTAGCGATCACAAGACAAATGTGCCAAGGCTGGTTGAAATACGTTGCTCCGATTCTGGCCGACGTCGCCAGCGTTCAAGGAAACTTGAGCTTGAAGATCGATGAGGCATCTATTGTCCCAACCGATTTGAAACGGCAAACGATCAAAGGCCAACTACACGTGCACGGCGCGAATGTTGGGCCTGGTCCGTTAGCAGATCAACTGCTTGGTTTGGTCCAACAGGTCCGCGCATTGCGCAAGGGCGCAGGTGCGACCGACGGAGGTGGGCAACAGACAACTTGGCTACAATTGCCCGAACAGCAGATTGGATTCGATGTCCAGCAAGGTCGAGTCGCGCACAAGAACATGCAGATCCAAGCTGGAGATGTAGTCATCAACACTTCTGGCTCGGTTGGCATCGATGGCCAACTCGAACTGATCGCGGCGGTCCCCATCTTGAAAGACTGGGTCGACAAGACGCCACTGCTTCAATCGCTGGCGGGTCAACAGATTCAAATTCCGGTTCGCGGGACCATCCAACGTCCGCAAATGGACCTGAGCAGTTTCGCATCGATCGGCCAGCAGCTTGCAACGGCAGCCATTCAGGGTGCCGCCAAAAAGGAAATCGACAAAGGAATCGGCAAGCTTTTTGGTCCTCTTTCGCAGCAGTTGGGGCCATTGCAACAAGGGATGCAACAGATGCAGCAAGGGGTTCAGCAGAATCTGCCACAGTTCCCGAATCTTCAAAACTTGCAGATTCCAGGCTTCGGCAGCGGTGGTCCGTTTGGAGGCGGCCAGCCTCCACAAGCGCCTCAACCATCGCCACCACAGTCATAAGTGTAGCTCGGCACTCCGTGCCGAAACCAACGGCATGGAGTGCACGGTCTGTTGTGACAGACGCGAGTTAGCAAGTTGCTATTACCCTCGTGGCGGATGCTGCTAGCATCCAACTGGCCCATCATGGCTGCGCAGAATAGGTCCATTCGAGCTCCTAGCGAAAGCAAGTGCTCAACAATGGCTTGCGTCCCATGTGCGAGGCCCCACCCAATGCGGTCTCCCAATCGCCTCCACCCCAATCAATCGAAGCGTTTAAAAGCGACGGTTCTCGTTCGAGAAGCTTCTTTACCATGTCAAGATCGGAATGCGCATAAATCACAAAGTCCTGAGCCAACTGGCGATTGATCTGCGGTTTTTTCCAAGAGGGTTTGAACGAAGGAGCTTCGTAGTCGCGTTCAAAGGGGGCTTCAGAGGGCCCAGTTTTGGGAACAGTCGGCTCGTCTTGAGTTAACCCTCGGCGACTCGCAGCCCCAATAATTGCGGTTCCGGCCTGAGTGAGGGAATGAGTATAGCAGTTTCCGTGTTCGATTTTAGGGCAGCGATTCCGACCGCGGAGCGGTCGTCGACTATGCGGCGGAAAACGTCGAAACCGACTTCACTATCGCGCAATCGTCTGGAAAGGTATGGAACGCTTGGATTAGCAGTTGCCGTTCCCGCTCCTCGACGTGAACGAAACTAACAGCCCCAAAGGCGATGCGTCCGCTCGAATCAAAGGAATGAACCAGTTCGTTTTCGCATTGGCTCGATTGCAATTGGTTGTGCAGCATCCAAAACATGTCCGTCGAGACATGCTCCAACTCAAACTGTGTATGATACGTCACGCCCTGCTTGCGATCGATTCTCTCGACATTCTTGCCTTTGAGGTTCGAACCAATCAATCGCCGTTTCTGGGGTAGCAGTTGCTTGGACGAGCAAACGACCTCGCTCATGACGACCGAACGGGAATTGAACGTGACGAGATGGCCATCGCAGGTGATATCGATTCTTGCGGAATACTTACTTCGATCAATCGATCGACTGCGATAAATACTAAAGAGTTCGGGATGGAGGGATCTTCCAAAAACGTAAAAAGCATGCTCGGCAACTGTCGGTCGGATCGAAAGCACGAGGTAAACCTTGCGTTGTAAGGATGGAACGATTTGAGAGGATGAGGGGGCGGGATTATAGTCCTTTGATTACGTCCCAACCAAGATCAACTTAGCAACAATTTCTCAATTGATTTTTTTCTGACAAACTGCGACGAATGGTGTTGACAAATCCTTGCCAGGCCGATTCCGAATTCGATCGAGAGCATGGACCACGTGTGGCGACCGGATCTGTTATGATAGCGATCGGAATTCTCTAATTGCCTTCAATCAATCGCAATCGAGATGACCTGACTACCATGACCTCCAACGATGAAGACGATCAACCATGCATGTGGTGATGGCTGCTGCGGAAGCGATTCCGTTTGCTAAAACAGGCGGACTTGCAGACGTTTGCGGTACTCTACCGCTCAAGTTGGCGGAGCAAGGGCATCATTGCAGTATTTTTATTCCGGGCTACCGACGCGCGATGACCTGCGGTTTACCCATGGTCGACACTCATGTCACCTTCGTCGTAGATATGGCTGACAGACCGATGGCAGCTCACATTCTTAAAACGACCCTCGGTAACGGTGCGATCGGAAACGGTGCGGTGGACGTTTATTTGATCGATCAGCCTCTCTACTTTGATCGAGACCAACTCTACGGGGACGAACGTGGCGATTTCCGGGACAACTGCGAGCGGTTTTGCTTCTTTTCTCGTTGTGTCGTTGAAGCCATCGAACGGCTGCGACTGCCTGTCGACATTATCCACTGTCACGATTGGCAAGCAGGCCTGATTCCGGCTTACCTCAAAACCAATTTTCGTGATTTCCAGTGGTATCGCAACGCAGCCTCGGTCTTGACTATCCATAATCTGGCCTACCAAGGACGATACTGGCAAAGCGATATGGGCCTGACTGCCTTGGATTGGCAGTATTTTAACTGGCAGCAGATGGAGTTTTTTGGCGATCTCAATCTGCTCAAGACAGGAATTGCTTTCGCAGACTTCATCACCACCGTGAGCCCATCTTACGCAATGGAAATACAAACACCTGCCCACGGTTGCGGATTGGACGGGTCTCTGCGAGTCCGCGGCAATCGGATCGCCGGTATCGTCAATGGTGTGGACTATGCCGTTTGGGACCCCTCCAACGACAACCATTTGGTGCAGAAGTACAGCGTTGACAATTGGCAAACTGGAAAGCCACAATGCAAACGCGATCTGCAGCGTCAAGTCGGGCTTCCGGAACGCGACGACGTTCCGCTCATCGGCCTCATCGGCCGACTTGCCGAACAGAAAGGCTGGGATTTGGTCCTGCCAATGTTAGAACAGTCCGTTGATTCGCTGGATGTGCAGTGGGTTATTCTTGGGAACGGGGAACAACGATTTGCTAGCCCCCTGTCCGAATTGGCTCGTCGTCGCCCAGATCGAGTATCTGTTCGACTGGAATTCTCGGATCCACTCGCACACAAAATAGAGGCAGCCAGCGACATGTTTTTGATGCCGAGCCGCTACGAACCTTGCGGTTTGAATCAACTTTACAGCCTGCGTTACGGGACCGTTCCGATTGTCCATGCCACAGGCGGATTGATCGACACCGTGAATAACCTAAATGAAGCAAGCTTGGCCACAAGAAGGGCTACTGGATTCTCGTTTCAGCCTTATGACTACGATTCACTCAAGGAATGTGTTCAGCGCGCCGTAGATACTTATTGGCGTGAGCCCAAAGTTTGGGATACACTAGTTCGAACGGGAATGGCGCAGGATTGGTCGTGGACCAACAGTGCGACCGCCTACGAATCCGCCTACCGCCGAGCCCGCGAGTTGGCGGCAATAGAGGGTCGACTCTAAAGAGCCAACATCGCTATGAACGAAACGCGTTACGATTGGTTATCGGATCGATGGGTTATCTTTGCCCCAAACCGCGAAGAACGTCCCGACGAATATCGTCAAACGCAACCGGTTGCTCAAAATGCCACGATGGAATGCCCATTTTGCTCGGGCAGAGAACACGAAACGCCACGTCCAACACTGGTCTTACCCGAAACGGATTCGGACGAAACCACGTCCAACCGAAGACCGAATCCCACCATACTGAATCAGCAGGCCTGGCAAGTCCGAGTGGTTCCCAATAAGTTTCCGGCCATTTCCTGCAGGGAGTCGATTGCCGACCAGTTAGTTACTTCGCATTATCATTCTGTTTTGGCGATTTCCGATTCGGCGATTTCTCGTCCCGAGAATACTTTTGGCTCGTTGCAGCAAAAGCAATTGCAAACCGCGACGGCCGAGCACCTGTTTCAAAGAAATACTTCTCCGCGTGGCGCACACGAAGTCATCATCGAGTCGCCGATTCACGTCGACAGTATCACAGCTCTACCTGCCAATCACATCGCGATCATCTTTGAAGCATACCAACGTCGCTTGAATCATTGGCGAGCCCAGCGAGACTTGAAGTACGCGGTTGTCTTTAAGAACTATGGCGCAGACGCCGGTGCATCCTTATCCCATTCGCACAGCCAACTGATCAGTTTGGACTTCGTACCTCGCGATATCGAAAAAATCAATTATCGTTTGGTCCTACACCATGAGCAGTATGGTTCATGTTACATCTGCCAGTTGATGAACGAAGAGGAGGAACGGCAAGAGCGGATTCTATTTAGCTCGGAACACTTCGTGGCACTGTGCCCGTTTGCATCTCGGTTCCCATACAGTTTTTCTATCATTCCCAGAGCCCATCAGAGCAGGTACGAGGAAATCGGTCGAAAAGAACGCGAAGACTTGGCTATCGTTACCAAAAAAACACTTAGTGCGCTGGAATCGGCCCATCCTTCGGCGGCATACAACTTTGTACTGCAAACCAGTCCATTCTGCGGCGGCAGCGAGCAAGCCCATCACTGGCGGTTGCGAGTTATTCCCCGGCTTAGCAAAGTCGCTGGCTTTGAATGGGGCTCCGATTGCTTTATCAACACGGTAACACCTGAGCTAGCCGCCAAAACCCTTCGTTCCCACATGATGTAAACTATTTATTATTGTGGACGAGCGAGGGCCTCGCTCAGCCACAGAAATACAATGGTCCCTTTTCAGAGATGCCGCATCATTCCTCCCGGCTGTCTATCAAGGAACCAAAATCAGTCAACGCCATCCTGTCGTAGCTCCTGTCGTAGCTCCTGTCGTAGCTCCTGTCGTAGCTCCTGTCGTAGCTCCTGAGGTTGAGCGGGAGCTTGCCTCCCCTCAACCTTGTTTTGGCGTACTATGTGGCTACGCGCTAGCTGCCGCACTCCGCTCCCGCCTCGACCGCCTTTGACGGGAGCGGAGTGCGGTAATTTAAGGTCTAAGTCGCACGACTAGGACGCCAAAACGGCGTCCGACGGAGGCAAGCTCCGATCGGACAAAAATGCTTCACAGCGTTTTCCATTGGAGTTTGGAAATCTATTGTTCTTCGTACCCAGGGCGCGCTTCGCGACCCTCTTTTATGGACGGTTTCCATTCCCAACTCCACCGTTGGCAGCAGGTGGAGGACCAAACCCAGGTCCAAATCCAGGACCAAACGGCTTTGGAACAAATCCTTTCGATTTTCCTTCTAACTGCGCCGCAACAGATTGCGTGCGATCTGCAATAAAACGGCGAGGCGGCATGGACTGGCCAAACTGACCACCGCCAAATCCCTTCCCTTCCCTCCTCGAAGCGAACGCTTGTTTTTCCTTAGCAAGAGGTTCTTTGAGGAGAGGCTGAATTTGCTCTAAAACATCAAGCTGCCGTCCACTGGTGAAGTTGGCAGCATTCATCTCTTTCACCAGTGCGAGGTACTGGTCCTTGTATTCGTTAATTGCAAAAATCCGGTCAAGCAATTTGTTTTGTCCAGCATGCGGCTCCTTGAAGCCCTTCCGGTTTGAGCAGCAATCCTGACCCATCGCCAAAGTGTCGTTTGAGAAAAACCTTGTTCACTTGTTCCACAAGCGTATAGACACCGACAAGTTCTTTGTCGTACTTGCCCGGGACCGTCAGGAAAAGTTCGGCAAAAACCGTACGCGGTGCAGGTACACCTGCATCTCGGAAAAAGATACAGGACAACGCCTCTCGCGTCATGGATGGATCGCTGACTCCGCAGTGAAGATTCAACATCGTCAACCCGTCGAGAGTTTGGCCATCCACATTTCGGTTGAGATCCACTTTAAACGATTTCTTCAAGGATCGGGCAGTGGCCATGAAGGTGTAATTGAGTGTAGAAGACTAGTTCGGCGAGGTCAGTCCTTTTTCGATCGATCTCAGGCCTTTTTTTCCGCGATGAAGTATCCGTATTCCATAGCACCTGAGTCGTAGGCATTCAAAATGGCATCAAAATGGTCGAGGAATAAAGTGTGGTTACTACCTAAAACCTTGGCCAGGTACCGAACCCCGGTTTTTTCAACACGCTTGCGGCATATCTCCCATGTTTTTTTGACTTGGTCGGTCCATATGCCTGTGGCCGTTACTTTGAGACCGGCTCGTTCGAACCACTCAACGTAGTCCGACTGGCTTCCGAGTGAGGGACAAAACATCCCTTGGCAAACCCGCAAGGCCTGCTGGGAGTGGACATCGCTCATCGGCATTTCACCTGCGAGCCAAGCTAGCAAAGCGAAACGGCCGCCTGGTTTGATCCAGGAGGCGGCCTTTTGAAAGAAGTCAGGCTTGTTGAACAAGTGCTCGGTGCACTCGATGCTCCAAACAATGTCCGCTGAGCTCGCAGGAAATTCAATGGCCTCGGCATCTTCGCATCGAAATTGCGGGCGAGGTTGGAGCCCTTTCCATGCCGCGCTTGCAGTTGCCCATTGCCTTTGAACTGGGCTGAGTGTGACTCCAGTGACTTGACATTGCAATTGTTTTGCCAGCCAAATGCTCGAACCGCCCATCCCGCAACCGATGTCATAGACGACGGACTTGGGTTGGATTTTCGCTAGCCCAGCTAAGGTTGAAGTCAATTGGATTTGAGCGGCGGCCGGAGTCTCGTCGGCTAGCCAATATCCATGGTGGATATGAGGCCCCCACAGCAGCCTGTAAAAAAGTGTACTCACATCATAATGATTTCTGATTACGGACTTTTTGATGTCAGGGCAATGGATCATGATTCGGTTACAGCCCGCAGGTTGCAGCGAATGACCGGTTGAATATCATCGTTTCGCATCGTTATTAATCCTTGTTCCGTGTACAATCCGCTTGGCGTTTTGAAAGGCCCATCGCGACATAAGGCGAGCGGCGATGTGAAAACGACCAATCCTAACCCGATACGTAAGTGAGGGACCTGCGAAATTGTCCCTCGCTTACACTTCGGGGTGGGATACTCCACTTTGCCGCTCGCCTAACAGCACTTTACCACACTTCGAAACTTGTCGACGGTTCCAACTCGGTTTCTGGTAGGAGTTAGTCCACAGGCGCTGGAATCAGGCGAAGCACAACATTAAAAACCTTGAACGAATTCATTTTGCTTCCCGCCTGTTGGTGGCGGCCTTGACATACGCGGAGGCCTTATGAAATCAAGAGTGCTCATTCCCGAGTTGATGGACGATCCCGCCATTGACCCCGCGGAACATCGACGGGCCCTGAACGGATTGCGGCGGGTCAATAAACTGTGCCGTACCGGACAACGCTTGGCTCAAGAAATCCTTTCGGTCGCCAAGAAAAACAACCGCGATTCCATCACGGTCTTAGACATCGGATGTGGAAGTGGCGATGTTGCAGCCGAAGTTGGACGTCGACTTGCCAGCCAAGTGAAATGCAAAGTGTGCGGATGGGATATCAGTCCAACGGCGGTCGATTGCGCCAATCAAGCTTGGTCGGCCTCTCAAAATAGATTGCCGACCTCAAAACGTTCCACCGCGGAATTGCAATTTCAGCAGGCCGATATCTTTCAGACAAAGGATCTCAAGTTCGATGTCGTCTACTGCTGTTTGTTCCTACATCATTTTACCGAGCACCAAGCAGTTCAAGTTTTGGAACGAATGAAGGAAATCGCAGCGTTGTCCGTCTTGGTAGATGACTTGGTAAGGTCGCGATTGGGATACGCGCTGGCCCAGATCGGTTGCCAATTGCTGTCGCGATCACCGGTCGTGCATTTCGATGGCCCGCAATCGGTTCGGGCTGCATTCACGGAATCGGAGGCACGTGAGTTGGCCGCTCAAGCGGGTTTGAAACCGTGCTCGATCCGCCGTCATTGGCCCGAGCGTTATCTGCTGCGATGGGACGTCTGACATGATCGCAAACAAGACGCTTGAGGCAATTGTTACTGAGCCAATAACGGGAGGGCGAGGCTCCTCACCCGCCCTAGCCTCTATCGATGTAAAAGAACTGCCGGATAGCTGTTGGGATGTGGTCATCCTGGGTGCAGGAGTTGCCGGCGCCTCAGCAGCGATTCTCGCGGCCAAGCAAGGTCTCAAAACCCTGCTGGTCGATGCGAAATCTTTTCCGCGTGAAAAGGTATGTGGCGGATGCCTCAACCTCCGTTCTCAAGCTTCACTCGACCGACTGGGTGTCTTGCAACGCATCGCAACCGCCGGAGCCGTCCGCATCGAGTCAATGCAATTAAAGATCCTGAACACGCAAGCTCAATGGCCTGTACCTGCCATGTTAAGCGTTCGAAGGTCCACGTTGGATGCCATTCTAGTCGAGAAGGCAATCACCTGCGGTTCGCAATTTGTCGATCGAACGATCGGTAGCTTATCGGCTTCCACGTCAGATTCTGATACTTCGACCCGATCGGTCCGATTGCAAAAAGACGGCGATTCGGCAGTCGTTGCATCGAAGAGTGTCTTGGTTGCTAGCGGTTTAACGCGATCATCTATTCGCCAGGAAGATCATGGCGATTGGCCAGCCAACGTGGCAAGCGATTCGCGGATTGGCGTTCAATGCTTGATTCCCGAGTCACAAGCGGTAGTATTTGCCGATGGGTGTTTGCACATGCTGGTTGGCCATCAAGGGTATGTTGGCATTTGCAAAACAGACGGGGGATTGTTGGATGTCGCCGCAGCCATTGATCCGTCGAGTATTTCGACGCGTGGCGGCATTCGGCAAGTCGTACAAGGAATCCTGGCCGAGTGTGGGGTTGGGGAAATCGAATTGCCTGAAAAGGATCAATGGCTGGCCACACCCAGCTTGACTCGCTGTTCCTCGCGGGTATCCGATCATCGTGTTTTCTTGATCGGTGACGCGATCGGTTATGTTGAGCCGTTTACTGGAGAGGGCATGTCGTGGGCCTTGGCCAGCGCGGAATCGGTGATGCCCATGATCGCCGAAATCGCCGCGCAGGGTTGGAGGGATGACATGGGCGATCGATGGAACGATTGGGCTCATCGACAACGAATTCACAAACAGCGAACATGCCGTTGGATCGCTGGTCAGGTAAGATGGCCACGCGGAGCAGCGTGGGTTTTACGGGCTTGCAATTGGCTTCCGCCACTTCGCGCCTCACTCATCCGAAAGACAAGTCAATGAGTTTATCGAGCCTTGAAACGCCTTTGATCCAAAAAGCGATCCATGCAAAAATCTTGGGATTGGGTATTGCAGCCCCGGAGCATTCGATTGCTCAGAGCGATGCCGCGATTGTAGCACAACAGTTGAAGCTATCGGAACGGTGGATGGATGCGTTGCCGGCTCTCTATCGCAAGTCCGGTGTGCAGCGTCGCGGCAGTGTCTTATTAGGACCTGACGAGTTGCCTGGCATGCAGCGACAGTCATTTTATCAACCCGCTACGGCCACACATCCCTCGGGACCCACAACCGCACAGCGCATGAATGTATTTTCTGAACAGGCAGGCCCAATGCTTCAACGAGCGTGTTCCGTTGCGATTGAGAATTCAGGTGTCGAGACAGCGAGTATTACACACTTAGTAACGGTTTCCTGCACCGGCTTCTTCGCTCCCGGTGTCGACATCGCGTTGATCGAATCTCTGGGACTGGAATCCAATGTTCAGCGAACGCATGTCGGGTTCATGGGGTGTCACGGGGCGCTCAATGGAATTCGCATTTCCAAGGCCATCGTCGACGCGGACCCATCTGCAGTTGTCTTGCTAGGCGCGGTCGAGTTATGCAGCCTCCACCAGCAATACACCGACGACGCTCAGCAATTGGTAGCCAACGCCCTCTTTGCAGACGGGGCAGCGGGATTGGTCATCGGGACTCCAAAACAGGCGGAGGCATATCAACGAAACACCAGCGACTCATTTTCAGCCCAGCAATCGCATTGGTCGATTGTCTCCACGCTCTCGAAATGGATACCTGGCACCACGGGAATGATGAGTTGGACGATCGGTGATCATGGATTTCGAATGACGTTGGATCCACAGGTTCCCAGCGTCATCGAGGCTAACCTGGAAAGCGAATTGAAAACGTGGCTGGAAGGCCATTCACTCGGCGTTTCGGATATCGATGCTTGGGCTATTCATCCGGGCGGGCCACGTATTATTCAAGCCACGGGCAAGGCATTGGGATTGCCCTCGCAATCACTTGAAGCATCGCAAGCCATTCTGGCGAACCATGGAAACATGTCTTCGCCCACGGTTTTGTTCATTTTAGACCGACTATCGCGACAGCAGCCGACGGCAACCAACTGCGTTCTGTTGGCTTTTGGACCAGGCTTGTGCATCGAAGCGGTTTTGCTCCAGTCGACAGCATCCGCTTTGGGCAGTGGCAATGCCCCCGAGTTTTACTCGGGGGATGCTTACCCTATCTCTAGAACAGAGGGTCCAGACCCTCGGTAGAACTCATAGTGCCGACGGAAATCCAGGTCGAACGGACGACCGTTTCATTAGAACTTAGTTTTTGCACAGGGCGCTGAATCTACAGACAGACTACGACCGGCGCTCCTTGGACTTGAACTCTCGAGAATTTTGAGGTGGTGCTTTGCCTTGCTTCGAACGTGTATAAGGGCACAGACGATTTGGAGCTACGCTTGGGTAATTTCTTTGTAGCTTCAGGTATCTCGACTTCGCCACCCCGCTTCCATTTCGGGATGAGCTCATCAGGAAGTAGGATGCGAATCGATCTTGCAACGCCTGGCGATCGGGAAATGACCCCCAGCTTTTCGAGCGACTTCATCATTTGATTGACCGAAGGTGGCATGACACACATCACCCGAGCCATCTCCATTTCCGAGGGAGCGATGCCGTGTTGATCCATGTACTTTTGGATGAACGCCAAGTAGCGAGCTTGTGTGGGGGTCATGGACAGCCGGTTTCAAAGTGTGAGTTGCGAGGGATGTCAAAATTACTTCAGAAGGGAATCCAATCATCGGCATCGACGTATTCCTCAAGACAGGGGGAGAGTTTGCGGTACGTTGATAGGTGATGAAGTCGATCCGCCTTTGTTTTGCTTCGCGCGACAAATGGGTGATAGTCGCCAGTCTTCAGAAACGGATCGATCGCTTCGACTTCGGCGACGAATCGCTGGTTGTTGTCGGCGAGGAACGCACGGATCGAACCGTGCCGTCCTATGCCGACCCAGCTCTCGTTATCGCTAAAGAGAACGATGCCGGCGAACTTTCGCTTCGCATGCTTCTGGTTGGCAGCTACCAGCGGCATCGAACAATCGGTTCCACCAGGGAAAAAGTTTGAATTGCGAAATTCGAAGTTTGAAATAGATCCACCATTCGACTTCATGCTTTCAAACTTCTCCATTCAGACTAAAAATTCCTTGATCTTCTGCGGAACATCGTCATCCACGTTCAAGTACGCATCAAAGTACTGGTACGGAAGCTGCTTCGATCGGCGAGTCTCCGACTCGCCCCTGATCGGGTTAGCAATGTCGACCATATTGTCGTTGATCGCTCCGCGATCATTCGCTCCTGCACGTTGGATCACGGAGTGATCCACGACAATGAACACCCCCATGTCGCAACAGCGTGTTCAAGTTCATGCGCAACGCCTGCGGACCCATCATGCTAGCCAGTGATTGATTGCTTTTCAGATTCCTCATCACGCCCAGTTTGAAAGCACTGTATAGCGTGTACAGGAAGATAGACATCGCTAAGATGAATTGGTTCTCCGAATTTTCTCGGTTCAGCAAAATTCTTGCAACAGGTCAACATCCTGACATACGTATAAACGCCGATACTCAGCAAAAGTCTCCATCCTCAAGGAACAATATCGAAGAATTTTTGAATGCAAGCACGTTCGCCGTGGCCGGCGCATCCAAAGATCGATCCAAGTATGGCAACAAAGTATTTCGTGCACTCGTCGCATCGGGGCGCTCTGTTTATCCGCTGAACCCCACGGCAAAGGAAGTAGAAGGCCAAACCGCTTACGCCTCGATCGCAGAACTACTAGTGGTACCTGAGTCCCTATCGATCGTCACTCCGCCACGCGTCACTCGCCAAGTCATCCAAAAAGCAATCACTGCCGGAGTAAAGAACATCTGGATGCAACCTGGAGCAGAAGATGACCAAGCAAGTCACGCCGCTCTGCAAGCTGGCCTAAACGTTATTGATGACGGAAGCTGTGTGCTGGTGCTATTGGCCCTCGAAGCGAGAAAGCCACGAAGTTAACCAGCTTTTCTATGGTGGATTGTCGTGCCGTTTTCAAACGGATGAAGCACTTGCTCGGAGCGAGAATATTGGCTCCTTTATTTTCGGTAGTTTCAACGCACCGTCGCAATCGGCGCAGAAAAGAGGAAAGCGATCTCAGTGTCGCTCACTGTGAGTGGCTAAGGCGACGTCGGGTGAATTATTCTGCGCCGACAAGTGCCCCAAGCAAGCCCACTGCAGTTGACTTGCATCGCAAGCATCGAGAAGCTCGGCAGCATCTTTGTTCGAAATGTGCCCACCCTTACCTGATCTACGATCTTTCAAGCGTTGCGGGTAAAGCCCGTGGAGGAGCATGGAATCATCGTAGTTGCTTTCGATAGTCCTTGCTTGCGATAGTGCGCTGGTCCGGATTTTACAGGCACGGAATCTTCAATCCATTGGCGACCGGTTAACTTTCTCGCCAACGGGACTTAGGCGCAAAGCCCAACATCTTGCGGGCTTTGTCGATTGAGTAGAAAGTTTCAAACTCGCCAAGTACTCGTTTCTGCAGAACACCGGAATAGAATTCAGCAATCAATTCGGCACTGGTGGCACCCACGGAAGAATCTGCGTTCGCGACGTTAAAGACTTGGTACCCAAGTCCGTTTGCGGCAAGCGCGCAGTCAATGAAATGACTGAGGTCCCGAGTGTCGATATAAGCGAAAATATTGCGACGACGGCTGGCAGCGTCGGATCGCCATTGCGGAGCAAGTTTGACATACTCATGTGGCTCGATCACATTGTTGAGCCGGAGCGCGTAGATATCAGCGCCGGATCGTGCGTGAAAGCATCGCCCGCAAACCTCATTGCAAACTTTGGACATGGCATAAGCGTCGTGCGGAACAGTGGGATGTTCCTCGTCGACGGGGATGTAGGTCGGAACTACTTCGCCATGTGCAAAACAAATTCCATACGTCGTCTCCGAAGACGCGAACAGGATCTTCGGCACGCCCAACTTCACTGCGGCCTCGAGCACATTGTAGGTGGAGACCGTGTTGATCCGAAAGCACTCTGGATCGGGACGGAGTTGTATTCGAGCAATGGCCGCAAAATGAATCACAGCATCAAACTTAGGAACTCCTTCCCCAGAATCCAACTCGTCGAACCAAGTGATGCCCGACATTGCAGAGAAAACTTGACCGGCGTCGGTCAGATCGGCCGTCAGATCATAGGCACCCGGAATATTGGATGGCGTCAGATCCAAATTCAGTACTCGGTGTCCCTGCTCGACTAAGTGAGCAACAACATAGCGTCCAGCTTTGCCAGAACCGCCGGTGAAAAGTATTCGCATTCTGTATCTTTTTTGGGGAATATTGTGCGTTCGAAGCTTCCGTTCGCAAGGGCACGGACGTCTAGCTTGAGAATGTCAGCCCTAAGCATCGCAGAAAACGTTTAATACTCCAAGTGAAATTAGTACCAGCCGGCAGATGGTGCAGTGACGGCGGCTTCAACGGCAACGTCAGTGTCCAGCAATGGCGCCATCGCATATGCACATTGAAACGCTGCCACCAAGATCTCCGCGCGCTCTTGGAAGAAAAGGACATTAATGGCCTCGCGTAGCTTCTCCAGATCCCTGCGAGTGCCACCACTAGTGGCAGCGCTGTGAAGTATTTTTACCCACAATTCACTTAGGTTGAGCGGGAGCTTGCCTCCCCTCAACCTTGTTTTGGCGTCCTATGTAATGCACGTTAACCGCTGCACTCCGCTCCCGCCTCGACCGCTTTCGGCGGTCAAGGCGGGAGCGGAGTGCGGTGATTTAAAGTCTGAACCGCACTTTTGGTACGCCAAAACGGAGTCCGTCGGAGAAAAGCTCCGATCGGACGAAAATGTTTCACAGCGTTGCACTAGTGGCTCTAATTCCATTTCGTGAAAAGGTTCCGTTGATCAACGAAATAGCGTTGCAAAGGCGGCAAAATCCAAGCTGGAAGAATTGAGTGTTTATCGGCGGACCTCGTCGGACAAACACAATGGAATTCATTCCAGATCCACAAACAAATCGCTGCAGAGGCATCACCGGTAGTCGCAATACGTTGCCCATCTTGCAAAACCCCCACTTCTTCACCAGGACGCAAAATCGCAAGCAAGTCTTTTACCGTCGGACCGACGTCATTTAAGGAAACCTCACAGTGGAAACCACTGCATCTACAAAGCTGGTGGGTCGAGTAGTATGTGACTCGGATTTCGGTGACCTTCGCGAAAGAACAATGCGTTATACTTCTCAAGTTGTTTAAGTCGGTCTGCGGTACGTTTTGCTTGATCGGACGTTGTAATGTTCTTCGCGAGGATGTTCGCGTCTTGATCGGTCATTCGGAGCAACAAATAGCTTGCAACATTGGAATAGAGCACCGAATCGAAGTCCTTTGCCGATTGCGAAGCCAAAATGAGGGAAATACCGAACTTACGGCATTCTGCGGCGAGCTTCGGTCGCAACCGCATTTTACTTGCGCGATGTGCTTCGTCAAAAATCATGGCATGGGTAATTCAGCAGTTGGCTGACAAGAACTACGAACTTCTAAAGTACTACAGTCTACTGAGCCTGGTAGTAAATCCCGTTGTTCGATCTTGAAATCTCTTTCAGCGTTTCAACTTCCTCCATCAGTCCCACGCAATCAATTCTTGCAGGCTTCACGTTCGATCGATTGGCTTTGGTGATGGCAAAGGCGGAGGTCGGGTCAAACTCGCCATCCGACAGCAAGACAATACGTTCCGGTTTCTGCTGGATCGCCGTAATCATCGCGGGTAATGGATTCGTTCCGCTACCCCCAGGTGCATTGTCGAGCCAGTCGTAGATCGCCTGCTTGTTTTGTCTGTTTGCTTGAAGTAAACCCTTGCCAATCGGGTCGGTGTGGAAGCCATCATCGAAGAGGATTACCGTAAACATCTGGTCTGGCGTGAGCAGATCTACCGCTCTTTTCAATGTTGAAATCACACGCGGCAAGCGATCCTGCGTTTGCATGCTACCGCTAACATCAATGACATAGACCGTCGTCTTTGCCGAAGAGCCCGTTCCTACAAACGGATTTACACCACCAGCGGCGAGGTTGGCACCCCTTGCACCTGATTGCGATGCTTTGGATGTAGGTCTTTGCTCAACGATTAACAAAACCGTTTCCGGATTGTTCGCAGGTTCCTCTTCACTCCCGTCCTTGGGCTCGGTCCTTAATGGGGGAACCGGCATATTGTTGTTAGGATCTGCGACCGCGATGGACTCCGATGCTGCATTTTCGTTGACCGCAATGCCCGTCGCGCTTCCCTTGTCGTGATCGAGGTCTGCAACACTATTCTGGGCTCCGTTATTGAAGCTGTCTTTTCCTTTTCCCAAATCGGATCGGTTAACAAGCCAGGACAAAAAGAAAATCGCGAACAACACGCCTAGTAAAACAGCCGGAGCAATCATCCAGTACAGGCGAATATTCGCATCGGATTCACGATCACGTTTTTTTAATGGTGGTGGATGGATTGGCGGTGGTTTGCTCATCATTGCACTGTTGCAGTTCCTCCCCGACCGATCGCCAAATCGTCAACTTCATCGACGGGAAGCAACTGGTAATCATATCCTAGTCGCAACAGCGCATGCTTAAGAGTGCCGAACTGCTCAAAGGAATCAGGCCAGACGGCGCATGAGAAAAAAGTGCTGCTCGCAGAACTGCCAGCTACAAGTTTTTCAAACGCAGCAACGTCTACCGGACGCGACATATCCCAGCCAGCAGTCGGACGTGGTTTGATTCTGGTCACGCCGAGCAACGTTTTTTCGCTGACATGCGCAGAATAGTAACCTGCCCCGATTGGATTCGTGACATCGGTTACCAAATAGAGCTTGCCATACCGCATCATAAAGATAACGTTGCTCTTCGATGTGGTTCGAACTTTCGGCAATTCGGTCTTTTGTTCGAGCGAATTTAGCGCTACGTCAACAGCATTGGTTTTGTCCACAAGCGATGCTTTTGCCACAGTGAGATTCTGGTCAAGTTCCTTCAACTCATGCTGTTGCTCACGGATTTGTGTCTCAACATCGCTTAAGTGCTTACTCATTGCGAATTGCCGTCCTACCGTTTGCTCACGCTTTTTTTCACCCTGTGCTAACTGAGTTTGCAATTCAAGTACTTCCGTCTGATCCTCTCCCACCATCGATTGTTCAAGAGCCGTAATCGTCGCAGCGAGCTGAGTGCGTTCACTTTGCAATTTTGCGATCTGTTCTTCTATAAGCTGCGATTCGGCTTCTGAAATAGTCGGCTGATCTACCTCGCCGGCGGAATGAGTGCCACGAAACTGCAAAAGTACTGATATTAGAATGGACAGGAACATGATTCCGCCAAATGCGTTGCAAATGGTATCCAGGAACAGATCGAGGCTGGACGACTGGGGCTTGGATCTGCGTCGGGCCATTTCTTAGTTCCTAACTTCGCTGCGAAGTTTGATGGAACGATTGGCACCGATCACGTCGAATCCAAAGCTCGCTCCGACGCTGTCAAGTTGCGATTGAATGGAAGTCGAACTGCTTGCAGCACCTGGTCGAACCAGAAGTAGAAAGTGAAACTTATCCGTTGGTTGCTTGTCTACCCACGCATTGAACTTAGGCAATCGATCGCTACCTGAAAAGACTTGACGCACGTTGCGAGCCAGCTCTAAAACCTCAATTTGTTTTGGTTGAACGTCGGCAACGATTAGGGATCTTCCAGCCAAGACTGCATTTCGAAAAACGAGTGGATCGCCCGTGGTCAAGTTTCCAATCTTTGAGTCAAGGTATTGGACCTTTTCCAACACCGTTTTGAGTTCTTCTCGTCTGGCATCGGCGGCTACCGCTTGCTGATTCACTTGATCGAGTTCGCCCTCCGTTGCAACCACAACCTTTCGGAGTTTTTCATTTACGGCTTCAGATCGTTTGGTCTGCTCCTGAACCTGCCGGATACGTTTCTCGAAATCGGATCGAATCTCTTCGACGTTGAAACGTTGGATACCAGCGACTGATTTGCTGCGAGTAGAAAGCTCTTCGGATCGCTGCCGCATTTCATGGAGTTCCGCTTCCAGCGAATTGAGCGACGTGCTGAGGGTATCCGCGACTCGGTTCCCATTCGTTTGCCCCTCGACGGTTTTAGAAACCAACTCAATCATCATGATGAGCGTGATCAGAACGAATATTCCGACCACTGAAGTAATAATGTCCTGAAACGCGAAAAATGTAATGGAGGGGCCATTTAATCGGCGTCCCATGCTATACCTCACGCGATTGTTCGTAAGGCAGAATTTTAATCCTGCTAACAATCTGCTTCATGCAATAATCATTGCAATCGTCGAGAAACCGTTCCTCGGCCGTCTTCTGTGCCGTCATCCAAAGTTGCAGTACCAACGCGATAACCAATGCCAGCAACGTTGTCTCAAAGGCCGTGCTCAGTCCCGATGTTACTACTTTCAGCGATCCAACGATACCACTTATATCGTTTTGCGAGTCAAGCAAATTCGTAAAATTTGAAATCGAAACGGAGAGCCCAAGCACCGTGCCAATAAAGCCTAAGACTGGTATCGCCCAAAGAAATCCGTTGATCAATCCGAATGAGGTTTCATGAGAGGACTCATCGCGTTCTGCGACGGAACGCAGGATCTCGTCGACATCGGATACACGCCCTAAATTCTTCAGATTGGAAATTGCCGTTAAAATCCTGCTGTAAACAAGGAATCGTTCTGGGTCCTCTGCATTGCTATAAATCTGAGCAACTACTTGGTCGGCGGTTTGCGAGCTCAAAACGAATTGGTGGTCTGACGGAATGGAAGCATAATCAAGAGCACGGCGTTGCAATCGCAACTTGCTGCTCTTCACGATCAGGATCACGGCGCACCAAAAGCCAAAGAAAATGGCAGCATGCTGCGTAGGCCCCCGTTCCAGTAACATCAAAGAAAAGAAATTTACCGGCATCATTGAAACGAGCGCATACACAACAACCGTCAAGACGAGGGCCATAAGGCCCGATAGCCAGGTATTGCAAGATGTACCGGTGCTGGAAGACACTCCCAATCGATTTTCGATATCCATGGCGTAGTAGCGGAGAGGAGCATTTTTGTTATCGCTTTCGTTCATTTTTTATGTGGTATTTCGTAATTAGACAGTGCAACCTTGATGTGTAGTACAAGCCCGAAGCGCAAGCGAGTGAACAATTTGCGACGATTCACTCGCTAACGCTTCGGGCTTGTATTTCCCGGCAATAACCACGAAATTGGATGTCCACCTAAATAGGAATGCTCAAACCAAGGAGATAAAGGATCGAGCCCAAAATCGTCACAATGATCAACCAAACCAGGACGACGATTGCGGTAAACTTCCAAAATCGCACCAGTGATTTTAAAGCTCGTTCGATGTCAGTTGTCTCGGAACGGTAGATCAATACCGACAGCCGATTTCCAAATTGAAGTAGAAAAATGCTCCCGGTAAACCAAGCAATCGAGGTCGCAACATGGACCAGGGAAAAGATGACCGCCATCACCTTGACTGGTCCGCTACCGTCGCGAGTTGCCACTAAGAAAAAACTGGCAATGCTTCCGATCGTCCATACAGTGCCAATGACAACACCGGTAATTGCGAGGAATAGAACCGAGACTCGCATACGAACCAAGGTCGTGGATAAATCTCCTTGTGAACCCGCTCCAGAACTCAAACTATCCGAATGAGTTTGGGGTTGTTGCGAGATGGACTTTCCAGCGTTGGATGCACCAAACCACTCTGCGCGAATTAGTTCTGCAGATTGCCATTCTGACATGCCGGGTCGCCAAATCATGGTTTCTTTGTTCACCTTCCCCGAGGCGATCCAGTTTTTCATTCCCTTTAAGTCAACGGGGCCTTGATTGCTGTTGTTGAAATGGGCGTACCACTCCTCCGACGGCACATCTGGCGCAGACACTTCCTGCTGCTTTTCTCGTACAGCCGTTTGGTTCGCAACTGCGCGTTCGCTAGTGAAAAAACCAGGAAACTCATCCGCTTTCTTCCATGCAACCCCGTCTGGCGAGAGCTCATGCTGCTTAGTGATCTGACCTCGCTTTGCAAGTTCTAAAGTCTTTTCGCGGGTCAATGGACCAAGCACGCGTCCCTTGAATCGGATGTAAAATCGCTCCTCTTGAACGGACATAAAGGATTCTTTCTGCAGTCAGTTGCTGTTCGTCTTGACGGGTCGGATCCAATACAGTGGACGTCCAGCAAGAGCTGTTTCTGCATCGCCACTAAAAAATGCTTGCTTTTCTTTTACATGCCCCACTACTGCGATGCGTGCCGAGCTGGCAGGTTGAACACTTGGAACGATGCTCACTATTTCGCCATCGGGTACGTCGTCGCGATAAAGCCAGGCTTCGATTTTGCCATTTGGATTTCGTAGCATTGCGCCCACCCATACCAATTTATTTGCGGCGAGTTGGGTTAGCGTTTCATTCGTCGTGCGCCGAAGAATATCCACTCGCTTCACCCCATCGCGGAAGGAAACAAGTACGTCATTATTAAGCGTTTCATTCATTTCCGAGCTATTAAACCAAAATGCACGTTTTTCCGTCCGGTCATTTAGACGTTCCTCCAAGTCTTTGAACGCGTCTCGCATGGAAGGACTCCCCTCCCGGGCCGTCTTGACTAACCGCGTCAGCAGGATCTCTTTGATCTGTGAATCAAGATTATGGCCACCAACAACATCGTGAATCGCCAATGTCAGACCGCCTTCCCAATCCTCTAAAACACTCGACCGATTCGTTTCTAGTCGACGAGTGATCTTGCGAATGGATGCGCGAGGTTCATCCAGCACCGTAATCTTTCCAGTAAAAGGAATGTTTGCTGACGCACCTAGATTGTCACTAACTACCGGAAGGACGATTCTTGTTTTACTTGCTTGCTTCTTGATGGTTTCATCATTTTCGGCACGAGCATCCCACGTCATAAACCGCCTCGTGCCGACGCGAGGGTCCGCACTGGAAGCTTCAAATATCGTAATAAGGTCTGCAATGACTGCGTTGTTAAGATCCTCCAGCAACGAAGTCAAACTCGCCGACCGTTGTTCCGACATTGCTAATTGCTCGTCTAGTACTTTAACGGCAGTGGCCGTATTCGGAACGTCGGCAAGTCCGTTTGAAAGGGTCTTTCGCTCTGCAGCAAGTGACTTCAGTTCCGTTGGCGAAAGGCCTCCCGCGAGCGCGTCTGCTAGGCTTTTGCACCAAGAATTCCATGAATCGGTCTGTTTCCACAATTCCGCTTCGCGCAATGCGTCGGAGAACTCGGTTGCGACCGGGTCGCCTGGCAATTTTTCGGCAAACCGCTTCATTTCGTTTTGGAACAGTTCGAGGGACTTGGCTTCTCGCATTCCCTTAGTCGCTTGCTGTCGGACGTCCATATCGCGTCTCTGCTTTCGAACCGAGTCTCTTATGCTTAATGCTCGTTCAGCTGCGAGTTCCAAGATTTTGGAGGCACGATTTGCTCCCCGCGGGAAATCCACTGTCAGTTTATTCAGATCAATCAATAGCGATTGCAATTCGGTTTCGGACACGTCAGCCAGTGGCAATTTTTGGATTTCCAACAATCGATCTTCCACCGCTGTAACACTCGTGCGTATGGACTCGAACTGAGTACTAACCACCTCCTGCTCATAACGGTCCCACGCTCGTCGAACCTTCTGGATCTCCATTTTCTCTTCCGGAGTCTTTGCCTGTTTTTCCGCACTAATCAAGTTTCCTACGTCTATTTTGGTCGGATCGTCGCTCTGTGCGGCTGCAATTGCCGACTTGACACGCTCCGCTCGACTCGTTTCGGTGTCTTGTTTCACTTTGAGCTTGCCAATCAAGGATGCAAACTCGGGAGACTTGGCGATTTGTGGCGATTGCAGGGTGAGTTTTGTGACAATCGATTCGGCCTCAGTCAATTCTTCCGCGTCAAACAACGCAGTCATGCGCGATGAGGCATCATCAACGGCTTTGCGATAGGTTCGATTCGACTGCCAAAGTCCGAGAGCAGTCATAACAGTCAGAGCGCTTACAGAGATCGCCACGATGCTCAATTGCAGACGTCGTTTGCTTGCTTGTTGCAGTTCGTTAACTCGCGACTTGTATCTCTGCTCCAAAATTGGGTCGATGCCCATTTGCATAGTAGTAACGTCGTAGTACGAACGCTGAACGTCGGCGAGGGTCGATTTCTTTTGCAATGCGATTTCAAGGTTGGCGGCGGCCTTTTCGTGTTTCGCGATCCGATCCCGATCTTCCGTGCAACCTTGTAGCCATTCGATGGCAGGCTCAACCGCCTGGACCAAATCGCTGGGAGGAGGGCTCCGCATGACAGTGACTATTTCGGTCCATGCCTTGTATTGTTTGGAAGCAGTGGATTCATTTCCTTCGCTATAGGCCGCGTGCAACTGATCCGCGATCGATTTCAGTTGCAAGGATTGCTGGGCGTGTAGGAAAGAGTTTGCAGCCTTTGAAGCGCGCTTGCATAAATCCTGAGACGGTGCTACCGCCCATTTGCTTTCATTCAATTCGGTGCAGATACTTTGGACAGATACCAGAGACTTCGTTTCGACCGCCTCTTTCAACTCGGCTGGAATCTGCTTGAGCCGGACGGTCTCCCATTGTTCTTGATCCTCTCGCCACACGATATTGAACGAATCGAGTTCGCCCAGTCGCCGCAAGACCTTGAGTCGCCAGGACAACGGAGCCTTGGCAATCGCCAATCGTCGGTGTTGGCGAAGCAGCTCTTCAAGCGGCTGGGCCTCGACGATGGCTTCTTGAAGTTCTTGAGCGGCATCGCGATCGAGTAGTGTTGGGACGGTAATGCCGTAAAACTGCAGAATGGAAAGCCAGTCATCGAATTCAGAAAAATCGAGACGAGCGGACCAATCGAGTACGTTGGGTTTCATGAAAGCGCGTTGAATAGCTTCGCTTCGAAGCCCTTTGCGCAGCAATTGCGTGCACTCAGCCAATCGAATATTGACCTGCGCAGTCTCACGGCCATACTCGTCAGCCAAAGGCGACAAGGCTTCGATCGTAAGCCCATCCGGTTGCTCGAGTTGTTTGCGTATTTGGTCGGTAATGGTCATGGTTTTGACTCTGACACAGTTGCTCACTGAACTTCTGGTTGCTTGGCCGGTTTTGGTGGGGTATCCGACGAAGATTGGGTTTGAGGTTGCATAGATCGATCCACTTTGTCTCGCAAACCGCTTACTGTGGAATCGCGTATTTCTGGTTTGACGTCTTGGAAAAGTACTCCGGTCCTAACGCGAAACAGCTGGTTGTAGATTGAGTCCGCGTCCTTCTTCTTTCCTGATAAACCATCATTAGTTACTTTCTTTGGATCGATCTTCCAAATTCGTATTTTATCTTGACTTTCAAGAACAATTTCGTATTCCGAGGATGGCTTCATCGTCGCTCGTAGATCGTGTACTGAGCGAACAAGGTCCGTTAGATGTCTTCTGACTATATTTTCGACTTTGTTTGGATTCTCGTTTTTTGGGTCCAAATCCCGATCCCAAATCCTTGCAAACCCAACGATTTCGTGCTCAACGTCGGCAGATGCGAAAGTTGCTATTGGATGCTTGGCAAATACATTCGCAAACTGGGTTTCGAGGTGTTTCAGATCCGCGAGTTTCTTCGTCTGTTTAGATTCAAGTTCCTTCGTCGCTTTCCCTTGTTTTTTTTCGTCTTCCTTAATCTCGTTCGCAAGATTCTTGAGAGCTACCGCCGTTCGAATCCATTCGTCGACACTTTCTATTGAGTGGAAAAACTCTTCGCTGGGAGACTCTTTGATTTCATAAACGAATTGCATGAATGCGGTTGCAACCTGCGAGCGAGCAAAATGCAACTTCAAAAGCCCCATCGAATTCTTCAGTTTCGAAACATTGTCCCGAACGGCTTTGGATTGCCAAATCGCTTTTTGAAGCCATCCGTTCGCAACTCCGTCGTCGCTTGCTGATACAAATTTAAAATACTTTGATGGCAGATTGAACTGATTCGCTCCGTTACTCCCTAAGTCAATTTTTAGCTTGTTTCCGTCTAGATATTTGTCGTGCTCCATCCACCGAAATGGATAACGTATTTTTGGTGATTCAACAGACAGTTCGGGAAAGGACACTTCGATTTGCATGTCAAAATTCAACGCAAAGAAAATTGATGAAAATTCGATTGTCGCTTTGCCCAGCGGTTGAATTGTAATCTTGTCGCTTTTGACTTTTGTCTCGGGAGACGGGAAGCTGGTAGCGTAAGTCAATTCACAATAGACTTCAGTGAACTGCGAAGTAATCTGCACCTGTTGTTTCGTTTCAAAAACAGTCCATTCACCATCGCCGTTATGACCCTTCCACGAAAAGGTTCGTTTGCTTTCCTTATCTTCATCGTCGTCTTTGCTTCCTGCGTCTACGTCCGCCTTGAGTTTTGTACCTTCAAAAACGGACATCGCAGATGGCTTACCAATATCGTCCGAAATAACCAACTTTAAATCCGTATCGTTTAAATTCTTAACTTTGAGAGAAAAGGGAAAACTCTTGTCACCAATCGTGAGCTTCCAATTTAGTTCGGGTGTTGCCTCATAGTTGTAGCCGTCCTTTTTCTTCCTTAAGTACACCTCCCCATCGCGGAGGGCAAAATCCTGCGATTCATCCGAGAGTTTGACATCCGAAGATTTC
Source organism: Pirellula sp. (assembly GCA_031427235.1). Classification (GTDB taxonomy): domain Bacteria; phylum Planctomycetota; class Planctomycetia; order Pirellulales; family Pirellulaceae; genus JBKCUI01. The sequence continues at coordinate 29,049 of JANPNA010000295.1, forward strand.
GCGTGGGTTACTTTTAAACTTGCGATCGAAAGATCCGCATCCATGTTCTTGTTTTCATTTATCTCAACTGTCGTTTGATCCAACGAAAGTTGAATTTCATGGGAAGTTGCCTGCGGCTGATTCTCCTCGGAATCATTATTCGCCGCTCCTTTATTTTGTGCCGGGTCCTTGTCCACCGTTTTGGTCCGCGGAGTGTCTTTAGGTTTTTCCGGTGCCTGTTTTGGCCTTTCCTTTGATGTTTTCTCAACGATGCCAGCAAGCGGGTTTTTTGTTGTTGCAAAATAAAACACGCTGGCACCAACGAGCGAGAGAAACATCAATACGCTTGCCGCGACTGTCAATACCCTCCAGAATTTGGATTGTCTTGTCGATGATTTTGCTCCCCTGCGATTCGCGTCATTACCAGGCCGCCGATTCGGCATCGCTAAAGGAATTGGTAGTTTGCTGGGTATTTGTTGTTGAAACTGATATTCGTTGTCATCCGACGCATGCGCGGACAATGCGGCTTCAATCTCTTCGATTGTTTGATCGGAGACATTGGATAGTTCCGGCACCGGCGGAACGAAATTACTTCTTGCGCCAATCGTGTAACCATGCCTAGCTGCGTTTGTCGCATCATTGACTGGTGCACCTTCCATCGGTTTTGTCAGATCTAGCACGGTACCCCTGGCGATTGACATGCGAGCTTCATCGCTGCCAGCGTTTACGCATCTAACACGGCACTCTACATCGGGTGGCAGATTGGTGCAGTAGGTGCTAAACGTCGCCTGCCAACGCCGTGATTCCGGGAGTATCGCTGTGGCTTCTTGCATTAACTCGAGTAGCGACGTCGATTGCGATTCAGAAAACACAATCCATACCGGTTTACCAGTCGGATGCAACCAAGCGTTTGCTACAACGCCTGCCCAACCTGCATCGCCCGTTATTCGCATCCACTCTTTGCATGGTGCTGGCTGAACCGCAATCGACGAAACCTCCGGACCACTTTGCAGCGTTTTGCACTCGCCATCCCAATTGGTTCGCATAATGCCCGATTGAGCAAGCACAGCGGCCGGGCCACACTCAGGGACTGGCCCGTCAAAGACAACATGGTGAGCGATTTTGTTGGTGCGTTGACTGTAGTCCACGCCATAGGCACCGACCCGCGACAATATTGAAAGTGTCTTGCCCCCAACCGCAAGACGAATGTGTGAGTGGCAAACTGGATTGTCATCAGCGCGTTGGTCACCAGGCTGATATAGATGCCGATAGCCACTGAGCGCTTCTAGACGCTGAGCTAGGTTGATTGGTAGTCCAGCCGTACAGACAACCGTACAGAACCCGCGACTACCTTGTTTAAGTCCCTGCGAGGCAGAGGTGTATAGCAGTTCAATTGTCATGGTGAACCATCAATCTTGGCGGGCTGCTTGATAATCTGGAATCCCACAATCGCCTTTTCTACAAATATAGAATTTCCCTCACGTAGCGACTGATCGCCAAGTATTGAGGAATGTGACACAGCGAACTTGACTCCGTCGGTTCCATATTGACCAAACTGAAAGGTGCCGAAGCCGTGAAAGCGAACCTTGAATCGGACCCGCAATAAATCACCGGGCTTGATCGGCGAGTTTATTTTTAACACCTCTGCTTTTTCGACGCGAATTGATTTACTGTGATGGTTCAACAACAAATCTGCCCCAAGCTCCTTTCTAAGTTGTTCGAATTCAATTG